>JAJDNC010000016.1 GCA_022340865.1 Gemmatimonadota bacterium
ATCCTCGAGAGACAGGGATTGAGTGATCGGTAGCCGCCGCCGATAGTGTCGTGCCGGGGTCACCGACGTATCGGGACAACCATGGGGAGGTGTGGCGATGGGTGAACGGGAACAAGGCCATCTGACGGTACCGGACGACCCGCCGGATCGGCCGCGCGTCGTCGAGGAAGCCGACGAGGTACTCACGACCTACGGTTGGCAGCTGGCGGGAGCCGGCGTGGCCGGCACCCTCGCATGGGCCGCGGCGGTGTGGTTGGGCTACCCGCTTTCGCTCAGCTGGCTGCTGGCGTTCCTGGCCGTCGTCATCGTGCTCTATCTGGCCCCGGTAACGCGAGCCGCGAAACTGGCGCGTGAGGTGATTCGCCGCTGGGACGAGCTTCGAGTAGACCGCGCGCTCGCGGAGTCCGGTGCCACTTCGGACCCGAGACTGGAGGTCGCAGAGGCGATGGCGCACCGGATCGTACGCCATCCCACCGTTCCACCCGGCGTTCGTCAGACTGCCGAGGCCCTGGTTCAGCGCCTGCACGTTCTGCTTGCCGACCTCCGTCGGGTCGAGTGGCTGGCACGGTCGACTTCTCTGGATAGGAGTCGGAGTCAGCGGTCGGTCTCCGACCTCCAGGACGTGCTGGACGCGCGAGCCGCCAGCGTCGTTGCGCAGCTTGCCGAGCTCCATCGGACCGTGGTCCTCCGGGACGCCGCCGCCATCGAGCGTGCGGTGGCCAGCGTCCGCGAGCTGCTCGCCAATCTCGAGGCGGAGGACGAGGTGGAACGCCTTCTTGTGGAAGCGGAGCACGGGCCGGCAGAGTAGAATCCGGGAGGCCGAGGCGGCACTGAAATGAGCAACAGCGCAGTCGGCTCCGAGCCCCACCTCGGGCGGAAGGTCCGTAATCTGCTCTTCATTCTCCTGGGCGTCGCCTTGTTGCCGCTCAAGAGGCGGTACACGGGCCCATGGGACACGGTCGTCCACAGCTACCTCGGTAATCTGTCGGTGTCGTTCGCGGTTTACTTCCTCTTCGCGAATCTGGACTTCCCGCCGAGAATCAGGAGGCTCGTCCCGGCGGCCGCCGCGCTCGTGGTCGTCGAGCTCTTCGAGGCGTTGGACGGATTCGGCATCATGTCGAATACTCACGATCCCGTCGACTTCGTCGTGAACGCGGCGGGAATAGCACTGGCCCTGTGGCTGGACGCCCTCTGACAATGGAAAGTGCAAGAGAGACGTTTCCCTACGACCGGCTCTTCGGAAGCACCCTGGGAACGATGGGAGCCATGAGCGCGATGTTCCTGGTTCCCCTTCTCTGATGGCGTTCGGATCCCGGTGGTTGCTGGTCCGGCAGATCGGGCGGCGTGCGGGGCCTGGGGACGAAGCCGACGGCGCGTAGCCGCCCCGGGGATCTGCCCGGTGCGGTGCCGCGTGGAGGCCCGTGGGCGACGGCGGGCCAGCCCGGCCTCCGGTGTCAGAGTCCCGCGGAGTCCGCCGCCGCCGGCGCGAGCCGTGCTTCGACCCGGGTTCCGTTCGTGACCTTCTGGAATCCGGCGACGAGCACCGTGTCGCCCACCGCGACGCCGTCGGTGATCACGATGTCACCCGGACGGGGGCGGGGCCCGAGGGTCACGCTGACCCGGCTCACCGTGTCCTGAGCCATGCGGAAGACGTACTGCTCGCCCGCCTCGCGGCGCACCGCGACCTCGGGCACCACCGCCGCGTGGTGCAGCATGCGAGTCGAGACATCGGCCGTGGCGGACATCCCGGGTCGCAGCAGGCCCTTCTCGTTCTGCACGCGGGCCTTGATGGTGACCGTGCGGCTCTGGGGGTCCACGATGGGGCTCACGTAGAAGACGATGCCGGTGAAGGCGTGGTCGGGCACCGCGGTGGCGTCGAAGGCGACGGAATCGCCCGGTCGTACGTTACCCGCTTCGGTCTCCGGAAGGTGGAGTATGAGCTCGAGCACCGATGCGTTGGTGATGGTGCCGAGGAGGTCGCCGACCTTCACGTAGTCGCCGACGTTGACCTTGCGCTCGGCGAAGCGGCCGGCGAAGGGCGCGAGCACCGACGCATTCTGGTCGTCCTGGCGTGCGATGTCGCGGGCGGCGCGGGCCTGGTCGAGGTTGGCCTTGGAGAGACCGACCCTCGTCTTGAGGTCGTCGAAGGCCTGCGGGCCGATCCCGCCGGTGGCGAGGAGAGGCCGGCTCCGCGCCAGGGTGAGGGAGTCGTTGGCGTACTGGGCCTTCGCCTGCTCGAGGTGCGCCTCCGCGCTCTCCAGAACGAGATGGTAGCGCTCCGGGTCGATGGCGAGGATGGCACCCTTCGCGGCAACGCGTGCGCCCTCGTCCACATAGAGCCTGGTGACTTGTCCCGCTACCTGGGCACGCACCTCGGCACTGTGCGGTGACTCGAGGCTCGCGACGGCGGCCACCTCCACCGGGACGTCCTCGGCGCGTGCCACGGCGATCTCCACCGCCGGCGCTTTCGCCACCTCCTCCTGGGCTCCGTGTCGGCATCCCGCGATGAGCCCCACGAGCGCCAACACTCCAGCCACACTGCGTCGCATGCCCCACTCCTAGGAAGTCACGTGTCGGCCTTGTCACCACCGACCCGCCCGGTTAGCTTGGCGAACTGAGCGTTTACTCAGGAACGTACGCTAGCCTCGCCCGGGGCGGGCGTCAAGCGCGTCCCAGTGGAAGGTCGCCAGGATGATCCTCTCCGATACCGCGATCAAGCGGCCCGTCTTCACCACCATGCTCGTGGTGTCCATGCTCCTCTTCGGATACCTCGGGATTCGCAGCATGGGGATCGACCAGTTCCCGAAGATCGACTTCCCCTACGTGACGGTGACGACGATCCTGCCGGGAGCGAGCCCGGACATCACGGAAGCCGATGTGACGCGGCCCATCGAGGAGCAGCTCAACACCATCGAGGGTGTGAAGCAGATAACCTCCACGAGCGCGCTGGGCGTCTCGCAGATCCTGGTGCAGTTCGAGCTCAACCGGAACGTCGACGTCGCCGCGCAGGACGTGCGGGACAAGGTGGCCCTCGCCAGGGCGAACCTCCCCACCGAGGCGGAGGACCCTCTGGTCCAGAAGCTCGACATCAACGCGCAGCCGGTGGTATGGGTCGCCCTCACCGGGCTCGACGTGAAGACGATGAGCGTCTTCGCGAACGAGGTCCTGAAGCCGCGGCTGCAGACGCTGGAGGGCGTGGGGAACGTGCAGCTCGCGGGCTACCGCGCCCGGGAGATGCGGATCTGGCTCGACCGCGCGAAGCTGCGCACGCGCTCCCTGACGGCCACGGACGTCATCCACGCCATCCAGTCGAAGAACGTCGAGCTGCCCGCCGGCATCCTCGAGTCACCGGGAAACGAGTTCCGCGTGAACGTGCACGGCCAACTCGACACGCCGGACCAGTTCGACGACATGGTGATCGCGTACCAGGACGGCCGGGCCATCCGGCTCCGGGACGTCGGATACGCGGAGGACGGCCTGGAGCCGCGACGCGGGCTCGCACGGTTCAACGGCGTGCCTTCGGTGGGACTCGGTGTCGCGCCCCGACCGGGCGCCAATACCGTGGCGGTGGCGGACCTGGTGAAGGGGCAGCTGGCCAACATCCAGGCCGACCTGCCCCCCGGCATGCACGTCACGGTGGCGTCGGACCAGTCCAACATGATCCGGAACTCCATCGTCGGGGCGCGGGACGAGTTGATCCTGGGCGCGCTCCTGGCCGTGCTGGTCGTGTTCATCTTCCTCAGGAGCTGGCGCTCGACGCTGGTGATCGCGGCGACCATCCCCACCTCGCTCGTAGCGACGTTCGGGATGATGCGCGTGCTGGGCTTCACCATCAACAACATCACGATGCTCTCGCTCTCCTTATGCGTGGGGATCGTGGTGGACGACGCCATCGTCGTCCTGGAGAACATCTTCCACTACATCGAGCAGGGTCGCCCGTCTCCGGACGCCGCGAGCTTCGGCACGTCGGAGATCTTCTTCGCGGCCCTGGCCGCGACGCTCTCCATCGTGGCGGTGTTCATCCCGGTGGCCATCACCCAGGGGCTCGTAGGGCGCTTCCTCTTCCAGTTCGGCGTCACGGTGGCCATCGCCGTGCTCTTCTCGCTGTTCGTGGCCCTGACGCTCACGCCGATGCTGAGCGCCCGGATCCTCCGGCTCAGCACCAAGCGCGGCCGCGTCCACCGCGCTCTGGACGTCGCCCTGGACAGCATCGACGCGGGGTACCGGTGGCTTCTGGACTATGCGCTGGACCACCGCCTCGTCATCGTCTTCGCGGCCCTGGGCACCTTCGCCGCGGCCCTGGTCATGGGGATGTTCATCCCGCGGGAGTTCCTCTCGAACGTCGACCAGGGCGAGTTCACGGTCCGGATCAAGGCGCCCATCGGCTCGTCCCTCGATTACACGAACCGGTATCTGCGGCAGGCCGAGCACATGATGATGAGCGACTCGGCGGTGACCGGGGTGTTCTCGACCATCGGCCTGGGCGGGACAGCGGGGGTGAACGACGGCCAGATGGTCGTGACGCTCGTGGACGCCTCGCAGCGCAAGCGTACGCAGGACGAGATCATGACCGAGTACCGGCAGAAGCTGAACACCATCCCCGGCATCCAGGCGTACGTCGAGCGCTCCAGCGGGGTGGGCGGGGGCATGCGGAACACCCCGATCCAGCTCGTGCTGAAGGGAGGCGACCTCCAGCAGCTCGCGCAGACGGGGCAGGCCGTGGTGGATTCGCTGAAGCGGATCCCCGGGCTGGTGGACGTGGACTACGACCTCCAGCTCCAGCAGCCGGAGGTGAACGTCGCGGTGAACCGTGACGTGGCGGCGGCGCTGGGGGTGAGCGCCCTCGACGTGTCGCAGACGGTGAACGCGATGGTGGGCGGGCTCAAGGTCTCCAACTTCAAGAGCAACGGGCAGAGGTACGACGTGCGGGTACGGGCGCTGCGCAGCCAGCGCGCGACGCCGAGCGACCTCGACCAGCTGTCCACGCGCTCGGCGACCGGGTCCATCGTGAGCCTCGCGAACGTCGTGAAGGTGAGCGAGGGAACCGGCGTGACCGCCATCCCGCGGCTGGACCAGGAGCGGGCGACCACGATCTTCGCCGACCTCGACCCCTCGCTGCCGCTGGGCACGGGGCTCAGCGAGGCGTTGACCGCCGCACAGCACATCGCCCCGCCGGGGATCAAGGTCGCGGTGACGGGGCAGTCCCAGATGTTCGAGGAGTCGTTCCAGAGCCTGATCTTCGCCATCGAGCTGTCGATCATCATCATCTACATCGTGCTGGCTGTGCAGTTCGAGCACTTCCTCCACCCGTTCACCCTGATGTTCGCGCTGCCCCTGGCCATAAGCGGCGCGTTCGGCCTGATGCTGATCACGGGGACGCGTCTCGGGATCATCGGCATGATCGGGATGATCCTGCTGATGGGCATCGTGATGAAGAACTCCATCCTGCTCATCGACCTGACCAACAAACGCCGGGAGGCGGGTCTGGGGATCTACGAGGCGTTGAAGGAGGCGTGCCCCCGCCGGCTGCGGCCCATCCTCATGACCTCGGCCGCCATCACGTTCGGCGCCATCCCCGTGGCGACGCAGCTCATGTCCGGAAGCCAGATGCGCGCGCCCCTGGCCGTGGTGGTCATCGGCGGGATCTTCAGCTCCACGCTCCTGACGCTGGTGGTGGTGCCGGTGGTCTACACGTACATGGATGCGGTGCCGGGTCTCCTGCGGAGGATCTTCGGGGGCGCGCGGGCGCCGGTGGGCGGCGGCGAACGGTAGGGTGCGGTAACGGAGCGGCCGCGGCGTCGCTCGCGGCCTTCCCAATGCCGCGACCGCTCATACCCTCCGACCTCAGAACCTCACACCGACCCGCGCCTCGAGGACGTTCGCGCTCACCGACTTGCTCGGGATTGTCGGCCCCGGCGTGGCGACGTCCTGGAGGCGTACGGATACGTGGCGGTAGGCCAGGCCGAGGGTGAAGGGGCCGGCCACGCCGACGTCCACTCCGGCGACGAGCTCCCACGTGTTCTGCGAGCGCGTGGTCAGCGAGTCCGCCGCCGGGGCGCTCGCCAGGGCTCCGATTCCTGCACCCAGTTCGGGTTGGACGAGGTGGCCGCGCGCGGTGAGCCGGGGCGCCACCGCGACGACGGCGTTCACCAGATAGTGACGCGCCGCCTCCACTCCCGAGCCGGCGAGCGTGTTGCCCGACAGGCTCGCGAAGTCGAAGGCCACCTGGACCGGGCCCGCGAAACGGCGTGAGACCGTGACGGAGATGCCGTTGGCGCCGGAGAGGGCCGCGTCGCTCCAGCCGGCGTGGGCGAACCCCACGGTCACGTGAAAGGACGGCGGAAGGGAGACGGAGAGCGGTGCGTTGTTGGCGGGCGTCTGCGCCCCCGCCGTGTGGGGGACGGCGAGGGAGGCGACGAGAGCCAGCAGCAAAACGGTCGGACAGCGGCGTACACGCATATCAGTATGTCCCCAGCGCGGCGCTCCACTGGGCACGCGCGACGTTGAACTGAAAGAGGGCCTGGGCGTAGTTGGTGCGGGCCTGCGTCGCCGCCAGCTCGGCGGCGCCGAGCTCGACCTGCGTGGCGAGGCCGTTCCGGAAGCGTGTCTGGGCGATGTCGAGGGCGTGCTCGGCGACGGAGACCGTGCCCCGCGCCGCCTGGACCTGCGCCTGCGCCGCGTCGAGGGCGTCGGCCGCCTGCTGGACCTGGAGGTGCGCGTCTTGGCGCGCGGCGGTGAGCCGCGCCTGCTCGGCCTCGACCTGGGCGCGGTCCTGGAGCAGGCGCCCATGCGAGCCCCGGCCGTCGAACAGTGACCATGCGAGGGAGAACCCCGCCTGGAGGCTCTGGGAGAAGTTGGCGTCTCCGGGGATCAGGTTCTGCGACGAGGCGTGACGCTGGAGCGCGATGTTGAGGGACAGCGTCGGCCATCCCTTGGTGCGCTCCACGCCCGCCGCGGCGTCCCGGAGCTGAACCATGCGCTCCTGGGCCACGACATCGGGACGAGCGGCGATCGTCTTTGCAACCGTGGCGGAGTCGGGCCGCTGGAAGGGCTGGAACGAGAGGGAATCGGTGAGCGCGAGATCCTGGCTCAGCTCGATGCCGAGGGTCCGCTTGAGCTGGTCCCGATCCTGCTTGAGGGCGCTCTGGGCCTGGATGAGCGGCGGGCGCTGGTTCTGCACCGCGACCACGGCCGTGAGGGAATCGTACTCCGACGCCAGCCCGGCCACCGTTTGCTGTCGCACCACGTCGAGGCGGCGTTGCGCCTGATCGAGGGCCTGCTGTTGCACCTCGACGATGGCGGCGTCCAGCAGGACCTGGTAGTAGGCGACCTTGGCCGCCAGGGCGACCTGATCCTTGGCGGCGGCCAGGTTGTAGGCCGCGTACTCGCGGGAGAGCCTGGCTCCGCGCGTGGTGAACGCGAGCCCGGCATCGAAGAGGGTCTGCTTCAGCGTGAGGCCGAAGGTGTTGTCGTTCGCGGATCCGATGGAGATCTGCTGGATCTGGCCGCCCTGGTTGAAGAAGATCACCGGGCGCTGGATGTTCCGCGCGTAGTTGTACGAGAAGTCGAGCTTGGGCAGCGCGTCGGCTTCCGCCGCGATGAGCGCTCCCCTGGCCTGATCCACGCTCGCGGACGCGAGGTGGATCTGATCGTTGTGCTCGAGCGCCAGCGACACCGCATCCTCGACGGAGAGCCTGACGAGCGCCGTGGGGCTCTGGGCGACGCCCGGGGTCGGAAGGGTCGTGACGAGCGCGGCGCAAGCCAACGTGAGCGCCAAGCGAGCCATCATTCCTCCTGCGCATCGCGGGGCGCTATGCCCCGCAGGTAGATATCGACGTAAGACTGCATGTCTCCGGAGGAGACGTGTTTCTCGCCCAGGACCTCCTGCAGGAGAACCTGGTGGACGAGCATCGAGTCGAGGGCGCGCGCCGCCATCTTCGGATCGAGGTCGGCGCGGACCTCGCCGTGCTCCTGGGCCCGCTGGATGAGCCGTGTGAGACCCTGCACCGGACCGGCCAGGTGCTGGTCGACCAGCCGGCGTCCCAGCGTGTGCCGCTCGAGGGCGCTGAAGAGCGCGAGGCGTACCAGGGCCGAGTCCTTGCGTTGCCGCCGCTGGAATGCCTGCGCGAGGCGCGCCAGGAGATCGGCCAGAGGCGCGTCGCCGTCGGCGTCGAGGAGCCCTCGCAACGGCTCCTGGCTCTGGGAGACCTCCTCGAGGATCGCCTGGTAGAGCGCCTCCTTGGACGGGAAGTGCAGGAAGATCGTCGCCTCGCTCACGCCCGCGGCCTTGGCGATCTGCTTCGTCGTGGTCCCGCGAAAGCCGAAGTCCGCGAAGACATCGATGGCCGTGTCGAGGATCTGTTGATGCCGGCGCTCGTGAGTCAGCCGTGCCATAGCGCACTCCCACAGCAGCCCGTTAACTGAGTGAACGCTCAGGAAGAAAGCACCATCGCGGGTCCGGCGCAAGTTGCGGTGGCCCAGCCCGGATGCTTTCGTGAGAGGCACGGGCGGGAGGCGCGGGGTGGCGCCGGTGGCTTCTTCCGGAGGGCGTGTGAAAGCGGTGTTCGTTCTGCTCCGGAGCCTGACGTACGGATCGCTGTTCGTGGCGCTGCTTCTCGTGCTGGTTCCCGCTCGGGTGCTGGAGTGGTCGGGGATCACCCGCCCGGCGGGCATGGGGGTCGCACAGTGGGCGGGAGGCACGATCGCGATGGGGGGCGCCGCACTGGCAGTGTGGTGCGTCCTGACGTTCTGGCTGGTCGGGCGGGGGACTCCGGCGCCGTTCGACGCTCCTCGTCGGCTGGTGGTCTCGGGGCCGTATCGGTGGGTGCGCAATCCGATGTATCTCGGTGCCGTGGCTGCCCTCATGGGCGCGGCCCTGTACTATGGGTCGGTGGCGTTGGCCGGGTATGGCGTGCTGTTCTTCGCGCTGGCGCATGTCTTCGTCAGAGCCTATGAGGAGCCGACGCTGAGGCGGACGTTCGGAGCGGCCTTCGAGGCTTACCGGCACCACGTGGGACGGTGGCTGCCCCGAGCACACGACCGGACCCGGGGCGAGAGAACCCGGCACAAGGAGGTGAAGCCCACATGCCGCTGAGCGACCAGCAGGATGCGTTCGGCCACGTGCTCCTCGACTACCTGGAGGGCGATCACGGGGCCGTAGAGATCGTCGAGCGGGACGACGGCTTCATAGCCCTCTCCGCCGGGGCGGGAGAGTACTTCAGCGACCCCCCGGCGTGGGGAGACCTGGACCAAGCGGCCCTGGCCGCGGCCCGTGGCCGGGTCCTCGACGCGGGCAGCGGCGCCGGGCGATTCAGCCTGGAGCTGCAACGCCGGGGTCACGAAGTCGTCGCCATCGACACGTCCCCTCTGGCCATCGAGGTATGCCGGTGCCGCGGGGTCCGGGATGCTCGCGTGCTCTCGGTCACGAGCATCAATCGCCGGCTGGGCCGCTTCGACAGCATCGTGATGATGGGGCACAACTTCGGCCTGTTCGGAGG
>JAJDNC010000066.1 GCA_022340865.1 Gemmatimonadota bacterium
GGCGTTCACGCTGGTGGTGAGGACCAGGCTCCCCGGAAGATCCTGCGCCGCCCAGATCCGGGCGGCCTCGTCGGCCACGGTGTGGGGTCCGATGACGTTGACCCGGAACGAGTCCTCCCAGCCCGCGTCGGGGATCCGCCCGTCGGTGTCCGGCGAGACGTAGAGGCCGGCGGTGACCACCACGTGGTCCAGCCCGCCGTATGCGAAGACGACCTCCGCCAGCGCGCGCCGCACCTCCTCCCGGCGGGTCATGTCCACGCTCAGGGCGATGACGTCGCCGGCCCCGGAGAGGCCGGTCCCGGCCACCCCGATCCCCATGCCGATGCGCTCCATGACGGTGTCGGCGGTCTCCTTCGCCGCCTCCGCCTGCAGGTCCAGGGCGGCCACCACGGCTCCCTCGCCCACCAGGCGGTTCGTCACCGCCCTCCCGATCCCGCTCCCGGCTCCCACCACCGCCACGATCTGCCGGGCCAGCTCCTTCTCTGCGGGCATCCTCCTGAGCTTGGCCTCCTCCAGGGCCCAGTACTCGATGTCGAAGGCCTCCTGCCGGGGCAAGGCGGTGTAGCGGGAGACCGCTTCGGCACCCCGCATGACCTCGATGGCGCACTTGTAGAACTCCGCCGTCACCCGGCTCTCGCTCTTGGATTTTCCCCATCCGATCATCCCCAGGCCGGGGATGAGTATGACCGTGGGATCACCCCCGCGCATGGCCGGAGAGCCCGGGCGCTTGCACTCCTCGTAGTAGGCCGTGTAGTCCTCGCGGTACCGGGCCAGCCCCGCCTCCAGCTTCTCCTTGAGGGCCTCCACGTCCTCGCTCCCGGGATCCCAGTCCACGCACAGGGGCTTGATCTTCGTCCGGAGGAAGTGGTCCGGGCACGAGGTCCCCAGCTCCGCCAGCCTGGGGGCGTCGGCCGCGTTGACGAACGACATGACGCTCTCGCCGGCCTCCACCGTCCCGATGACCTTCCGCGCCCGGCTCAGCCGTCCCCGGAGCCAGGGGAGGACCTTCACCAGGGCCGCGCGCCCCTCCGCCTCGGGGAGGGTCGCGTGCTTCGAGCCACCGAAGGTCTTCCCCCCCAGGTCCTTCCGGGCCAGGTACTCGGCGGCCTGGTCCATGAGGCGCAGGGTCAGCAGGTAGCACTCCCGGTCGTCGTCGGCCCAGTTGATGAGGCCGTGTCCGCCCAGCATCACCCCTCTGGCCTCGGGGTGCGTCCTGCAGATCTCCTGGAGGGTGAGGCCCAGCTCGAAGCCCGGCCGCAGCCACGGGGTCCAGACGACCTCGTCCCCGTAGATCTCGCGCGTGAGCGCCTCCCCGTCCTTGGCGGTGGCGATGGCGATGCACGCCACGGGGTGCATGTGGTCCACGTGCTTGTGCGGGATGAAGCTGTGCAGGGGCGTGTCGATGCTCGGCGCCCGGGGGTTCAGCGCGAAGGTGGTGTGGGCGTACATCCCCACCATGGCGTCCTCCGCCGGCGTCTTGGGGCCCTTCTCCTTGAAGTGGGCGTAGACCTCCTGGAGGCTCAGGAGCTTCTGCTGGTAGAGGGACGCGAAGTTGGCTTTCACCGACGTGCGGAGGTCCCCTCCGGATCCCTTCACCCAGAGGACCTCCACCTCCTCCCCGGTGATGGGATCTATGCCGGGGAGCTTGGAGGAAGTGTTGCCCCCTCCCGTGTTGGTGATGCGCCAGTCGGTGCCCAGGAGGTTCGAGCGGTAGACCAGGCGCTGCACGGGGTCCATCCGGGCGGCGGCGGCCTCGTCCCAGAGGTCCTCGTAGTGCAGGAGCGTATATCCTTCAGGAGTCGAGTCCATAATATCTCAAGGAGGTGACGAAGTGGGTCGATAGGTTTCCAGCTCGCTGGAGCCGGCCGCGATGCTGCGTAGGCTGCGACCCGGAGGAAGGTCGCCCAGGGTCCGGGCCTGGAGGAGGAGGTTCCCCAGCGCCGTGGCCTCCGCCGGCCCCGCCACCACCGTGCGGTGGCAGGCGTCGGCGGCGAGCTGGCAGAGGAGCCGGTTCCGGGAGCCGCCCCCGACGACGTGGAGGACGTCCACCGACTCCCCGGTTACGTCCTCCAGCCCCGCCAGGGAGTCTCCGTAGCTGTGGGCGATGCTCTCCAGGATGGCCCGGACCAGGGCACCCCGAGTCTCCGGAACCCGGAGTCCCCTCTCCCTGCAGAAGGCTCGTAGGCGGTGCGGCATCCCTCCCGGGGCCAGGAAGCGCGGGTCCTCCAGGTCGATGAGGGTCGGGCCCGGTGGGGCGCTCCGAGCTTCCTGTTCCAGAGCGTCCCACGCGACCTCCCCCCACTCCCGGACGCACTCCTGCAGCGCCCAGAGCCCGGTGAGGTTCCTCAGGAAGCGGATGGTGTCGTCCACTCCGGCCTCGTGGGTGAAGCCCGCCATCCTGGCTTCGGGCGTGAGGAGTGGCTCGCTGCGCTCGGTCCCCAGAAGGGACCAGGTGCCGGAGGAGACGAAGGCCCAGGAGGTCGTTTCGGTGGCCGGGACCGCGGCCACGGCGCTTCCCGTGTCGTGGCTGCAGGTGGCCAGGACGGTGACGGTGGGGGCGTCCCGGGCCGGCCCCAGCACCGTCCCTGACGGGACGATGGGAGGCCATCGTGCAGGCTCCAGGCCGAAGGCCTCGAAGACGGGCAGGGACCACGCCGGGGTCCCCACCTCCATGAGCTGGGTCGTGGAGGCCATGGAGACCTCCACCACCGCGTTGCCGCTGAAGCGGTAGTTGAAGAAGTCGGCCATGGGCAGGTAGTGGTGGACCGCTTCATCTTCGTCGGCCAGGAGCTGGAAGAGGGTGTTGAAGGGAAGGAACTGGATCCCCGTGTGCGCGTAGAGCGCGTCCGCCGGCAGGATTTCGAAGGCCCGCTCCATCACCCCGTTCGTCCGCGGATCCCGGTAGCGGCGCGGGAGGCGCAGGGGAGATCCCGCCTCGTCCAGGGGCACGTAGTCCACGGCCCACGAGTCCACCGAGAGGGAGCGGAGCCCGGGGGATGCCTCCAGCGCCAGGGCGAGCCCCGTCTTCAGCTCGTCCCAGAGCGCCTCCACCTCCCAGAAGAGGTGGTCCCCGTCGTCCACCGTGGGCGTGGGGAAGCGGTGGATCTCCTCCATCCGCATCCGGTCCCCGTCCAGGGTCCCCAGGATCGCCCTCCCGCTGGAGGCCCCCAGATCGAAGGCCAGATAGGTCGGCGGGCCTCGGTCTCCGGTGGGCATCACAGGCTCTGGGGCGGGACGTAGTCGCCACGGCGCCGTGCGCCGGCGACCTCGGCACGGTACCCCGAGGCCCGGAACGTGGCCACGGGGTCCAGGGCGCCGCCGCCCCGGCGGCGCAGCTCGGCCACCAGAGGTCTCACGTCGGTCTCGAAGGCCGTCCTCAGGGTCTCCTCCGCCATGAGCACGTCGTTGTTCTCCTGGTGGTGGTCCAGCGCCTCCCGGTCCACCAGCAGGGCCTTCGCGTACGCCCGCTGAAGGTTGTCCACCGTCTGGAGGAGGGCCTCCATGGGGTCCTTGAGGTTGTGGCTCTGGTCGATCATGTACGCCGGGTCGAAGGCATCTCCGGCGTCCCGGACGGCATCCACCAGCTCGTTCATGACCAGGAAGAGCTGATACGGCTTGATGGAGCCGGCGGTGAGGTCGTCGTCGCCGTACTTGGCGTCGTTGAAGTGGAAGCCTCCGAGCTTCCCCGCCGTGATCAGGCGGGCCACCACCAGCTCGACGTTCGTGTTGGGGAGGTGATGCCCCAGGTCCACCAGGCAGGAGGCCCGCTCGCCCAGGGCCTGGGCCAGGAGGAGGGAGGAGCCCCAGTCCTGGACGACGGTGGCGTAGAACGCCGGCTCGTAGGGCTTGTGCTCCGTGAACAGGCGCCAGCCCTCCGGGAGGCGGGCGTAGACCTGTTCCAGGGAGGCCAGCGTGCGCTCGAAGCCCCTGCGCAGGTGCATCTGCCCCGGGAAGCTGGAGCCGTCGGCCAGCCAGATGCTGATGCTCCTCGAGCCCAGCTCTCGTCCCACCTCCATCACATGCAGGTTATGCGCTATAGCCTGCTCCCGAACCGCCGGATCGGTGTGGCAGAGAGATCCGAACTTGTAGCTGAGGGGCTGAGCGGCCTGGTCCTGGAATGTGTTGGAGTTCACCGCGTCGAAGCCCAGGCCCAGCTCGGTGGCGTGGTCCCGGAGGCGGCCGGGGTCGTCGGGCTCATCCCAGGGGATATGCAGGGAGACCCTGGGCGACGCCCGGGTGAGGCCGTGGATCACGGCGATGTCGTCCATCTTCTCGTAGATGTCCCGGGGCTCTCCGTCTCCCGGAAAGCGCCCGAAGCGCGTTCCGCCCGTACCCAGCGCCCAGGACGGAATCGCCACCTGGAAGAGGGCCAGGCGGGCCAGGACAGGATCCACCTCCACCCCCCTCCTGCGGAGCTGCTCGGCGAGCATGTCCAGGTCCCGCCGGTGGGCGTCCTCCAGGGACTCGTTGGTCCGCTGCACAATGTCCCGGTCGAGCATCGCCGCCTCTCCGAAGGAATGGTCCGCGGGCAGGGTCGGGGGGGCGCCCCGGAGCTTGGGACCCCGGGACGAGCTGGTGGAGGAATCTAGCGGGTCACGACTGGCTGGACCCGTTGGGTGGGGGCCGCGCTCAACTCACCAGAGTCCCATGAGACCGGGGCGGGGCAGGATGTGGTGAGGGTCAGCGAAGGGCTGGCGTAGAGAAGAGCGCCGAGCTCCTGCCCGACCTAGCGCGACGCGCCCGCCTTCGGCACGCCCATCTTCTCCGCGAGGACCTGGAACCGAGGATCGGAGCGGAGTCGGTCCCACTGGGGCCAGGCGATCACATTCGTCAGGTTCTTCGACCGCACTTCGTACGCCCGCTCCAACCACGCGAAAGCGGCGTCCAACTCCCCCAGGGCCACGTAGACTTCTGCAACATTCACCGGGTCGAGGTCACGTTCAGCGTGCTCCCCCAGCGTAGCCTCCAGAATCTTCCTCGACTCCGCCTCGCGGCCGGCGACGGCCAACCCCCAGGCCAACCACAGACGAGACGAAGTGGGGGCACCGTCACGCTGGCCGTACCGCTCCAGGGAACGAAGTCCGTCGTCGTACTTGCCCATCAACATCTGTGTCTCCACGATCGCCGCGGAATCCAGGTCCGGGTTCATCGCCAGGGCCCGCTCCTGCTCCTCCAGTGCCCGATCATACTCCCGACCGACTACGTGGCGGCTTCCCAGGGTGTTGACGATGAGGAAGTTCAGCGGGTCGAGGTCCAGGGCCTTCTGAAAGAGAGGATCTGCCTCCTCCACTCTCCCGAGCTGGGTCAGACCATAGGCGTGCCAGAGGTAGGCCTCGGCGTAGCCGGGGCTCAGCTCGACCGCCCGCTTGAAGTTCGAGAACGCCGATTCGTAATCCCAGCCCAGCCGCATCTGGACGTAGCCCAGGGACGCATAGGCCTCGCCCAGGGTGGGGTCGAGCTCCAGGCCCCGCTCCGCCAGCTCCTGGGCCCGTGACCAGGCCTCCGACGACGGGAGCAATCCGTAGCTGTACAGGAGGGAGTACGTGTCGGCCATTCCGACATAGGCCAGTGCGAATGTGCTGTCCGCCTCCACCGCGTTCTGGAAGTGGCGGAGAGCCGTCCTGAAACCCTCCCCGGTTCGCCGCCTGAGCGCCGCTCTTCCGACCAGGTATTCACTGTATGCCGGCGTGTTCTCGGTGGGGTGCTCGGCGAGCCGGACGTCCTCCTCGGGGGTGATCACGGCACCAACCGCTCGCGCGACCCGACGGGCGACCTCCGTCTGGATGTCGAGGAGGTCCCGAGCGCTGAGGTCCTCGTCGTAGTTCTCCGCCCAGATCTGCGCCCCCGTGTTCCCATTCATCAGCTGGAACGTCAGGCGGATCCGGTTCCGCTCCGCGTCCTTTCGTACGCTGCACTCCCCCAGGTAGCCCACACCGAGCTCCTGGGCCACCTGCCTCATCGGTCGCGGGTTCTTCTCGTACCACTCCATGGACTCGCGCCCGATGCACCGCAGCGCGCTTATCCTGGAGAGCTGCAAGAGGATCTCGTCGTGGATTCCGCTGGCGAAGTACGCGTCGTCCGGGTCGGGGCTCCAGTTCTCACAGGGAAATACCGCGATGCCTGGCCGCTCGTCCCCTGCCACTGCTGTCTGGAAGGGTGGAGGGGCAGCCCTGGGCCGTAGGAGAGAAAGTGCCGCGCCGGCGATCACCAGCAGGGCGGCCGTCATCATCAGCTCGGGCCCACTCACCCGCTGCCGGCCCTTCTCGCCGTGGTACCAGGCCAGGACGAGGGTGATGAAGAACCCCACCGCCACGACCACCAGAACCGCTCGCTGGAGCGCGGCCGAGAGGCTCAGGGGCTCGGCCAGGGCGTCCAGAAGCTGGAAGACGACGAATGCCCCCGCCAGATAGGCGAGCGCCCACTGCACGAGCTTCCGATCTCTCAGTCGGCGAACGAGCGAACGTTCAGGCATGGGGCTGGTGTCCATGACCATGGGGCCCCCCGGTTCAGCCCCCGTAAGCTACCAGCAGAAGTATGATAGACCGGCCGAGGACCGGGCAAGCTCGACGGCCCTGCCTATCACCCATACGCCGCGGTGTCGGCGTCCCTCCCGCGGCGCGCCCCGGACGGACATTGTCTCGGGTGGGTAGCGGCGGCTCCACGGCGCGCATGACGCATGTCCTCCATTGCGCCTCTATTGCAGGCCCATCGGGCTCGGTGGAGGCCACGGATCGCGGCACCGTCGACGCCGACGGGTGCGCTCAACAGCTCCAACACGGGCGGGACCGTGAACGTCACGATGGGTGCGGCGAGCCGCTGGAGCGTGACCGGGACGTCGTATCCGACTACGCTGACCGATGCGGATGCCACGTATGGCAACATCAGCTGCCGGGCTGCCGGTTGTAAGGTCTACGTTGCCGGCGGCCCGATCAGCATTCAATAACCTGTAGGGCGGTGGTCAGAGGTCGAGATCCTTCATCCGGCGCCAGAGGGTCGTGCGGCTGATGCCGAGGAGACGCGCCGCCTCACTGCGGCGATGATGCGTGGTCTCGAGGGCGGCGACGATCTGACTCCGGTCGGGGTAGGGTCCGAGGGGCGCGGGACGCGATGCGTTCGGTGGTACGGGCGACGTGCGCGGAGCGCTCGGCAGGGTCGCGGGGATCACTGCGGAGGGCAGCATCGGCGACGGAGATGATCCTGTCGTCACCTCGGGCGGCAGGTCCTCCACGTGGATCGTCTGGCCGTCGCAGACCGCGTTGGCATACTCGAGGGCGTTCTCGAGCTGGCGGACGTTGCCCGGCCAATCGTAGGCCATCAGGGTGCGCATGGCGTCGGGCGAGAGGCGCAGCGCGCGGGAGCGGTGGCGCCCGATCTCGTGCAGCAGGTGGGTGATGAGCAGCTCGAGGTCGTCGCGGCGCTCGCGGAGCGGCGGGATGTGGATGCGCACGACGTTGAGCCGGTAGAAGAGGTCGTCCCGGAAGGTACGCCCGGCGATGGCCTGGGGGAGATCGATGTTCGTCGCCGAGATGACGCGCGCCTGGAAGGGACGGCTGGTGTTCTCGCCGAGGCGTTCAAACGTCCGCTCCTGGAGGACGCGGAGCAGCTTGACCTGAAGCGGCTGCGGCAGGTCGCCGACCTCGTCGAGGAAGATGGTGCCGTCCTGGACGACCTCGAAGCGGCCGGGCTTGTCGCGCGTCGCGCCGGTGAACGCTCCGCGGGCGTGACCGAAGAGCTCACTCTCGAGCAGTTGCTCCGGCAGTGCGCCGCAGTTCACGGCAACGAAGGGCCGGTTCGCTCGGTTCGAGCGTGCGTGGACGGCCTGGGCGACCAGCTCCTTGCCGGTGCCGCTCTCACCGGTGATGAGCACGGTCGCATCGCTGTCGCGGAGGTGGTCGATGAGGCCGAAGACCCGCTCCATCGCACGCGAGCGGCCGATCATTCCCTCGAAGCGGTCCGGGCGCCCGTCGCGGCCGCCAGCCTCCACCGACGCCTCCGGCCGCAGCATCAGCACGGCGCTGCCCTGGTCCTCGCCGCACGCCCCGGAGTCGGGCAGCAGCGCGGCGGTCAGCGAAAACGCCAGCTGGCGGCCGTCTGCGTGCTGGAGCACCGCGCGCCATCCCTCGGGTCGCTCTTCCTGCTGAAGGGCCCTACGGAAGGGCCCGTCCGGCGCGCACAGCTCGTCGCCGAGGAGGTCGGCGGCGGGGCGCCCTACGATCTCCTCCGGCGTGCGGCCCACCAGCTCGGCGAGGGCGGCGGAAGCGCGCTGGACCACGAACTCCGGGTCCACCATCATCACGCCCCGGCCCAGCATGGCGATGAGGTGTGACGCCCCGCCCCACACGGCGCCTCGGGCGTCCAGGGCGGGCACGATGTCGCTCGCCGGGCGGAACGCCTCGACGGCGCCGATCACCTCGCCGCGGCTGTTGCGCACGACGCGCGCCGTCTTGCGCACCGGCACGTCCTCGCCGTCCGGACCGTAGAGGACGAGCGGCACATCGTCCGAGGACCCCTGCTCGAAGACGCCGCATTCCACGAGGCAACTGCGGCACTTGAACAGCGTCAGGCAGTTGCGCCCGAGGGCTTCCTCGCGGGGCACGCCCGTGATCGCCTGCGCACGGTCGCTCACCAGAACGATGCGGCGCTGGGCGTCGATGATGAAGACTGCTTGGTCGGTCGAGTCGATCAGCCCGGCGAGAAGGCTGTCCTCGCCGGTGCCGGCGGCACTCAGGATCTCCTGAAGAGCCGCATCTATGTCAAACGGGTTGATGGTTCGATACCTCTGTTGGCGCTCCGCCCGCCACGGAGTGCCGTGGAACACGTCGTTCCAAAAGGTTGCTCCGTGGAACGGTTTGCACCACCCCTCACATCGGCGACCCGAAGCGCAGCATCGGACTCAATCTCTGTAACCCGGTGCTGTCATTGGCGTTCCGCCGGGGCCCACTTCCGGGAAGTCTCACGTCCGGTCTGGCATACGACGTGCATTCGGTGCGGCGCCTGCGGCGATTGAGACCGGAGGGGGCCCTGGCGCCTGCCGCACGGTCGCGGTGCGTCGCGCACACATGAGATTCATGACGCAATGTCCGGCCCGAGTGGCCGTTCGAGGAGATATGACGATGACGACGGCAACGGTTGATCTGACCCAGCTTGACGTCGACAAGGTGGTCGACGCGCGCGGTACGTCCTGCCCCGGGCCGATCCTGGCCGCGAAGAAGGGCATCGGCAGTGTGCCGGTCGGCGGGATCATGGAGGTGCAGGCCACCGACTCCGGAACGAAGAAGGATCTTCCGGCCTGGTCAAAAAAGGTCGGTCACGAGTACCTGGGAGAGCTCGAGGAGCCCGGTTACCTGAGGTTGTTCGTCAAGAAGGCGAAGTAACCGGTATGTCGGGCCAGGAAACCTCCACCGGCGAGGGAGGCCCGCGGATCCTGGTGTTCTCGACGCAGAACATCTCCGATCCCGGGATCGACCTCGCCGGCAGCAGACATCTGCATTACCCGGCGACGGTCTCGACGATCACGTTGCCGTGCAGCAGCGCAATCAAACCCGACTGGATCGTACACGCGTTCGACCGGGGATTCGACGGCGTGTTCATCGCCGCCGACGGAGACGAGTGCGCGTATCTGCCCGATTGCAGCGCACGCACGGCCCGGATCGCAGCGGAAGCGCAGGAAAGGATGAAGGCTGCGGGCTACCAGCCGGAGCGGGTGAAGATGGCCGCCCTCTGCTCGGTCTGCGCGGAGCCCTTCGTCGCCCACATGCGCGAGTTCGCGGAGTTGCTCGCCAGGCTGAACGCGGCGGGAGCGGAAGCGGCATGAAATACGACGCGCTGGTGATCGGGGCCGGCATCGGTGGGATGGAGTCGTCGCTCAAGCTGGGCGACATGGGCTACAAGGTCCTGCTCGTCGAGAAGGAGGCGAGCGTGGGCGGACGGATGATCCTGCTGAGCAAGGTCTTCCCGACCCTGGACTGCGCGAGCTGCATCTCCGGCCCGAAGATGTCCTCGACGATCAACCATCCGAACATCACGACCGTCACGTACGGTGAGGTGAAGACCATCCGTCGGGACGGCGACGGGCGCTTCCACGCCACGGTGCGGCAGAAGGCGCGCTACGTCGACCCCGCCGCCTGCACCGGCTGCCAGGAATGCGAGCAGGTGTGCACGGTGGCGGTACCCGACGAGTTCAACTCCGACCTCGTCGCGCGCCGAGCGGCCCACATTCCCTTCCCCCAGGCCGTTCCGAAGAAGGCGGTGATCACCCGCGAGGGCACCTCGTCCTGCACGGACACCTGCCCGGCGGGCATCAAGGCCCACGGCTACGTCTCACTCATCCGCAGCGGCAAGTACGAGGAGGCGTTCCAGCTCGTGCTGGACGCGACGCCGCTCGTCGGCTCGCTGGGGCGGGCGTGCTACGCGCCCTGCGAGGCGGAGTGCACGCGCGGCGACCTCGAGGCCCCGCTCCCGATCCGGCGGCTCAAGCGCTTCATCGCCGAGCGGCACTATGCCACGCACGACGGCCCCGGCGTCCAGCCCGGGGAGCCCAACGGCAAGAGCGTGGCGATCGTCGGCTCGGGGCCGGCCGGGCTGACTGCCGCCTGGCAGCTCGCCCGCAAGGGCTACAGGGTGAAGATCCTCGACTCGGCACCGGAGCCCGGCGGATTCCTGCGCCAGGCGATTCCGGTGTACCGCCTGCCTCAAGAGGTCGTCGAGCAGGACATCCGCAACGTGACGGCGCTCGGCGTCGAGATCGTGACCGACACGCGGGTCGACGACCTTCAGGCGCTCGAGCGCGAAGGGTACGACGCGGTTCTCCTGGCCACCGGAACGCCCAAGGCGACCAGCCTCGGAGTGCCCGGCGAGGAGACGACCGCAGTGGTCTCCGGCCTGGACTTCCTGCGGGACGTGCGGTTCGCCGAGGCGCCGGACCTCGAGGGCAAGCGCGTCGTGATCGTCGGCGGCGGCAACGTGGCCATGGACGCGGCGCGGAGCGCACGGCGGCTGGGTGCGGTCGACACCCTCGTTGCCTATCGTCGTGGGCGAGAGGAGATGCCCGCACACGTGGCCGAGATCGAGGACGCCGCCAAGGAGGGCGTGCGGTTCGAGTTCCTGGTCTCCCCCGTGACCGTGGTCGTCGACGCAAGCGGCAACGTGACCGGCCTGCGGTGCACCCGCATGAAGCTGGGAGAACCGGATGCCTCGGGGCGGCGTCGCCCCGAGCCGATCCCGGGCTCCGAGTTCGTGATCAAGTGCGATCTGGTGATCCCGGCGATCGGGCTCGTCCCCGACACCGGACCCTTCGACTCCCATGTGGCCGTGTCCCGGAACCGCGGCATCCAGGTCGACCCGAAGACGCTCCAGAGCGAGGTCCCCTGGCTGTTCGCCGCCGGCGATGTCGTCAGCGGTGCGTCCGACATCACCCACGCGGTGGGGCAGGGGCGCCGCGCGGCCCACATGATCGACCGCTGGCTCAACGGTGGCGAGCTGGACGGCTTCGAGGCCCTCGACGACCGGCTGGCCGCCATCGACAAGGCGAAGGTGCTGTCTCGGCAGAAGAGCTACACTCACCGAGACCCGGTGAAGCTGGACGTTTCGCACGTGCCGGCGCCACGCGACTTCGCCGAGATCGAGCCGGTGCTGACCGAGGCCGAGGCGCACTTCGCTGCCGGCGGGTGCCTCGACTGCGGCGTCTGCTCGGAGTGCGGCCAGTGCGTCGCGACGTGCCCGGCCAACGCCATCGACCTGAGCCAGCACGAGCAAACCTTCGAGGTCGACGTCGGGGCCGTCGTCGTCTCGACCGGCTTCAAGCTCTTCGCGGCCGACGCGAAGCCCGAGTACGGCTGGGGCAAGTACCCCAACGTCATCACCGGCATGCAGATGGACCGGCTGCTGGCGCCGACGCGGCCCTTCAACACGGTGCTGCGCCCGAGCGACGGCAAGGTCCCAGACCGCATCGCCTACATCTCGTGCACCGGCTCCCGCGACAAGACCGTCGGCAACCCGCTCTGCTCGAAGATCTGCTGCATGTATTCGGTCAAGCAGAACCAGCTCATCATGGGCGCCCTGCCGCTGGCCGACGTGACGATGCACTACATCGACGTGCGCGCGGCCGGCAAGCGCTACGACGAGTTCTACGAAGAGTCCAAGGAGCTGGGCGCCGCCTACATCAAGGGCCGGGTGGCGAAGGTCACCGAGAAGCCCGACGGCAACCTCATCCTTCACTACGAGGACATCGAGAACGGCGGTGGGCTGGCCGAGGCCGAGTACGACATGGTCGTGCTGGCGGTCGGTGTCCAACCCAACCGCGAAGTCGAGCGGCTGTTCGAGGGCGAGCCGCTGGGCCTCGACGAGTTCGCCTACGTCGCCGAGCCCAACGACGATCTGAATCCCGGGCAGACCAGCATTCCGGGGGTGTTCGTCGCCGGCACCGCGTCCGGGGCCAAGGACATCGTGGACTCGATCACGCATGCGGGGGCGGCGGTCGCCCAGGTGGCCGCCCACCTCGAGAAGGCCGCCCATACGCTAAGGGTGTTGAAGGAGGTGGCTCGATGAGCGAGCGACGCATCGGCGTCTACATCTGCCACTGCGGAGGGAACATCTCCGACTACGTCGACGTGGCCGAGGTGCGCGACGCCGTCGCGGATGAGCCCGGTGTGGTGCACGCCGAGACCACGATGTTCGCGTGCTCGGACGGCGCTCAGCACGACATGATCCAGAAGATCCAGGACGAGCACCTCGATGGGTTGGTTGTCGCGTCGTGCTCGCCCAAGCTGCACCTGTTCACCTTCCGCGGTGTCTCCAAGCGCGCCGGGCTGAACCCATACCAATACACCCAGGTCAACATCCGCGAACAGGACTCCTGGGCCCACGGCGGCGACCCGGTCGGGGCGACCCGCAAGGCCATCGGCCTCGTTCGCGCGGGCATCGCCAAGACAGGGGCTTCAGTCCCGCTCGATCCCATCGGCGTCGACACGACCGCGCGGGCGCTGGTGGTCGGCGGTGGCATCGCCGGGCTGCGGGCGGCCATCGGGCTGGCGGACCTCGGCCTCGGCGTTGCGCTCGTCGAGCGCGAGGCCCAGCTGGGCGGCTGGGTGGCGCGCTTCGGGCCGATGTTCCCGCACGAGCGCTCCGGCCACGACCTGATCGAAGACCTCGTCGCCGAGGTTCGGAAACGCTCGAGCATCACCGTCTTCACCCGCGCCGAGCTGGTCGGCAAGTCCGGCAGCTTCGGCAACTACAGCGCGGAGCTGCGCGTCACGTCGCCGGACGGCGGAGAGCCGGAGACCGTGCGCACCGAGGTCGGCGCCATCGTCATCGCCACCGGCTTCGACACCTACCAGCCGGAGGCCGGCGAGTACGGCTACGGCATCGAGGGAGTGCTGACGCTCGCGGAGTTCAAGGCGCTGGTCGACACCACGCCGGGGCCACTCCACTACAAGGACCGGCCGGTTCGGACCATCGCCTACATCTACTGCGTCGGCAACCGGCAGGAGGGGGGTAACGCGTACTGCTCGAAGTACTGCTGCTCGGCCGCCGTCCACGAGTCGATCCAAGTCTCGGACCACGACGTGAGCGCGCGCCAGTACCACCTCTATCGCGACATCCGGACCTACGGTCGCTACGAGCTGATGTACGAGGAGTCGCGCAAGCGCGGCTCGGTCTACATGAAGTTCCCCGACGACACGCCGCCGTCGGTGGAGCGGGGCAAGGACGGCAAGCTCCTCGTCACGACCGTCGACGCGCTGACCGGCGGCGAGAGGGTCTCGCTCGAGGCGGATCTCGTCGTGCTGGTCACCGGGATGGTGCCTCGGCAGAACAGCTCCCTGACCGACCTGCTGAAGCTGCCGCTCGGCAGCGACGGCTTCTACAACGAGATCCATCCCAAGCTGCGTCCAGTCGAGACGGTGGTCGACGGCGTGATGATCGCCGGGGCCTGCCAGGGCCCAAAGACCTCGTCGGAGTCGGTCGCTTCGGGCCTGGCCGCGGTGACCCAGTGCGGGGGCATGCTGATGCGGGGAACCGCCGAGCTGGACCCGCTCGTCGCGACCGTGAACGCCGAGGCCTGCACCGCGTGCGGCGAGTGCGAGGAGGCCTGCCCCTACGGGGCGATCCACAGGGTCACCAACGGCGAGGGCGAGGTCATGACGATCGACGCCACCGCCTGCAAGGGCTGCGGCGGTTGCGCCCCGTACTGCCCCGAGGACGCGATCGATCTGCTCGGCAACACCGACGAGCAGATCCGCGGAATGATCGACAACCTGCTGGAGGCAGGGGTGGCATGAGCACGACGCGGGAAGTCCGAGAGATCATCAGGGAGGAGCCGCTGATGCACGGTGACATCCTCCGGGCGCTGAGCGACGGGCCCCATACCGTTCCCGAGATCGCCTCCGCCATCGGAAAGCCGAGCGACGAGACGGTCTTCTGGGTGATGGGGATGCGCCGATACGGCATGGTGGTCGAGCTCGCCGAGCCGACCGACGAGGGGTTCTTCCAGTACGCCGCCGTCAAGAAGGCCGATGGCGAGGACGAGGCCCGATGACCCCCTTGATCGCCGACGAAGTCCACGTGGAGTCCCCCGAAGCGGCCGTCGCGCCGCCCTCGGTCCGGCTCGATCCCGATCTCCTGTCCGACATCAAGCGCTTCGGCGCCGCCGACGTCTCGGCCTGTTTCAGCTGCGGCAACTGCACGGCGATCTGTCCGCTGTCCGACGGCGACGGCACGTTCCCGCGCCGGATGATCCGGTACGCGCAGCTCGGCATGAAGGACGCGCTCATCTCGAGCAAGGAGCTCTGGTCCTGCTACCACTGTGGGACCTGCTCGGACAGTTGCCCGACCCAGGCCGACCCCGCCGGCTTCATGGCCGCCGCACGACGCTACGCCATCGCGAGCTACGACCGGACACGGTTGGCGCGGACGCTGTCCACGCGCGCGGTGCTCGGCACCATCATCGCGTTGGCGCTCGCCGCGTTCTTCGCGCTGTTCATGTACGCCTCCCACGGGGTGGAGCGTGCGAGCCGGCTGGCGCTCTTCGACTTCATCCCCGAGCGGCTCATCCACCTGACCGGTGTCGTGGTGATGAGCCTGGTCGCGCTGGCGGCGCTGGTCGGTGTCGCGTCCATGGTCGCCGGGATCGCCCGCCGGGAGGGAGTCCGCTTCCGGGACGTCCTCGGAGGACCCGGGGCGTGGGGGCGGTCGCTCCGCGCGCTCTGGCTGGCGCTGGGCATCGAGGCACTCGGGCAGCGCCGCTACCGGAACGACTGCGGCGAGGCGGCCGAGGCCGAGCCCCTCTACCGGCGTCGCTGGCTGATCCACGCGCTGACGCTCTGGGGCTTCCTGGGCCTGTTCCTGGCGACGATCCTCGACTACGGCCTGGCGCTCATCGGCGTCAAAGCCACCGGTACGCCGGTGCCGATCTGGTACCCGGTGCGCCTCCTCGGCACGGTGGCGGGTGCCGCGATGGTCTACGGAGCGACGCTGCTCATCTGGAACCGCCTGCGCCGCGCCAACGTCACCGCCAGCCAGTCGCAGTTCTCCGACTGGCTCCTGCTGGCGCTGGTGTGGGTGACGGGCGTCACCGGCTTCGCCATCGAGGTGGCGCTGTACCTGCCTCACCCCCCGACGTGGGGCTATTGGGTCTTCCTGGTCCACGTCGCGGTGGCCATCGAGCTCGTGTTGCTGCTTCCCTTCACCAAGCTGGCCCACGCCATCTACCGGCCGGTCGCGTTGTTCTTCCACGCGCTGGCCGGAACACGAACTGCCGAGTCGAACTGACGACGAGGAGACGCTGACATGGCTGACACGACCAAGAAGACGCTCATTGTCTTCAGCGGTGACCTCGACAAGGTGCTGGCGGCCTTCGTCATCGCCAACGGCGCAGCGGCGATGGGCGATGACGTCACGATGTTCTTCACCTTCTGGGGGCTGAACGCCCTGCGGAAGCCCACCGGTCCGAAGGCGAACGGCAAGAGCTTTCTCCAGGGGATGTTCGGGCGCATGATGCCGCGCGGGCCGGAGAAGCTGGGCCTGTCCAAGATGAACTTCGGCGGCATCGGCGCGCGCATGATGAAGCGGGTCATGCGCCAGGAGAACGTCTCGAGCCTCCAGGACCTCATCGAAACGGCGCGGGAGCAGGACATCAAGATGATGGCCTGCACGATGTCGATGGACGTGATGGGCATCAAAGCCGAGGAACTGGTCGACGGACTCGAGTACGTCGGCGTCGCCAGCTATCTCGCCGAGGCCGACGAGGCCAACGTCAACCTGTTCATCTGAGGCCCCGCGCAGGCACCAGGGATGGGCACCCCGGTGCCCGTCTCTGGATCTGTCCATGCGGTCCCCTCCTCTTCTTGCTCGGCTCCGCTGCCCCTGACCAGATTCCCCATGAGTCCGTCCCTCGGCCGGATCCTCGGTTGATCCTGCCCTCCGCGCGTCTCGTGCCCTCGCCAGTCCATGATCCCAGCTCACGAGCTCCTGAGTCGCATCCGGTGGGACCGGGAGTTCGGGCAGGGCTGGTTCGAGATCGGGTACTTCGATCGTCGCGAGGATGCCCTCCAGTGGGTCGCGTTTCAGCAGGTCGTCTTCCCCGCCGACAACCGCCAGGTCTTCGAGGTCACGGACGATTCAGGGCGCGTGCGCCGGATTCCCTTCCACCGCGTTCGCGAGGTGATGCGGGATGGGCAGGTGATCTGGCAACGCCCGGCCCCGGACACGGGTCCGGGGGGCTGACACCCGCGGACCGGACGCCTACACCCGCTCGCCCTTCCCCTCGGGTCCGTCCCACACCACACCGAACAGGTCCTCCCGGCGGTCGTTCCAGGGTTGGACCGTTCCCGAGTACCGATGGCGCCGCAGGAGATCCAGGTCGACGTCCGCCATGACGAGGGTCTCGATGTTGGGCGTGCACTCGGCGGCGATGCCGTCCCGGGCGAATGAGAAGTCCAGGGGCGTGTAGATCCCCGATTGCGCATAGTGCACGTCGGCGTTGTCCACGAAGGGCAGGTTGCCGGTACACCCGGCAGCCACCACGAAGACGTCGTTCTCCAGGGAGCGGGTCAGGGCCGGATAGCGGATGCGGAGGTAGTCCGCGCGATGGTCGGTGGCGAAGGGCACGAACAGGATCTGCGCGCCACGGCCCGCCGCGATGCGGGCCAGCTCGGGGAACTGAACGTCGTAGCCCACCAGGATGGCCACCTTACCGCGGTCCGTGTCGAAGACCCCCAGCCGGTCCCCTCCCTCCAGGCCCCACCACCTCTGCTCGCCGGGTGTGACGTGGAGCTTGGTCTGCTGCTCGATGGTGCCGTCACGGCGGAAGAGGTACGCGACGTTGAAGAGCCGGTCGTCCTCCAGCGTGAACTGGGAACCGCCGATGACGTTCACGTTGTACTTCACGGCGCCCCGGGTGAAGAGATCCAGGTAGTCCGGTGTCCGCCCCGCGAGGGCACGCACGGCGTCGGCCGGGCGCTGCTCCTTCTGGAGCCCCAGGAGTTGCGTGGTGATCAACTCGGGGAAGAGGACGAAGTCGGCTCGGGCGTCGGCCGCCGCGTCCATGAAGTAGGAGCACTGGGTACAGAAGTCGTCCCACGAAGCGATGGGGCGCATCTGGTACTGGACGGCGCACAGCCGTGCCAGCGAGACCCGGAGCCAGCGGCGCTGGGGCTCGCGGACGTAGTCCAGATTGGGCCACTCCAGGTGTGTGGCGTATCCCCGAGACGCCTCGTCGGAGGGGAAGTAGTCGGGAATGAGCTCGTTCAGGACGAAGCCGTTGGCCACCTGCGTGGTCAGCACCGGATCGTAGAGTCCCCGCTCGATGACCTTCTCCACGTACTCGCGCGCGGTCATCTCGGGCGGCTGACTCCCGAAGCCCGGGATCCGCCCCCCGACGACGATGCGGGCCAGGTTCAAACGCCTGCACACGTCCTTGCGGGCATCGTAGAGGCGGCGGGCCAGGTGCATCCCCCGATACTCCGGGTCCACCATGATCTCGATGCCGTAGAGCGTGTCTCCCTCGAGCGTGTGGTTGCGGATGTATCCCGCGTCGGCGACCTGCTTCCAGTCGTGCCAGTCCTCGTACCGATCGTAGTCCACGATGAGGGAGTTGGACGACGCGACCACCTTTCCCTTGTACTCGATGCACAACTGGCCCTCGGGGAACAGGGAGATCTGGCTCTCGATCTGGTCCCGCCCCCACGGGGTCATCCCGGGGAAGCAGCGCTGCTGCATCTGTACTAGGTTGTCGTAGTCCTCCAGGGTGAGGCGGCGGAGCTTGATCTTCTTCTCGAAGTCCTTGAGGCGCAGCTTCGCCCTCTTGCTCGCGCGGGAGTCTTGGTTCGCCATGGTCGGGCCCTTGCTTCGAGGTTCAGGAGAGCCATGCTCATCGACTGCCACGTGCATCTGAACGCCTACCACACCGTAAACGGCGACCGCCGCCGTCCCACTGAAGAGAACGTCGATCGGCTATGGGACGCCATGGCCGCCAACGGCGTGGACCACGCGGTGGTGCTCACCTCGTACAAGGTGGACGTCGACCGGCCCTCGGTGGAGCGCGTGCTGGAGATCCTCGCCGAGGACCCGCGGACCACGGTGGTGGAGGGACTGCGCTGGCGGGGCGATGCCCGCACCGACCTGTTCCACATGGAGGAGCGGATCCGCGACGGCGTGGTGAAGGGGATCAAGCTCTATCCCGGGTACGACAAATATGCCATAAACGACCCGTCCCTCGAGGCGGTGTTCCGCCTCGCCGCCAAGCACGACGTCCCCGTGATGATCCACTGCGGCGACACGTATGCGAAGGGAGCGAAGGTGCGGCAGGCCCACCCGCTCCTGGTGGACGACGTGGCGGTGGACTACCCCGACGTCCGATTCGTCATCTGCCACCTGGGGAACCCGTGGTTCGTGGACACCGCGGAGGTTCTCTACAAGAACGACAACGTCTATGCGGACATCTCCGGCCTGACGCTCGGGGACTTCGACTACGAGTTCGAGCGGTACGTGATCATGCGGGTGAAGGACCTCATCTCCTACATGGGCACTCCCGGCAAGCAGCTCATGTACGGCTCCGACTGGCCGCTGGTGGAGATGGGCCCGTACGTGAAGTTCCTGGAAGGCCTCGGGTTCTCCGAGGGCGAGCGCGAGCACATCGCCTGGAAGACCGCTGCGGAGATCTTCAAGATCGACGTCTCCAGGCTGGAGAGCCCCACACCACACTAGCTGCGGCCACGGGGCGGCCCGGGGATGTCACGCAAGGGCGTCGACGAGAGTCCGGGCCCGTATCGGCCTTCGACCGGCCTCGGGCTCAGTGGTGTCCCCGGACCTCGTGCGGCCGATAAGGAGCTTCGAGCCTCTCGATCTCCTCGGGCTCGAGCTTCAGGTCGAGGGAGCGGATCGCCGCATCCAGATGCTCGAGCTTCGTGGCTCCGACGATGGGAGCGGTGACGCCCGGCCGCGAGTGTAGCCACGCAAGCGATACCTCCGCCGGCGAGACGCCTCGCTTCTTTGCGATGGCCCGGACGGCTTCCACGATCTCCCAGTCACCCGGCCCGCCGTAGAGATCGTGTCCGTAGGTGTCGGAGCCGGCACGCACGGTGGAGGAGTGGTCCTCCAGGGACTTCCGCGTGCCGGCCAGGATCCCCCTCGCCAGGGGCGACCACGGGATGACGCCGATGCCCTCGTCGAGGCAGAGCGGCATCATCTCACGCTCTTCCTCGCGGTAGATCAGGTTGTAGTGGTTCTGCATCGTGACGAAGCGCGCCCATCCGTTCTGGTCCGAGAGGCCGAGCGCACGCGCGAACTGCCACGCCCAGCCGGAGCTCGCCCCGATGTAGCGGACCTTTCCGGACCGGACGAGGTGGTCCAGCGCCGCGAGCGTCTCTTCCATCGGCGTCTCGGAGTCGAAGCGGTGGATCTGGTAGAGGTCGATGGCCTCGATCCCGAGGCGCCGCAGGCTCGCCTCGCACGCCTCCACGATGTGCTTACGCGAGAGCCCGCCCCGATTGTGCCCCTCCGCGATGGGCCAGAAGACCTTCGTCGCTATGACCAGGTCCTCGCGCTGCCCGTACTCGCGCAGCGCGCGCCCCGTGACCTCCTCGCTGACACCACGCGAGTACATGTCGGCCGTGTCGAAGAAGTTGATGCCGGCTTCGATGGCGCGGCGGTAGAAGGGGCGGGCGTCGTCCTCGTCGAGGACCCACGGCCGCCATTTGCTGGTGCCGTAGCTCATGCAGCCGAGACAGATGGCGGAGACCGTGACACCGGTGGAGCCGAGCTTCGTGTATTCCATGGTCGTTGGAGGCTGCCGAGGTGATGAAGGGTGGGGGGATGCGTGCGGACCGGAGAAGACCGGGCCTGCTTCAGGACACTACACGAGATCGGTTCGACCCTCCAGGGGGCACGGCGGACCGCCGCGAGAGGCATGGCCGCGGCGCCCCAACGCGGTGCGCCTTGCGCCCGGCGGAAGCCGCCGGCCACTGTGTCCCGTCCCCAGCCGGAGCCACGGTGATGAATCTCACCCGCCGAGAGTTGATCAGGAGGATGGGCCTTCTCGTGGCCGGGAGTGGGATGGCGGGCGGTGAGCTTCCAGCGGCCGTCATTGGGGTGGCCGGGCGCAGGGGTCCCCTCGCCGTTGCCGGCACGGGGGAGGATCCCGGTGAGCCCGCGGGCAGCATCCCTCTGATCCACGTCACGGACCTCTACGATCCTCCCCAGGACCCCGACGACCAGATCGATCTGGCCACCGTCGTGGCGCTGGAGGAATACGACGTCCTGGGCGTGGTTCTGGACATCACCGAGAAGTTCCTCCACGCCAGGCCCGAGGGATGGGACATCGCCCGGAAGCCGGGATTCGAGTCCGTGGCCGGAATGGCGCGCATCACCGGGAGGACGATTCCCGTGGCCCAGGGTCCCCATCGTCCGCTCTCGCATCCGGGGGACACGTGTGAGAACGCCCCGGAGGACGAGCAGGCGGGAATCCGGATGATCCTGAGGCTTCTGGAAGCCAGCCGGGACCCCGTCACCATCTCGGTCACCGGTTCCCCGAGGGCTCTCATCGCCGCCTACAATCGGGAGCCGGCTCTGCTGCGGGAGAAGATCCTGGCGGTGCTCCTCAATGCCGGCTCCACGGGGGGAAGCAAGGTGGAGTGGAACGTCCAGCTCGATCCCCGGGCCTACGTCGGGCTCTGGCGATCGGACCTGCGCATCCGCTGGTATCCGCCGGGTACCGACTCCGGTGCCTTCGATGCGGCCGACGAACGGGGAACCTACTACCGGGCACGACAGGCCGACCTCTTTCGAGACCTTCCGGTGCCGCTACAGGGCTACTTCGCCGACGTCCTGGCCGGCTCCGTCCCCGGAGGCCAGGGGGTGACGGGAGACGATTCCCGATGGCGGGCCATCCTGAGCCAGGAGCGGAACCTCTGGTCCACGGCGTCCCTGGTCATGGGCGCCGGCAGGGTATTGGCCGAAACGGAGGAAGGGTGGAGGTTCCTCCCGGCCCGTGGGCCGGAAAGCGACGAGGTCTGGCCCTGGCGCCTGGATCGCATCCGGGCGTCGGTGGATGACGAGGGTCGTGTCGACTGGGCGGTGGTGGAGCACGATACCGGGCGGTGGATCTTCGGGCGGCGACCCGGGAGGGGGTTCGGTCCGGCCATGACCGAAGCCCTCAACGCGCTCCTCCGGGATATGAAGGTGCGGAAGCTGCCCTGAGGTTCGGGGTGTGCGGTCCCCGACGGGCGACGTCGCTGCCGCATCCATGCCGGCCGTCACCCTCTCCAACGAGGGATGGCACCAGGATGATGTCCGGCATGTGCTGGATCCGGACGGCAGGTCGATCGCCCGGGCGCGGCTACCTCCCGAGACCCGTTTGCGGTTGCCGTCGAGCTCGAAGCCTGTTACTTGCCATTCGGGGCTGGGCGACCTCATGAATGACTACGCCGCACAGGCGGCGTGATCCCCGGCCGGGTCCTGGAGCAGGACGTGGTCCCGGAGGCGGCCACCCGCGGAGGGAAAGCCCTCGGGCGGCGCGTCGTACAGGAGTTCGGCACGTAACGCATGCGCTGAGCGCTTCGTTCTCTCGATGGAGGAGAAGGAGAGTGCGATGGGTCGATTCGTCGTCAGACTCTCACACGCCGGATTCGCGGGAACGCTGCTGACCGTCCTGGTCGTGCTGGCGGCCGCGCTTCTTCCTGCCCGCGCCTCGGGCCAGGGGATCCTGCTCGTCCGGGTCACCGGCGCCGGTGGCCAGCCTCTGGAAAACGCCACCGTACAAGTCGCGTTCGGCGGTACGGTCATGCGGACCGCCGGGACCGACCCGAAGGGTGCGGCACGCATGACGGGTCTGGCGGCAGGCTCCTACGACATCACCGTGGGCGTGCTGGGCTACAAGAGCCGGACGTACACCAACGTGCGGGTGGAGAACCGCAGCGTGCGGGTGTTGGACGTGAGCTTGCAGCAGTCGGCGGTGGAGCTGGAGGGGATCACGGCGCAGTCGCAGCGCATCCAGATTCAGCACGAGAACACCGATTTCGGCATACAGATAGAGAAGAAGGCCATCGAGCTCCTGCCGATGACCTATCAGGTGGAGAACCTGGTCGCGCTCACCCCCGGGGCACGCCCCGGGCACGTGTGGGGAGGGGCGAACTTCCAGGCGGACTCCTACACCATGGACGGCGTATCGACGAACAACCCGGGGATGGGGGGGGACGCGATCCAGCCGAACATCAACTGGATCGACAAGGTGGAGGTACGGGGGCTCGGCGCCGGTGCGGAGTACGGAGGGTTCCAGGGCGGACTCATCGACATCACGACGAAGCGTGGCACCAACGACTTCCAGGGCTTCTTCAAGACGTCGTACGAGAATCAGGCGCTGGACGCCTCGAACCTGGTGGGGACCCAGATCGGCTCGGAGATCGAGAGCCGGCACGACATGGAGGCAGAGGCGCGGGGCCCCATCGTACGGGACAAGCTCTTCTACTACGTGTCCGGCAAGTACGTGAGGCAGGACAGTCGCGTGCTCAACCATCTGAATCTGGTGGAGGGGAAGTACTCCCCCATGAAGGAGCCGGAGAAGCACGAGAAGGCGTTCGGAAAGCTCACCTGGACGCCGGGCCCACGGAGCACGGTGGAGGCATCGGCTGCGTACCTGGGTGTGCAGGCGGACAACTACGGGATCACCGGCTACGAGGAACCGGGGGCGGCGCAGCGCTACACCTCGCCGACATGGCTGGTGAACGGCACGTGGACGGAGACGCTGGGGGGCTGGGGTGTGTGGGAGGCCCGGGTGAACCGGTTCACCCAGGACGAGCGATACACACCGTACGGCGGCATGGATGTGCCGGGGATCAGCACGTTCGCGCTGTGGCCGCCGTACTCCGCTTACGGGAACAGCCCGTACTTCCTGAGGAGCGCGCCATCGAGCACGTCGGCACACAGCCAGCTGTCGCTGCGCCTCCACACGGGCTCGTGGGAGCACACGCTGAAGGTGGGAGTGGACTACACGAAGGGTAGCTTCATCAACAGGCGGCTGCGCAGCGGCGGCATGACGTGGCAGCCCAGCAAGATTGCGACGTACACGCCGGACGACCCGAACACCTGGCACGTGCAGGGCGTGAGTTGGATCGCGACCCAGTGGGGTGGGGAAGTGAACCTGGACGCGCAGGTGGCCAACACGGCGGCGTACGCCCAGTCGTCCATCCAGGTCGGCCCGTGGGTGGTACTGTCGCCGGGAGTGCGCTGGAACCAGTGGCAGGGGTGGCTGACGCCGCAGTCGGGGAACCGGTTCCTGGCGGTGCAGGATCGGGCGTTGGACCCGCGGATGGGCATCACCGTGAACCTGAGCCGCGACAAGACGCTGGTGCTAAAGGGGCACTGGGGCCGGTACCACCAGGACATGATCACGCAGATGTTCGACCGGGCGGCGGGCTCGGACGTGTTCACGAACCAGGAGGTCTGGTACTACCACGGCGTACCGACATCACCCACGCAGACGTTCACGGTACAGCAGCGCGACTCGTTGGCGGCCCTCGGGATCTTCACGAAGGAGACGGTCCAGTCCCTGAACGAGACCGGGCCGGTGGAGAACTACCACCAGCCCTACATCGACGAGTGGCTGTTCGGGCTGCAGAAGCAGGTGGGCAGCTCGGTCAAGCTGCAGGCGCTCTACACGCGACGCACGAACCACGACATGGTGGCGTTGGTGGACAGGAACGCGGCGTCGAACTACACGATGTTCAGGTACGTGCGCGTCTACGACGCCTCCAACCAGCCCGTGGCCTTCTCGGGCGGCAGCGTCTGGCTCGACAGGGTCTACCTGCCGAACTACGTGGTGAAGGCGCGGCTGATCTGCTCATATACCACGGACTGCCCGGGTGTACCGCCGATCCCGAACATGACCATTGCCGACACCGCGGGGCTGACGTGGAACCCGGACTACGTGCTGACGAACGCCCCCAGCGCCACACGCACCTTCGGGCAGTTCCAGCTCACCGTCGACGTATCACGGCCGACGTGGGGCGGATCGTTCTCGTTCGTACTGACCTCGCTGAAGGGCAACCTGGACAACGTGAGCGGCTACGTGGACCCGACCACGTACGACGCCGGTCCGTATGTGCACGTGAACGAGGGGGTGGATGCCTACGGCTACCTACCCAACTTCGCCGGCGCCGAGGGGAAGGTCTCCGTCTGGGGGAACCTCCCGTGGAACATGCGCGGCGGCGCCTTCTGGACGTACCGCTCGGGGGACCACTACTCGCCGCAGTTCCGGGTCACCTCGCTGGGAATCTGGACCTACCGGGCCAACAGCGGCGCCCTCCTGTCGGGGGGCCAGCCCCTGGACTACCGGCTCTTCTATCCCCTGGAGGGGGAGTACATGTTCGTGGGTCCCCGGGGCCTGCCGCAGCTGGAGGCGCGCTCGAACGTCGATCTGCACCTGGAGCGGCTCTTCGACCTCAGAGGGGAGAGGCTGTCGGTGGCGCTGGACGCGTTCAACGTGCTGGGCGAGAAGTCCGTGACGCAGCTCAACACCATGGTCAACAACGGTCAGGACTACTATCCGGACCTGGCCAAGCCCTGGACGGGCGTGACCAGCGACCAGTACTACATGTCGGTCCTGCAGCGCGTGCAGCCGAGGATCCTGCGCTTCTCCCTCACCGTGTTCTTCTGACCCGGTGGTTACGCCCCTCGGCGGTGTCGGCCGGAAGGGGGGCGTCGCACCTCCCGGGCTCGGGCGTTCCTGGCCTCGCGGCGGGGCCCGGGGTACGTTGGCCGCTCTCACTCCAGCCAGGTGGTGCCCGTGATCCGGCCTCGGTCCGCGTTGCTTCTTTCCGTGCTGCTCGCTATGCCTGTCGCCCTCACCGCTCAACAGGAGATCGGAGCCACGGGACAGGTCGCAGCTCATACGCTGTCCATGGCGGGCCGCTCGACGGTCTATGCCCCGAACGGCGCGATCGCGACGAGCCAGCCGCTGGCCACGGCTGCGGGCCTCGACGTGCTCATGCACGGCGGCAACGCCATCGACGCGGCGGTGACGGCGGCGGCGGTGGAGGCCGTGGTGGAGGCGCAGATGACGGGGCCGGGCGGCGACTGCTTCGCCCTGCTCTGGTCGGCGAAGGAGCACCGGCTGGTGGGCATGAACGCCAGCGGCCGTTCGGGCTCGCTCATGACACGGCAGGCCCTGCTCGCGCGGGGCTTCGAGACCATGCCGGCGGGCCGTGCCGAGGACGTCACCGTGCCGGGCGCCGTCGCCGGCTGGGCCGCGCTGCTGGAGCGGTACGGGACCATCAGCCTGGCTCAGGCCCTGGCGCCCGCCATCCGGCTGGCGCAAAACGGATTTCCGATGTCGCCCATCATCGCCCGGCAGTGGGCACAGAACCTGAGGAAGCTCCAACACAACGCGAACGCGAGCGCGACGTACCTGGTGGACGGCGAGCGCACACCACGCGCGGGCGAGTGGTTCCGCAATCCGGACCTGGCCGGCAGCCTGCGCACCATCGCGGAGCAGGGCCCGGCGGCCATGTACGGCGGTGAGCTCGGCCAGCGGATCGTCACGTACGTGAAGGAGCAGGGTGGCTTCCTGACCCTGGCCGACATGCGCGCCATGAAGGTGGAGTGGGTCGAGCCGATCTCGGTGGGGTTCCGCGGCTACCGCGTCTGGGAGTTGCCGCCGAACAACCAGGGCGTCGCGGCGCTGGAGATGCTGGAGATCCTCGAGCCGTATCACCTGAAGGCGCTCGGCCACAACACGGCGCCGTACCTGCACCGCCTGATCGAGGCCAAGAAGCTCGCGTTCGCGGACCTCTACCACTACATCGGCGACCCCGCGGACATGACGATCTCGCCCGAGGCGCTGCTGTCGCCGGCGTACATCGCCGCGCGGCGCGCGCAGATCGACACGCTGAACGCGGCCGCCGAGGTCGAGCCCGGCGACGTGAAGCTGCCTTCCAGCGAGACGATCTACCTGACGGTGGCCGACAGCGCGGGCAACATGGTGTCGTTCATCAACAGCAACTACGACCTGTTCGGCTCCGGCCTCGTCGCCCCGGGCACCGGCTTCGTGCTGCAGGACCGCGGCGCCGGCTTCACGCTCACGCCGGGCCTCGCCAACACCGTGGGCCCGCGCAAGCGGCCGCTGCACACGCTGATTCCCGGCTTCGTCACGAAGCCGGGGCCGGACGGCACGCAGCAGCCGTACATGTCGTTCGGCGTGATGGGCGGGTCCATGCAGCCACAGGGCCACGTGCAGCTGCTCCTCAACCTGCTGGTCTTCGGAATGACGCCGCAGGCCGCCGTGGACGCTGCCCGGTTCCGGCACCTCTCCGGCCTGAACGTGGCGCTGGAGCCTCCCATCGGGGATGCGGTCCGCGCCGAGCTCACCGCCATGGGCCACCACATCGTGGACGAGAGCCGCGTCACGTTCGGCGGAGCGCAACTCATCATCAAGCTGCCACGCGGCTACGCGGCCGCGTCCGACCCGCGCAAGGACGGGATGGCCGCGGGCCACTGAGTCGAACAGGCGCCGGCCTCGTGGCGTAGCTACCGCTCCGCGGACACCTCCGGGCGCTCCCCCGCCTCCCGGCGCGCTTCCTCCGGCACGAGCTCCTGGCTGAGCGGAGTCCGGGCGGCCTTGCCACACGCGCAGCTTCCGCCCTTCCCGTTGCCGCCCTCGGAGCGATTCCGGCGAGAGGCGGTGAAGCGGGATGCTGCGTCGCCGCAGCTCCAGACCCCGAGGGAAGGTCCCCGACCTAGTGCGCCACCTCGAACGTGATGGGGAGCGACACCCAGACCGGCACCTTCTTGTCCCGGTTCAACGCGGGCGAGAACCTCATCACGGCGGCGACCTTCAGGGCCGCGTCGTCCAGGTCCTTGTGACCCGAGCTCTTGTCGATGATGTGCTTGATGACCTTACCGGTCGCGTCGATGAAGAAGTTCACGTGCACGGTTCCGCCGATGCCCGCGTCGCGGAGAAGGGGCGGATAGTCCTGTTGCAGCACCCTCTTGACCTCGGGCTCGTTGAGGAGCGACGGTGCCACCGTGTACGGCGTGAACGTCGGAGCGGCCGACAGGTCCTGTGTCTTCTCCGCCGGGGGCGGCGGCAGGTTCTCCACCGGGTTTTCCTCGAAGGTCGTCGGGGCGATGGTGATGTCCTCGTCGACGTTGGTCGACGCGATCACCGGCGTCGCCGGCCGGGCGATGGCCTTCGGCGGCGGCGGAATCTCGATGTC
>JAJDNC010000058.1 GCA_022340865.1 Gemmatimonadota bacterium
TCCAGAGCATGACCGAGGGTGTTCACGCAGCCGCGGTCCGCGCAGTACATCGGGTGCATGGGCTCGATGGCCAGGGGCATCCCCGCCGGGCGCGCGTGCTCGGCGAGCTCGGCGATGGAATCGACGACCTGTCTCCTGGCACCCGCGAGATCGGTGGACCCGTCGGCCAGGCCACCCACCACCAGGACGAGGCAGCGCGCACCGAGCTCGAGGGCTTCGTCCACGGCGCGCCGGTTGTCGTCCATCGCCTTGTCGTGGCCCGCCGCGTCGGCGGCGGCGAAGAACCCCCCGCGGCACAGCCCGGTCACCTGGAGGCCCGCGCTGCGGATCAGGCGTGCGTTCTCGGCGAAGCCCCCCGCGTGCATCTGATGGCGCCACGGGTCGACGGCGGCGATGCCGAGCTTCTCGCAGGCCTCCACGGCCTCGCGGATGGTGCGGTCCCACCCGATGGTCGCGGTGTTGAGCGACAGGAGGCCGGTATCACGGGAGAGATCGCGCATGAGCTCACACGACTCCGTGTACCGCGAGGACGGCCCGCATGCGCCGTGCGGCCTCCTCGGGATCGCGCAGCAGCCCGGCGCGGTCGGCGAGGCGGACGATATCGGCCAGATGCACCAGCGAGCGGGCGGTCTGCTGGCCGCCCACCATGACGAAGTGGTCCTGGTGGCCGTTGAGGTACGCCATGAACACGATGCCCGTCTTGTAGAAGCGCGTGGGCGCTTTGAAGATGTGGCGCGACAGCGCCACCGTGGGCTCCAGGATGTCGTGGAAGACGTCGGTGTCGCCGCGGGCGAGAGCGCCCAGCGCCCCCGAGGCGGCGGGCGCGATGGCGTCGAAGATCCCGAGGAGCGCGTCGGAATGGCCCTCGCCGTCCCCGGCGATGAGCTCGGCGAAGTTGAAGTCGTCTCCGGTGTACATGCGCACGCCCTCCGGGAGGCGACCGCGCATGGCGATCTCCCGGTCCTTGTCCAGCAGAGAGATCTTCACCCCATCCACCTTGGCCGCGTGGGCCTGGAGGATGAAAAGACACACGTCCATGGCCCGCTCAGGGTCGTCGTATCCCCAATAGCCGGCCAGCGCGGGGTCGAACATGTCGCCCAGCCAGTGGATGATCACGGGCTGCGCGGCCTGCGACAGCACGCGCGCGTAGACCTTCTCGTAGTCGTCCGGCGAGGTCGCGCAGGCCGCCAGGGCACGGCTCGCCATGAGGACGACCCGCCCACCGAGGCCCTCGACGAGCTCGAGCTGCTCCTCGTAGGCCCGCACGACGTCGTCCGTCGTCACGCCGGGCTCCGGCTCCAGCTGGTCCGTGCCGCAGCCGCAGGCGATGAGCGCCCGGGTATTCTCCCTGGCCGCCGCGAGGCTCCTGCGGATGAGCTCCTGCGTCACGTCCCAGCCGAGGCCCATGCCGCGCTGGGCGGTGTCCATGGCCTCGGCGACGCCGAGCCCCAGGCTCCACAGGTACTCGCGATAGGCGACGGTCGCGTCCCAGTCCACCGCGGCGTCGAGCCACGGATCCACGTCGGCCAGCGGATCGCCGGCCACGTGCGCCGCCGCGTAGGCGACGCGATCGAACGGCACGTCGGCCTCGGGAAACGCGCGGGGCTCGCCGAGCCGGTAGTCCTCGAGCGTCCCGTCGGCGCGCGGCAGGCGAAGGCTGGTCACCGGCCTACGCCTCCAGCTCCGGCAGGTCGATCCACCGCCGCTCCGCCCAGGACCTGAGCCCGGCCTCCGAGAGCTGGACTCCCTTGGCGCCCTCGAGGAGGCCGTGCTCCCAGGGCGCGTCCTCCGCCACGTGGCGAAGGAACCGCTCCCATTGGACCTTGAAGGCGTTGTCGTAGACGGTGTCGTCCGGCACCTCCTGCCACTGGGAGAAGAAGTCCAGCGGCTGCGGGACGTCGGGGTTCCACACGGGCCTCGGCGTGTCCGCCCGCGACTGGCTCAGACACCCGTGGAGGCCCGCCACGGCGGATCCGTGGGTGCCGTCCACCTGGAAGGTCACGAGGTCGTCGCGGCGCACGCGGGTGCACCAGCTCGAGTTGATGGTGGCGACGATCCCTCCTTCCAGCTGGAAGTGGGCGTACGCGGCGTCCTCGGCGTCCGCGTCGTAGGGTCGGCCATGCTCGTCCCAACGCTTCGGGACGTGGTTCGCGCCGACGCACGACACGGAGCGCACCGGCGCGACCGTGCGGTCGAGGACGTAGCGCCAGTGGCTCAGCATGTCGAGGATGATCCCGCCGCCGTCCTTCTTGCGGTAGTTCCAGCTGGGACGCTGGGCCGGCTCCTCATTGCCGTCGAACACCCAGTAACCGAACTCGCCGCGCACGGAGAGGATGCGCCCGAAGAACCCCGCGTCCCTCAGGCGACGGAGCTTGATGAGGCCCGGCAGGAACAGCTTGTCCTGCACCACCCCGTGCTTCAGGCCCGAGCGGCGGGCGATGCCGGCGACCTCCAGGGCCTGCTCCAGCGTGCCGGCGACGGGCTTCTCGCAGTATACGTGCTTGCCGGCGGCGAGGGCCCTCTTCAACACGTCCGCCCGCGCCTCGGTGGTCCCCGAGTCGAAGAAGACAGGGTCGTCGGGGTCGGCGAGGGCCGCGTCGAGATCGGTGGTCCAGCGCTGGATGCCGTGGGCTTCCGCCAGGTGCCGCACCTTGTCGGCGTTGCGACCCACGAGGATGGGGTCGGGGACCACGCGCCCGCCGTCGGAAAGCGCGACTCCCCCCTGCTCACGGATGGCGAGGATGGACCGCACCAGGTGCTGGTTGGTGCCCATGCGTCCCGTCACACCGTGCATGATGACGCCGATGCGCTGCTTCGCCATGCCCGTCACCTCCCGTTCCGGCAGCTCATGGACGTGCCTCGTACGGGCACCGGACTCCGTTGTCACGGGGCCGTGTCCCCAAGACGAGGAAGGGCGAACTCCCTGGTGGCTCGGGAAGCACGGTAGGAAGCGGGTCGGCGAGGAGCAAGGCGCCTCTCCTCACCGCAGGAACGCCCCCTCCAGCCCCCCGTCCACATGGATCACCTGCCCGGTGGTCTTCGCCAGGCGACGGCTCACCAGGAGGAAGACGGCCTCGGCCTGATCCGCAGGGGTGATGGGCTGCCCGGTGAGGGTGCGCCGGGCATAGAAGCCTGCCAGGCGCTCCCGCAGCGCCTCGTCGGACTCGTCGTCGGACCAGGGAAGCTCGTACTTGGCCAGCGAGGCGATGACCCGGTCCCTGGGGAACATGGCGCTCCCCTCCACCACCGTGGCCGGCGCCACCCCGTTGACGCGGATCTTCGGGGCCAGCGCCAGCGCCAGCTCCCGGACGAGGTGGTTGGCCGCCGCCTTGCTGGTGTCGTAGGCGAAGCTCCCCTTCTTGGCCACCACGGCGTTCACGCTGGTGGTGAGGACCAGGCTCCCCGGAAGATCCTGCGCCGCCCAGATCCGGGCGGCCTCGTCGGCCACGGTGTGGGGTCCGATGACGTTGACCCGGAACGAGTCCTCCCAGCCCGCGTCGGGGATCCGCCC
>JAJDNC010000059.1 GCA_022340865.1 Gemmatimonadota bacterium
GGCGCGATGAAGTGCACGAGCTGACCGGGGAGCACAGCCCGCACCTTCATGCGGGTGTGATCTGAAACTGGCGCGGGTGGTCCGGGGGTCCTTCCCCCGGGCCGCCCCACCGGCCCCCCCAGGCTCGGTCCCCCCCTCACCACCACCGGAGAAGCCACGCCAATGAACGCGCACGACGACGGGTCGGCTTCAGGGTTCACGCTCATCGAGCTCCTGATCGTGGTGGTGATCATCGGCATCCTGGCTTCCATCGCCATCCCGAAGTACTCCTCCATCCGGGAACGCGCGTACTTCTCCGCGATGAAGTCGGACCTGAGGAACCTCGCGGACATGGAAGAAGTGTACTACGACGACAACTACACGTACTCCACGAGCCAGACGGACCTGGGATTCACCAACACCGAGGGCGTCGTCATCAGCATCGTGAGCGGGAACAACACGGGGTGGTCGGCCTCGGCGACCCACAAGGCGCTTCCCGGCGACGCCTGCGCCATCTACCACGGGGACGCCGCCCAGCTCACGCCGGCCACGACGATGAGCGTCATCCAGTGCACCCGCTACTGAGGAAGCGCTGAGCCCATCCGGGTTGCCGCGCGCCCCCCCCACCATCCACTTTCAGCACTTCGGGAAGCCCGTCTCGCCGTCGCGACGGGCTTCGGACACCGCGACCCGCGCTGCACGCGGGATCGCGGTCCACCTCGTTCCGGAGCACCGCTTGGGTGCACCCACCCCGCTGCGGCGGGAGCTTCTCGTCGTCTTCGGTGTGCTCTTCGCCGGCGCCGTCCTGGTGGCGGGGCTGGGGTTGGCGGTTTTGCTGCCGGTCCTGCAGTCGCCCGCGGAGAGCCTCTTGTTCGTGGTCGTTCTCGTGGCGGCGGACCTGGTGGTGCTGTTCGCGTTCGGCGGCGCGTTCCTCCGGCGTACCCTGGTGCAGCCCATGGAACGCCTGGCAGGGGACGCGCGCCGCATCGCTGAAGGTGACTACCACCACAGGATCGGGGGGTCCGAGCGGCTGGAGCTCGACCAGCTGAGCCAGAGCGTGAACGCCATGGCGGATCGACTCATCGCAGACCAGACGCTCCTCGCGGAGAACATCGCGTCCCTGGACCGCACGAACCAGGAGCTCATCGAGGCGCGGGACCAGGTGGTGCACTCCGCGCATCTGGCGTCCGTGGGCACGCTGGCCGCGGGCATCGCCCACGAGGTCGGCAATCCCCTGGGGGCGGTCATCGCGTTCGTGGACGTGGCGAAGCGCAGGCTGGAGCGCGACGGGTGCGACACGGAGCTTCTGGACTCAATACGCGAGGAGGCCGGCCGCATCGACCGCATCGTGCGCGGGCTGCTGGACTACGCGCGGCCGGGGCAAGGGGAGGCCGCACCCGCGTCCCCCGCGGATGTGCTGGAGCGGGTCAGGGAGCTCCTCGAGAACCAGGGCAGGATGGACGATGTGAAGAGCTCGTGGACGGTCGAGGGCGACGTTCCCAAGGTCGTCATGGAGCCGCATCGCCTGGAGCAGGTCCTGGTCAACCTGATCCTCAACGCCCTGGACGCGATGGAGAACCACCCGGATCCGCACATCGAGGTCCGCCTGTCCACGGAGTCGGGTGCCGTGTCCGGCCTCCCCACACGACGCGCCGAGGATCCGCCGGGCGTCAACTACATGCATCGCCGGCGTGTCTCGCGCGACGAGAGCGGCCTCGGGATCGATCCCCTCTTCACGGCACGACAAGTCGTGGTCATCCGGGTGGCGGACAACGGCCCGGGGATCCCCGAGGTGGACCTGGAGAACGTGTTCGACCCATTCTTCACCACCAAGGAGTTGGGGAAGGGTACCGGGCTCGGACTGTCGATCTGCGCGCGCCTGGTCCAGGGGATGGGGGGGCGCATCGACGCGGAGAACCGCCCGGAAGCCGGGGCTTGCTTCGTCGTTCGTCTCCCCGGCGTGCCCGAACCCTCCCCGACGGGCCCGAGGAAGTCCACCCCTAACGAGCCGACTCGTGAAGATCCTCATCATTGACGACGACGCGGGACTCCGGAAGTCCCTGACGCTCATCCTCGCCGACGCAGGCTACGAGGTCGTCCAGGCCGACGACGGAGTGGCCGGGCTGGCGGCGGCCGAGGAGCACCGGCCGGACATGATCCTCTGTGACGTGCGCATGCCCAGGATCGACGGCCTGGAGTTCCTGAAGCGCTACGGGGAGAGCGGGGGGGAGGCGCTGGTTCTCGTCATGACGGCCTACGGCAGCCTGGACCTGGCGGTGGAGGCGATGAAGCGGGGCGCGTACGACTATCTCCCCAAGCCCTTCGGCGCCGACGAGGTGCTCCTGACGGTGCGCAAGGCGGAAGAGCGCGAGCAGCTCCGCAAGGAGGTCGGACGACTGCGCCGCGAGGTCGACGTCGACCGGCGCTTCGGCGAGATCGTGGCGACGTCGCCGGCCATGCGGCGGGCCCTGGCGGTGGTGGAGAAGGTGGCCCGGCACAACTCCCCGGTGCTCATCTCGGGTGCCAGCGGCACGGGCAAGGAGCTGGTGGCCCGCCTCATCCATCGGGAGAGCCCACGGGTTGGGGCGGCTTTCGTTCCCGTGAACTGCGGGGGGATCCCGGAGCAGCTCCTGGAGTCGGAGTTCTTCGGCTTCGTGAGGGGAGCCTTCACGGGGGCCGACCGCGACAAGGCGGGCCTCTTCGAGGCGGCCGACGGAGGCACCCTGTTCCTCGACGAGGTGGGAGAGCTGTCGGGCGCCCTGCAGGTGAAGCTGCTCCGCGCCCTCCAGGAGGGGGAGGTGCGCCGGCTGGGATCCACCGAGACCAAGCGCGTGGACGTCCGGGTCCTGTCGGCGACGAACAGGGACCTGGAGGAGGCCGTGGAGACCGGCGACTTCCGGCAGGACCTGTACTACCGCCTGGCCGTCGTGCCCATCCACCTCCCACAGCTGCGTACGCGCAAGGAGGAGATCCCGGAGCTGGTCCACCACGTCCTGGGCCTGCACGCCGATCGGTTGGGCATCCACGTCGACGGGGTCGACGCCGAGGCGATGGAGGTGCTTCTCTCCTACTCGTGGCCGGGCAACATCCGCGAGCTGGAGAACGTGCTGGAGCGCGCGCTGGTGCTGGCGGAGGGACCCAGAATCACGGTGGACGACCTCCCGGAGGTCGTGCGCCGGCCTCCACCGGACACCCCGGGCATCGGCGTGGACACCGAGGATCTCTCGGTGAAGCGCCACAGCGCCCGCCTGGAGAGGCACCTGATCCAGCTCGCGCTGGACCGCACCGGAGGCAACAAGACGCAGGCCGCGGAGCTACTCCAGCTCTCCCCCCGGGCGCTCCGCTACAAGATCCAGGAATACGGGGTGGAGTAGCGGCGGGAGGCCTGCACGCGGTCGTCCCTTCCCGACATTCGCTCGCCCCTTTCCCCGTGTCATCGTGGCCTCATGAGACGAGGTCACACTCTCGTGGAGCTGTGCGCGACGCTCCTCATCCTGGCCGTGGGCGTTTCGTTCGTGGCGCCGAGGGCGCGGCATCTCCAGGACCGGATGGCGGTGGTGGCGGCCCGGGAGGCGGTGGCCGGCCTGGTGGCGCAGGCTCGTGCGGAGGCTCTTGCCCGGGGGAGCGCGGTGGTCGTCGTCGAGACGAGTCCGGGAAGCGCGAGCCTGGAGGCTGCGGGACTGCCGGTGCGCCGGATCCCCGTCCAGGCGGATCTCGGCGTCGAGGTCGCGCTGAGCCGCGGGCGCTCCGCCGCCGAGTTGCGCTACAACGCGCTGGGCCTCGGGCAGGTCGCCAGCGAGACCGTCTCGTTCCGCAGAGGTGGGGCCGAAGCCGCTCTCGTGGTGTCGGGATACGGCAGGGTGCGCCGCCGATGACACGCCGTGGCTTCACCCTCGTGGAGGTCCTGATGGCGATGGTGGTGCTGGAGGTGGGCTTCCTCGGCGTGGCGGGAACCCTCCTCCTCGCGGCCAGGACCATGCGCCGGGCGGAGTCCCTGGAGCGCGCCGTAACCGAAGCCGGGCGGCTCTACGACTCGGTGTCGAGCCTCGGGGTAGTCGACGCCGGGGAGGCCCCGGTGGCGGTCGGGCGGCTGCGGTGGAGCGCGGACGCCGACCGCACGCTCCTCGTCGAGGTCCTCACGCCGACGGACTCTGTGCTCTTCTCCCTCGAGGGGCGCACGGCGGCCCCGGCAGGGCGCTGATGCCGACGCAGCGGGCGGGGGCTCCGGCGCCGGACGCGTCGGAGCGACGGGGAGCCTCGGTGGTGGAGGCCCTCGTCTCTCTGCTCCTCGGCCTGTTCCTGACAAGCCTCGCGCTGACCGTGGTGGCACGGCAACGCGCCGCGGTGGCGGCGCTGGACCGGACCAGCGACGCCCTGGCCGCCGTCAGGGTTGCGCGTCAGCTGCTTGGCGAGGAGGGTCGCGACGGCGACGCGCGGCGCGACGGGTGGGCCCTCTCCGCCGACTCCCTGGGGCTGCGCGCCTTCCGGGGGGTCGGCTACGTGTGCGGCCCGGGCACGACCCCCCTCGATCTGGAGGTGGAGGTGGAGGGCGTGCGGCTCCCGGAGCCCGCCAAGGACTCGATTCTCATTCTGGGGTCGGGGGGGGAGTGGACGGTGGCGGCGCTGGACGGCGCCACCGCGGCGACCCCGTGCTTTGGCGACACCGGGCGCGTCGCCGAGACCTGGCATCTCTCCGGCATACCCCCGACGGGGGCCGTCTTCGCGCGTTACTTCGAGAGAGGCAGCTATCACGTCGTCGACGAGGCGCTGCGGTACCGAAGGGGCATGAGCGGACGACAGCCTCTCACTCCGGAGGTCGTGAGGACACCGAGCAGCGTCTTCGAGCGCTCGGGTGCATTCGTCACCCTCTTCCTGGAGGTCGAAGGGTCGGCGGCGCCGTGGCACATCTCCGTCGCCGCGGGGGGAGAAGCTCCGCGTGGTTGACGGCGACAGACGGGGGGTCGTGCTGGTAGTCTGCGTTCTCCTCTTTCTTGCGCTCGCCCTCCTGGCTCACGGAACCTTGCTGATGGCCCGGGCGGAGCTCGCCGTGTCCAGGGCCGGTGCGGATCTCCTGCGTGCCCGGGCCGCGGCGGACGCCGGTATCGTGGACGTGCTGGGCGGCGGCAGCCCGGTCCCTCCGGACACGCTCGGCCTCGGCCGAAAGTGGCCATTGGCGGCCGGCACGATCGGGGGCGCCCGCTACCGCGTGGACGTGCGTCGTCTCTCCCGCGAGATCTGGCTCGCGGAAGCCGCGGGAGCCGTGAGGCCGGATGCATGGTCCGTGCGGGAGGCCCGACTGACGTGGAGCATGGACCCCGCTGCCCGGACCGGCGCGATCCAGGGGGTGGTGGAGGTGGGACCCGATGTCTCCGTCGCCGGCCTGTCCGGCGTGCACGTGGCGGCAGCGCGCGCATCCTATGCGCTCCCGGACCCGCTGGCGTGTGCCGCGTGGAATCGGGTTCGGGATTCCCTGGGCGTTCCCCTGGTGCTTCCGCCCGTGGCGACGTTCGACACCGCCGGTGGAGGGGAGCCCTCACTGGGGATGCTGCGGGTGGGGGACCTCCTGGCCGCCGCCGATCGGTCGGTGTCTGGGTCCGGCACACCCGGGCCGGCCACGGGCGTCGACGGATGCCTGACGGCGGAGCCGTGGAACTGGGGAGATCCCGAGGACCCGCTGGGAGCCTGTCACGCGCTCACCGTCGTCATCGGATCTCCGGGCTCGCTGGGAGTGGACGGGGGGGTGGGGCAGGGCGTGCTGGTAACGGGAGGCGACCTGACCCTCACCGGAGGCGCCCGCTTTTACGGGGTCGTGCTGGTGGGTGGCAGGCTCACGATGGGGTCGGGATCCAGGCTCGTCGGTGTGGCCCGCGCCGTCGGCGGCGTGACCCTGGATCCGGACTCCGAGGTCGACGGATCGGGGTGCTGGGCCCACCAGGTTCTGGCCGCAGTCCGGCCCGTCCTGGGCCCGCTCCGCGTGCTCCCCGGGACCGGTCGCGTCGGCCCTCTGGGAGACGGCGACGGGTGACACCGGATCCTCGCCGGACGGCGAAGTCTCCCAGCGCTTTTCCGGGCTTCGATGGACTCCATTGCCGGTCGCCGGCAAAATGTGTGCTTCAGCGTCCTTTGCCTGCACCAGACGTGGCCTAGATATTGGACTTACGGCTGGCACGGAACTTGGTCGCCCCATCCCGGAGTGCTGCGCATGCCCCCTGCCGAAAGGACCATGAACCGTCGTCTGGGCTTCACCCTCGTCGAGCTGGCCATCGCTTTGGTCATCGGCACGGTGCTCACCACCATCGCGCTGGCGAGCTGGCAAGGGGCGAGCTCCCGATTCGCCGTCCGTGGCGCCCGGAACACCTTCGTGACGCTGGTGGCCCGGACACGGGCTCAAGCCATCGAGAACGGCTCGATGGTCGCGCTGGGTGTGAGCACGTCCGGCGACAGCGTGTGGATCACGAACGGAGCCACCACGTACGAGGTCGTCCACTTCATGGACGACAACCACGTGGACCTGAGATCCTCCACGGGGGACTTCCGTCTGTGCATGAACTCCAGGGGCTATGGCGACACGAACTGCAACAGCTTCTCCAGCGCGGTGACGCTCCAGTTCTGGCGGGGCGCGGACTCGACGTCGGTGGAAGTCCTTCCCCTTGGTCAAACGGTGTATTGAGATGACAGCCTCCGGCAGATCGGGGCGGACAGGATGCGGAACCCCCCGAGCCCCCCACGCCGACGAAGCCCGCGGCGGCTTCACCATGGTGGAGGTCATCGTCGCCATCGTGATCCTGACGGTGGGCGTGCTCGGGCTGGCGGGCACCACGGGCTACATCGTGCGCCAGGTGACGCTGGCGAACGTCATGACGCAGAGGTCCGTGGCCCAACAGACCGTCATCGAGAAGGTGCAGGCGATGCCCTTCGCCAGTCTCGCGTCGGGCACGGAGTCCGTCGGCCGCTACACCGTCACATGGACCTCGGCCACCGAGACCGTACAGTCCAAGCTGGTGACCATCGTCACCACGGGACCCGGCCTCCAGAGCTCCACCGCCAACCCGTTCCCGATGATGGCCGACAACGTCGCGGACACGTTCGTCTACAGGGTGGTCAGCCGATGAACAGGAACCGGAGCGGGTTTACCCTCGTCGAGCTCATCATCGTGGTCGTCCTGGGGATGTTGGTCCTCGCCGCCGCCATGGAGGTGCTCCTCACCAACCAGCGCACCTATACCGCGCAGACCGCGCAGATCCAGTCCCAGCAGTCCACCCGCGCGGCCCTGGACGTGCTCTTCAACGAGCTGCGCGAGATCAGCGCCAGGGGTGGCGACCTGATCACGATGAATCAGTACTCCATCGAGGTGCGCAGCATGCGCAAGTTCGGCCTGGTCTGCGCCGTGAGCGGCGCCAGCCCCCCGGTCATAAGGGTTCTGAAGGTGGGCGACTGGTTCGTGAAGCCGGACTCGGTGTTCATCTTCGCCGACAACAATCCCAACCTCAGCAGCGACGACGCCTGGATCTCGGCCCAGGTGGCGGGCGAGGACACGACCTCCATCACCTGCGGCTCGAGGCCGGCCGAGGACCTGAGCTTCGCCGCGGGCGCGGCGAGCTTGTTCACGGCCAACACGGTCCGGAGCGGCGCGGAGATACGGAGCTTCGTCTACTACACGTACGGCCTCGTCACCCTCAACGGGGTGACGTATCTGGGCCGCACCGACATCAACGGCAATCAGGTGCCCCTTGTGGGCCCCCTGGAGCGCACGGACGGGGTCCAGTTCGCCTATCTGGACTCCATCGGCAACGCCACCACCACTGCCACCGAGGTACGGCAGATCCAGGTGACGGTGCGCACGTCGTCCGGAGCCGTCAACTCCCTCGGCCAGCCCGTCGGGGACTCCATCACCGGCCTGATCTACACAAGGAACTGAGGAAGACGCCGGCCCCTCGAAGGTCCGGGAGCAGACTATGAGAGACAAAGCTGATACGCGCGGATTCGCGCTGCCCACCGCCATCGGCGCCCTGGTCATCGTCGGCGTGCTCGTCACCGCCGGCTTCTACATGGCGCAGCAGGAGGTACGCATCGGCGTGGCGAGCCGCTACTCGGCCCTGGCGGTCAACCTCGCCCAGAGCGGGGTCAACGGCGTGCTCGTGAACAACACCAGCGCCCTGACGGCGCTTCCCTTGTGGGACACCACCACCATCGTGAGCACGCTTCCCCAGGGGATCGTGTCCGTGAAGGCCACCAAGGTGGCGCAGCGCCTCTACTTCCTCGACGCCACCGCCACGGTCACGGCCGGAGGGGCCCTGTGGTCCGGCGCCACCCGGCGGCTCGGGCTGTACACGCGCGTGAGCACCGCGAACGTGGATCCCCCGGGCGCCCTGGCCACCCAGGGACAGCTGAAGGTGGGCGGAAGCTCCATCGTGAGCGGCAACGACACCATCCCGCCGGCGTGGTCCTCGGAGTGTGACGCCTCGAGCGTGACCAACAAGCCGGGGATCGTCATCGACGACACGACGCAGATCAAGGTCACCGGGGGCACCCTCGACGTCTACGGGAATCCGGCGTACGCTCAGGACACCACCATCACGTCTGCGTCCCTGATGAGCTTCGGCGACCTGACCTGGGACGACATGGTGGCCCTGGCCGAGCAGTCTTACGCCACCGGGACCACGCTCACCGGCCTGGCCGCGGACTCGACATTCGTCTCCACCCCCTCGCCCGGGGGATACCGCTGCAACACGTCGAACACGAACAACTGGGGAGATCCCAACAACCCCGGCGACGTGTGCGGCAACTACTTCCCCATCATCTATGCGCAAGGGGATCTCTCTATCTCCGGGGGCTACGGCCAGGGCATCCTCCTCGTGGAGGGCAATCTGAGCGTCCAGGGTGGATTCCAGTTCTACGGACCGGTGTTCGTGAAGGGTGAGCTGTCCACATCGGGAACCGGGGGCCACTTCAACGGGGGCGTGGTGGCGGCCAACTTCGACCTGGGCACCAGCTCGGTCCTGGGGAACGCCGTGGTCACGTACTCGAGCTGCTCCGTCCAGCGCGCCATCCTGAACAACTCGGCCCTCACCAAGGTGCGGCCCATGGCCATGCGGAGCTGGGTGGACCTCTCCGGCGTCCTCGGCGGTTGAGCATCGAGACAAGCCCCGAGATGGCGGTCGAGATTCCTCTCACCCTCCTTCGGGAAGGGCAGGGATCGCGACAAATGTTTACCAATTCTTGCCGTTCCCTTATTCGCCAGATCATTCTTGACAAGGCTTGATTTCCTGTAGTAACCTGGACCAGTATTTCCGGGAAAATTCATTCCCCGCTCCCGAGCACGCGCATGGCTCTCTTCGGACGCAAGCGAAGCTCCATCGGCCTGGACATCGGATCCGGCTTCGTCAAGGTCGTGGAGGTCGACCATTCGGGTGATCAGCCCGAGGTCACCAGGGTAGCCATGCGGCCTCTCCTCCCCGACGCCATCGTCGAGGGTGAGATCATGGACTACGGCCTGGTCTCCGACACGGTCCAGGGGCTGTTCCAGGAGATGGGGATGAAGGGGGCGGCCGTGGTCACCGCCGTCGGCGGCCACGACGTCATCATCAAGAAGATCGAGATGGACCGGATGAAGGAAACGGACGCGCGCGAGGTCATACGGTGGGAGGCCGAGCAGCACGTTCCCTTCGACATCAAGAGCGTCGAGTTGGACTTCCAGATCCTGAACCCCCACGATGAGGGCCTCCAGATGGAGGTGCTCCTGGTGGCGGCGAAGCGGGAGCTGGTGGACAACAAGGTGGGACTCCTGCAGGATGCGGGCGTCAACCCGATCGTCATCGACGTGGACGCCTTCGCGTTGCACAACGCCTTCGAGCACAACTATCCGGATGCGATGGAGGGGATCATCGCGCTGGTGAACGTGGGTCACGAGACCACCAATGTGAACATCCTCGAGAACGGGGTGCCGATCCTGACGCGGGACATCCCGTTCGGGTCTCGCCGCATCCGCGAGGACCTCCAGCGGGAGCGAGGACTCACGGCCGAGCAGGCCGAGGACGTCGTGCAGGCCCGGGACACGGTGGACGACCTGGAGCGCTTCGTGGACGCCTCCGCCGACGAGGTGGCGGTGGGCATCGAGCGGGCAAGCGCTTTTCTGATGACCCGGGAGGATGGAGAGACCCTCGGGAAGATCTACCTGAGTGGGGGGGGCGCCCGGATTCCGGGCATGGTGGAGTCACTCGCGCGTCGGATGAACGTCGAGACGCACCTGGTGAATCCTTTCGAGCGCGTGCCGGTGCGCCCGTCGGCGTCCGGCGACATCTCAATCGACGAAGCGGCGCCCATGCTGCTGCTTCCCCTCGGGCTGGCGCTGCGCCAGTGAGAGGCCAAGGACGGGGCTGAGCCTTGATCGAAGTCAACTTACTTCCAGGCGGAAAGAAGCGGTCCGGCAAGGGGCGCGGCTTCTCTCTGTCGGGACTGTCCTTCCTGAAGAGAGGCGGCGGCGGCCCCCCGGCAGATCCGTACATTCTCAGTGCCATCGGTGCCGGCATCCTGAGCCTCGGGCTCATGGGCTGGCTCTTTTTCGGGACCCGCAGCCGCCACGAGGACCTCCAGGTCTCCCTGGAGACCGCGGCCCAGGACTCCGCCCGCTTCGCCGACCTCATCAAGCGGACCACCGAGCTCACGGCCCGGCGGGACTCCATCGCCCAGCGGGTGGAGATCATCCAGAAGATCGACGCGGATCGATACGTCTGGCCGCACATCTTCGACGAGATCGCCCGAGCGCTTCCCGACTACACATGGCTCACGGCGGTCACGCAGACCGGCAGCGACCCGCTGACGCTGCGCATCACGGGCGAAGCCGGCAACATGTACGCCATCACCACCTTCATGACCAACCTGGAGGCGTCGCCCTTCCTGCGGGCCGTGACCCTCGAGCACATCGAGGGGAAGCAGTCCCCGACGGACCCGCAGGACATCGTCCAGGACTTCTCGCTGACCATGAACTACCAGTCCCCGCCGTTGGACCAGCTCCACACGGTACCCCTCTTCGAAAACGGTCCGGGGGGATCCTCCCCCGCCGATACGACGGGGAGGTAACCCATGGCCTGGTACAACCCCACGGATCCGAAACAGCGCAACGCCATGGTCGTGGCCATCCTCCTGGTGGCGCTCTTCTACCCCTTCTACTCCTTCTGGTACAAGGGGCACAAGGCGGAAGTGGACGACATGCAGGCGCACCTCGAGAGGCTGCAGGACAACAACCGACGGGCCGAGCTCACGTCGGCTCGGGGGGGCGGCAGGAATCTCGAGCAGCGGATGGCGCTCTACCAGCGACAGGTGAGCAAGCTCGAGCAGCTCATCCCGTCCGCCGAAGACGTGCCGGCGCTGGTGAACTCCATCGCGGGCTACGCGATCAGGTCGAACGTGAAGCTGGAGCGCTTGAACCCCGAGCCGCTGGAGCCCGCCGCCTACTACACCAAGTCGACGTACGACGTGGGGGCCATCGGCGAGTACCACGACGTGGGCCGCTTCATCACGGAGATCGCGAGCCTTCCGCGCATCGTCTCCCCGGTCCAGATGTCGGTGACGCTCTACAGTCAGGCCCAGCTGTACCCGGACTACAAGTCACCCGTCATCGCCACCTTCCAGATCGAGACCTATGTCCTGCCCGAGCCCGGCACCAAGGCTGCGGCAGCGAAAGCAGGAGGCTCCTCATGATCGGGCGTGCCCTGGGTGGCCGCAGTGGGCTCGGGCTCGTGATGGTCGGGTTGTGCCTTGCGGCTCCAGTTGGACTCGCCGCGCAGAAGGCCGATTCGACCAAGGCGCCGACGAAGCCCGGCCAACCCGCGGAGCTGGTGTTCGTGCGCGAGGTGTTCACGTACCCGAGCGTCGTGCGCCGCAACCCGTTCGCGCCGCTCTCCACCGCGGACCGGGGTCCTCGCTTCGACCAGCTGCGGCTCATGGGCGTCATCTACGACGATCACGACCCCACTGCCAGCGTAGCGATGCTTGGCACCAGCTCGGTACACACGTCGCAGGACAGCACCGACGTTTCGATCACGCCTCGGGGACAGACCTGGTACCTGAAGGTCGGAGAGACGACCGGGAACGTCCGGGTCGTCGAGATACGCCCCGATTTCTCGGTTGTGGTGGAAGTCGATGAATTCGGGATCACCCAGCGAAAAGTGATGCGGATGGATACCCCGGGAGGCACTCAATGACCTCGATGTTCGCGCTGTTGACGAGCGCGCTCGTGGCCCTGGGAGGGCCGGTCACCGAGGTGGCCGTCACCTCCGTGGCCAATCAGACCAGCGTGTTGATCTCGGTAGACGGGGCAGTCCACTACCGCGACTTCACAATGGAAGGGCCGAACCGCCTCGTCGTGGACCTGATGGGCGCGCGAAACGCGCTGCCCCGCCAGGAATTCACGGACGTGAACCGTGGCGGCATCGTCTCCATCCGCACGAGCCAGTATTCGGCGAACATGGTGCGCGTGGTGTTCGTCCTGAAGCAGAAGCTCGGGTACACCATTGCCACCGACCCCAAGGGGGTCCGCGTGGACCTGGACAACCCCGAGGGAAGCTTCGCCCCGTGGAGCTCCGCCGTGTCGTCGTCGGTCGCGGGACCCCCCGCTCCGACGACGCAGCCGCGTCCGGCTGCCGGAGCGGGCGACCTGCGCATAGCGAGCAGGGCGCCGGCGCAGTCCCAACGGACCAAGAACGCCCTGTTGACCTCCGACAGTTACCAGCAGAGCACGGCGAGGCACATCAGCATCAGCTTCGAGGCGTCACCGATCCAGAATGTCCTCATGCAGTTCGCCAAGTTCTCGGGGAAGACCATCATCTCCGGCTCCGGGGTCACGGGCCTGGTGACGGCCAGCATCCACGATCAGCCCTGGGACGTGGCGCTGAAGAGCCTGCTGAACACATACGGCCTCGTGGGCCAGGAGGACGAGAACGGGATCATCCGGGTGGTGAACGTCAAAGCGCTGAACGACCGCGAGGCGATCGAGCCCATCGTCACGACGGCGTACCGCATCAACTACGCCACTGCCCAGGAGGTCTCGCAGGCCATCACGCCCCTGCTCACCCAGCGGGGGAAGGTGACCGTGGGACAGGGCACCAACATGGTGGTGGTGAACGACATCCAGCGCGTGCAGAACGCGGTGGCCAAGCTCCTGAGGGAGATGGACGTGCGCACGCCGGAGGTGTCCATCGAGACCAAGATCATCTACGTGGACCGGACGGACATGGACCAGCTGGGCGTCTCTTACGAGCTGAAGGACTCGCGGGGCAACCAGTTCAACACGCTCTCGTCGGGCTATGCGAACGGCGAGCCGATTCCTCAGAATCAGACCGTGGTCCTCCTGGGAGGCAACTCCGTGGCGGCTCTCGGGAACGCCAAGGACCGGCTGGCATCCCCGAGCCTCTCGCTGTTGACCTCCCTGGTGGTCGGGCGCCACCAGCTCATCAGCTTCCTGGACGCGCTCAAGTCCGTGAACCTGAGCGACGTGCAGGCCAGGCCGCAGCTCACCGTGCTGGACAACCAGCCGGCGAACATCATGGTGGGCGCCGAGATCCCGGTGCGCACCATCGACGCGGGGACGGCGGGCGGCGGAACGACCGGCGTCTTCCCGCGGGCCCAGGTCACGACCATGAACACGGGCATCATCCTGCACGTGACGCCCCACGTCGCCGCCAATGGCACGATCCTCCTGGAGCTGCAGGCCGAGCGGTCCTCGGCCGAGCTGGCGTCCACGGACGTGGGCTTCATCAAGAACACCCAGCAGGCGAGCACCCGGGTCCTGGTCAATGACGGCGAGACCGTGATGTTCGCGGGCCTGACGCAGAGCCAGAAGACCCAGACCGCGTCCGGTATCCCCCTCCTCATGGATCTGCCGCTCATCGGCCGCTTCTTCCAGGTCAAGCAGAGCCAAACGGAACAGCAGGACCTGATCATCCTCGTCACCCCGCACGTGCTGCGGAACGACTGATCGAGTCGATGGGGAGCGAATTCATGCGCCGGAATCAAGGAACGAGCGTTCGCCTCCTGCTGGCGGCAGCCGCCATGGGTGCCATGTCCGTGGTGGCCGGCTGCGGCGGCACGAACCTCTTCAGCGTGAGTGCCGTCAACGGGGGCGGAGGGGGGACGGGGGGATCTCAGGCGCCGGTGGTGCAGATCCTGAACCCTCCCAGTGACACGGTACTCTCCGTCGGGGACTCCGTGTTCGTGCGGGCCCAGCTCACGGCCGGGGCGGCGGGCGTCACATCGGCGCGCATGTACGGCTTCTCCCACCGCGGCGTGGACAGCCTCGGCACCGGCCAGGACGTGCCCCGCTTCACGGAGAAGGACATCACCTTCGCCGCGGCCGTCACGGACACCACCGTTGTCCGCTACCTGGCGGCCACGGCCGACACGACCCACGAGACGGTCTACCTCGTCGTGGAGGCAACGGACAGCGCGGGCAACACCGGCGCCGACACCGTGAGCGTATCGGTGGGAGGGCTGAGTCCCGTGGCGAGCATCTCGAGCAGTCGACAGGTCGACGGCAACGCCCCATTCCACGTGCTGGCAGGGGACTCCCACCGCGTTGATCGGGTCGTCGCGAGCACGTCGCCAGGCGACGGCGATCCCGCGCGAATCACGGACCTTCCCGCGATGCCGGCATACTCTCCGTACGAGAAGCAGACGCCGTCGCGCCGACGCTCGAGTACCTGGTGACGTCGAGTGATGGACCGGAGGTGACCGACGCTGCAACATGACGTGAGGCGGGGGGACGCTCGTCGACGCCCCGGTGGACAGGACTCCACCGGGGCACTTTCATTGGGGCTCGTGTACGCAAGCCGGATCGTCGTCGGCATTCGTGCGGGGTGACCTGTCTCCGAGGACGACAAGATGCCCAGAGTCTCGTTTCGCACCGCAGGGGAGTCCCACGGGCGCGGTCTCGTGGCCCTTGTGGAGGGGATGCCCGCCGGCCTCTCCCTCGTCGTGGAGCGGGACGTGGACCCGGAGCTCCGTCGCCGCCAGGGAGGATACGGCAGGGGCCGGCGCATGCAGATCGAGTCCGACCGGGCGGAGCTGATCTCCGGGGTCCGCCTCGGCGAGACGCTGGGCTCTCCCATCGCCATGCTGGTGTGGAATCGCGACTGGGAGAACTGGCAGACGGCCATGAGCCCCCTCCCAACCGCCGAGGGCGAGAACCCCAAGGCGCTGCGGCCGCACTACCTGCCGCGTCCCGGTCACGCCGATCTCGTCGGTGCCCTCAAGTACGACCGCAGGGACCTGCGGGACATCCTCGAGCGGGCCAGCGCGCGCGAGACCGCAGCCCGGGTGGCATGCGGCGCCGTGGCCAGGAAGCTCCTCTCCGAGCTGGGGATTCGCGTGGGGAGCCACGTCGTCTCCATCGGACCCGTGCAGGCGGATCCGCTCCCGGTCCCCCCGGATCTGAACGGCGCGGCGGACGTCAGCCCCGTACGGTGCCTGGACGCGCACGCGGCCGAGCGGATGATGGCGGAGATCGACGGCGCCAAGGAGCGGGGAGACACCCTCGGCGGGGTCTTCGAGGTGGTGGCGACGGGCGCGCCGGTGGGGCTGGGCAGCTATGTCTCCTGGGACGCGAAGCTCGACGGCCGCTTGGCGGGGGCCGTGATGTCCGTGCAGGCGGTGAAGGGCGTAGAGATCGGTCTCGGCTTCGAGGGCGCCCGGCGGCCGGGGTCGGAGGTGCACGATCCCATCGTGCGCGCCGAGGACGCGGTACGCAGCGGCGGCCTCGGGAGGGTCTCGAACCGGGCAGGCGGCCTCGAGGGGGGCGTCACCACCGGCCAGCCCGTGGTCGTCCGGGGAGCCATGAAGCCCATCTCGACGCTGCGCAAGCCGCTCGCCAGCGTCGATCTCCGCGACGGCTCCGCGGGCGCTGCCGCGGTCGAGCGCAGCGACGTCTGCGCGGTTCCGGCGGCCGCCGTGGTCGCCGAGTCGATGGTCGCGCTGGTCCTCGCGGACGCGCTCATGGAGAAGCTCGGCGGGGACTCGATGACGGAGGTGCGCAGGAACTTCGAGAGCTACGTCGCGTATCTCGGCGACCGGGGCTTCGGAGAGCGATGAGGCTTCCATCCGACGTGCGCCGCGTCCTGCTGGTGGGCTTCATGGGGTCGGGGAAGTCCACGGTCGGACCCTTGTTGGCGACACGACTGGGGTGGCGCTTCGTCGACTTCGACGTCACCATCGAGGCCGAGGAGGGCGTCTCCGTGGCGGAGATCTTCCGGACGAAGGGTGAGCCCTGGTTCAGGAACGCCGAGTCGCGGATCGCACGGGAGCTTCTCACGCGGGATCGGGTGGTGCTGGGCAGCGGTGGCGGATGGGGCTCTTCGTCCGAGCGGTTGCGCGGGCTCCCCGAGGGCACTGTCAGCGTGTGGCTGCGCGTGTCCGCCGAGGAGGCCGTTCGACGCACGGCGGCGGCGGATACGCGACCTCTCCTGTCGGGGGCGGATCCCCTGGAAGAGGCGCGCCGACTCATCTTGGAGCGTGCCCAGGGGTACCGCGTCGCACACATCGGGGTGGACACGGACGGCCGGACGCCGGAGGATGTGGTGGAAGAGGTCCTGGCCAAGATCGGGGTCGAGATGCAGCGAGCAAACGGTGGAGAAGTGATCGAAGCATGACGGCGAAGCGGGACGAGAAGCACCTGGTCATCGTCGAGTCCCCGGCGAAAGCCCGGACCATCGGCAAGTACCTGGGCCGCGGCTACGAGGTCGCGGCCTCGGTGGGCCACGTGCGCGACCTTCCTCCCAAGGAGCTCGGTGTGGACGTGGATCACGGCTTCGAGCCGCACTACGTCACCATCCGGGGGAAGGGCAAGATCCTCGCGGACCTGAAGAAGAAGGCCAAGGATGCCGACACCGTCATCCTGGCCACCGACCCCGACCGCGAGGGTGAGGCCATCGCCTACCACGTGGCCCAGCAGCTCGGCTTCACCGGGGAAGGGCCGCGCTTCCGGAGGGTCCAGTTCCGGGAGATCACCAAGGGAGCGGTTCAGAAGGCCCTCGAGAGCCCGGGGCCCATCGATATGAAGAAGGTCGAGGCCCAGCAGGCCCGGCGCATCCTCGACCGCCTGGTGGGCTATCAGGTGAGCCCGCTCCTGTGGAAGCCCATCCGGCCCGGCCTCTCCGCCGGCCGCGTGCAGACGGTGGCGCTCCGCCTGATCTGCGAGCGTGAGGAGGAGATCCGCGCGTTCACCGAGGAGGAGTACTGGTCCATCACGGCCCACCTCGAGAAGGACGCCCACGCCTTCGAGGCGAAGCTGCACCACATCGACCAGCACGCCTTCGCGCTTCACGACGAGGCCGCCGCCGGGCAGGTGGTGGAGGACCTCCAGGGCGCCGTGTTCGCGGTCACGGAGGTCAAGAGGCGGGAACGCAGGAAGAACCCCGCGCCCCCGTTCACGACCTCCACGCTCCAACAGGAAGCGGCGAAGCGGCTGGGGTTCTCGGCCAAGCGCACGATGTCGGTGGCGCAGCGACTCTACGAGGGCCTGGAGGTGGGCCGTCGCGGCACGGTGGGGCTCATCACGTACATGCGCACGGACTCCACCCGGGTGTCCGAGGTGGCGGTGGGCCAGGCCCGCGACTGGATCGTCGGGGAGTTCGGTCAGAGCTTCGTCGCGGCCTCACCGCGCCTCTGGGCCGGAAAGCAGCAGAAGGGGGCCCAGGAGGCCCATGAGGCCATCCGTCCCACCGACGTGGCCCTGCACCCCTCCGAGGCCGCGCGGCACCTGGAGACCGACGCCGCACGCCTCTACGAGCTCATCTGGCTACGCTTCGTGGCCGGCCAGATGGCTCCCGCCGTGTACGACACCACCACCGTCGACTTCGACGTGCGCGGCGGCAGCGGCAAGGTGTACCTGTTCCGGGCCACCGGGTCGGTGGTCAAGTTCGAGGGCTTCACGCGCCTCTACCTGGAGGCCACCGAGGCGGGCGAGCATCGCCGCCTGGACGACCTGGTGCCCCTGCCGGCCCTGGACGCGGGCGACGTCTGCGCGGTGCGGCGGGTGGAGCCGCGGCAGCACTTCACACAGCCTCCCCCGCGCTTCTCCGAGGCCAGCCTCGTGCGCGAACTGGAGAAGCTGGGCATCGGCCGGCCCTCCACGTACGCACAGATCCTGTCCACCATCGTGGACCGGGGATACGTGGACCTCGAGCAGCGCCGCTTCAACCCGACGGAGCTGGGCGAGGTCGTGGCCAAGCTCCTCGTGAAGATCTTCCCGGAGATCTTCCAGGTGGAGTTCACGAGCCGCATGGAAGGCGACCTCGACCGCGTCGAGGAGGGCGAGGCCGACTGGCGGGCGTTGTTGGGGTCGTTCTACCCGAGCTTCAGGCAGCGACTGGTGGCGGGCGAGGTAGCCTCCGACGACATCATCAAGGAGATCCTGGCGGCGGAGGGGGAGTTCTGCGAGAAGTGCGGGCGCCCCATGCTGGTCCGCTGGAACAAGTTCGGGCGCTTTCTGGGCTGCTCCGGCTACCCGGAGTGCCAGAATACGCGCTCGCTGGACGGGCCGGGCGCCGACGGGGATGTGCTGGGCGCGAACCCGGAGGACGGCAGGACCGTTCGCCTCAAGGCCGGTCCCTACGGCCCCTACGTGGAGCTGGCGCCCGACGGAGACGGCGAGAAGCCGAAGCGTGTGAGCATCCCCAAGGACAAGGTGGTGACGGACGTCGACCTGGACTACGCGCTCCGTCTCCTCTCCCTGCCCAGGACGGTGGGGGTGGATCCCGCCACCGGCGAGGAGGTGGTCACGGGAATCGGACGCTTCGGTCCCTTCGTACGGCGGGGGAAGGTGTTCGCGAGCCTGCGCACCAACGACGACCTCTGGCGCATCGGGCTGGACGACGCGGTGGCTCTCATCGAGGCCAAGGTGTCCGGCAGGCGTCAGGCGCTGAGGGAGCTCGGCGAGCATCCCGAGACGGGCGACACCATGGTCGTGATGGCGGGCCGCTACGGGCCGTATGTCACGGATGGGCGCGTCAACGCCACGCTGCCCAAGGGGACGGAGCCGGAGGCCCTCGGCGTGGATGAGGCCGTCGAGCTCCTGGCCAGGGCGGCGGCGAGGAAGGCGTCCGGACGGGGCAAGGGCAGAAGCGCGAAGGGCGCCAAGAAGAAGGGCAAGGGCGGCCCCGGACGGGGGCGTAGCGGAAAGCGCTCGTGACGGACCGCGTCACCGTCGTGGGAGGCGGCCTGGCCGGGTGCGAGGCTGCGCTGCAGCTCGCGGAGCGGGGCCTGCGCGTCGAGCTCCTGGAGATGCGACCGGAGCACGGCACCGCCGCGCATCGCACCGGCATGCTCGGCGAGCTCGTGTGCACGAACTCGTTCAAGAGCGAGGACCCCGCCAACGCCCACGGGCAGCTGAAGCGAGAGATGCGCATCCTGGGGTCGGTCCTCCTCGCCTGCGCGGAGGAGGCTCGCGTGGCCGCGGGTACGGCGCTGGCGGTGGACCGGCACGCCTTCGCGCGTGCCATGACGCAGGCGGTCACGTCCCACCCGCATATCGAGGTGGTGCGCACGGAGTGTGCGGAGTTGCCCGCGGGGCCGGCGGTGGTGGCCACCGGGCCGTTGACCTCGGATGCCTTCTCGGAGGCCATCGCCGGCGCGCTGGGTCAGGGCGGCCTGGCCTTCTTCGACGCCATCGCGCCCATCGTCCACCGGGACAGCGTCGACGGGACCGTCGTCTTCGAGGCGGGCCGCTTCGGCGAGGACGCCGACTACCTCAACTGCCCCATGAACCGGGAGGAGTACGAGTCATTCATCGAGGCGCTCGTCGCCGCCGACGTCCACGAGGGCCACGACTGGGAATCGGTGCCCTACTTCGAGGGATGCCTGCCCATCGAGGTCATGGCGACACGGGGGGCGGACACCCTGCGCTTCGGCCCCATGAAGCCCATCGGGCTCACGGATCCCCGCACGGGACGCCGACCGTGGGCCGTAGTCCAGCTTCGCCGCGAGGACCACGCCGGGCAGATGTGGAACATGGTGGGCTTCCAGACCCGCCTGAAGATCGGCGAGCAGAGGAAGGTGTTCGGGATGATCCCGGGTCTGGCGGAGGCGGAATTCCTGCGCTGGGGGTCCATCCACCGGAACAGCTATCTCAACTTCCCCGGATGCCTGAGCGCGCACGGCTCCCCGAAGGAGCGCCCGGAGCTGATCTTCGCCGGACAGCTCACCGGGGTGGAGGGGTACACCGAGTCGGCCGCCAGCGGCATCCTCGCCGGCGTGAACCTCGCGCGGATCGTCGACGGGCATGAGCCCGTCGTGCCTCCGCCCACCACGATGCTGGGAGGGCTGTTCCGCTATCTCCGGGAGACGGATGCACGGCGCTTCCAGCCCATGAACTCCAACTGGGGGCTCGTCGAGCCCCTCCCCGTGGAGATCCGCGACAAGCGCCGCAAGCGCCAGGGCCTGGCCCACCGGGCTTTGGAGGACTTCGAGGCCTGGGCGGTACAGGTCGGCGCATCGGGGCCGGCGGGCCCTGCAGGGTCTCCACCCGTGCAGGCGGCGCGATCCCCGGCGTCCCGCCTCTCGGCGCGGGAGTGACCTCGCCGTGGCCGCGCCCTCCGGATCCGAGCACGGGAAGGCCAGCCCCCTCCTCCGGCCCGAGATCGCGGAATTTCTGCGCCACCTCACCGACGAGCGACAGCTCTCGCCCAATACCGTGAGGGCGTATCGGCAGGACCTGTCGGAGCTGGAGGCCTTCGTCGACGACTACCTGGGGCGCTCGGACTGGGAATGGAAGGACGTGGACCGTCTCGCGCTACGGGGCTTCCTGGGATGGTGCCGGCGCCGCGGCCGATCGAAGCGCACGGCAGCGCGTAAGCTCTCGTCGACGCGGATGTTCTTCCGGTTTCTGCATCAGGAGGAGCGCATATCCGCCAACCCAGCGAGGGCGGTGCGGGCACCCAAGATCGAGCGGCGCCTGCCCGGACATCTGACCTCCGCCGACATGACCGCGGTCTTCGAGGCGGCCGCGGAGCGGGCGGCGCAGAACACGCTCCAGGGAGCCCGTGACCTGCTGATTCTCGAGCTGCTCTACGGGAGCGGCCTCCGTCTCTCCGAGCTCCACGGCCTGGATCTCACGGCCCTCGACAGGCGCTCCGGCCTGGTGCGCGTCATGGGCAAAGGGAGAAAGGAGCGCATCGTGCCGGTGACGCGTTCCGCCTTCGCTGCGCTGGACCGCTACGAGCCGCGTCGCCAGGAGGCCCTGGCCAGGCGTGGCGGGTCCGCGGCGGAGAAGTCCGTGCTGGTGAACGCCCGGGGCACCCGCCTGTCCCGCCGCTCCATCCAGGAGTCGGTGCGCCGGTCCCTGGAGACGGCGGCCGGGGCGCACGGCCTTTCGGCCCACGCGCTGCGTCACTCCTTCGCCACCCACCTGCTGGAGAACGGGGCGGATCTGATGGCGGTGAAGGAGCTTCTGGGGCACGTCTCGCTGTCCACCACGCAGATCTACACGCACACGACCCGGGAGCGGCTCCTGCGCGTATACCGGGATGCGCATCCGCGCTCCAGATAGGCGCCGCCGTCGGAATTCCAGGGACCTCCTGCCAGATCGGCAGGGAAGGGGTTAGCTTTCTGACCCCGGGTCCGATCCCTTCGAGACACAAGAAGCGCATGAGCTTGCCCGAGATACGAGCCACCACCGTCCTGGCCGTCCGCAAGGACGGACGGGTCGCCATGGGGGGCGACGGCCAGGTCACCATGGGGGACACCGTGGTGAAGGCGAGCGCCCGCAAGGTCCGCCACCTCAGGGACGGGAAGATCCTGGCGGGCTTCGCCGGGGCCGTAGCCGACGCCTTCACCCTCTTCGAGAAGCTCGAGGAGAAGGTGGAGCGGTTCCCCGCGAACCTCACGAAGGCCGTGGTGGAGCTGGCCAAGGAGTGGAGGACGGACCGGTATCTCCGACGGCTGAACGCGCTCCTGGCTGTGGCGGACAATGAGCACCTCTTCCTGGTGAGCGGCACCGGCGACGTCATCGAGCCCGACGACGACATCCTCGCCATCGGGTCCGGGGGCAGCTTCGCCCTGGCCGCCGCCAGGGCCTTGAAGACCCACTCGGACCTGCCGGCGGCGGAGATCGTGAAGAGCGCGCTGGAGATCGCGGGAGACATCTGCATCTACACCAACCGCGACATTCTCGTCCTCGAGTTGCCTGGGGAGGCCGGATGACGACGCAACCCCCGGAGACCCTGGAGACGCCCCCCGCGGCCCCCGACGGAGCCGCGGACGAGGACGCGCAGGCGGATGCCCCCTGGATCGACGAGCTGACTCCGCGCCAGATCGTCGCCGAGCTCGACAAGTACATCGTGGGGCAGGACGAAGCCAAGAAGGCCGTCGCCATCGTGCTCCGGAACCGGTGGCGCAGGCAGCGCGTCGAGGAGGAGCTCCGCGACGAGATCCTCCCCAACAACCTCATCCTCATCGGACCCACCGGAGTGGGGAAGACCGAGATCGCGAGGCGTCTGGCACGCCTGGCGGGGGCGCCGTTCGTGAAGGTGGAGGCATCCAAGTTCACCGAGGTGGGCTACGTCGGCCGAGACGTCGAGTCGATGATCCGCGACCTGGTGGACATCTCCGTCAACCTCGTTCGCGCCGAGCGCGAGGACGAGATGCACGACGTGGCGGAGGAACGAGTGGAGGAACGGCTTCTGGATCTGCTCCTTCCTCCCGTGGCGGAGACGCCGGCTCCCCAGGATGACACCGGGAGCTCCGGCGGCGGCGAGGGGGCGCACGTGTTCATCGCCGGCCCCGGTGGGGTGGAGGCGTCCAGCGACGGGGAGGGGGTCCAGTCCCGCCGCCTCCGCACGCGTGAGAAGCTCCGCCAGCTCCTGAGGGACGGGAAGCTGGAGGAGCGCGAGGTCGAGGTGGAGGTCCAGCAGACGCCCTCCCTGGACGGCATGATGGTGCCCATGGGGGGAGGCGAGGGGATGGACTACAACTTCACCGAGATGCTTCAGGACATGCTCCCCAAGCGCACGAAGCGGCGTACGGTGAGCGTCTCCGAGGCTCGTCGTATCCTGCTCCAGGACGAGCTCGAGAAGCTCGTGGACATGGACGAGGTGGTGAACGAGGCGCTGTACCGGGCCGAGGAGATGGGCATCGTCTTCCTCGACGAGATCGACAAGATCGCCGGTGAGCGCAGTGGCGCCGGTCCCGACGTGAGCCGCGAGGGCGTGCAGCGCGACCTGCTTCCCGTCGTGGAGGGCTCCACCGTGACCACGAAGTACGGCCTGGTGCGCACGGACCACATGCTGTTCATCGCCGCGGGGGCGTTCCACGTGGCGAAGCCGTCGGACCTGATCCCGGAGCTGCAGGGCCGTTTTCCCATCCGCGTGGAGTTGAAGCCCCTCGTGGAGGCGGATTTCGTGCGCATCCTCCAGGAGCCGAAGAACGCCCTGCTCACGCAGTACAGTGCGCTGGTGGAGACGGAGGGCGCGGGCGTCGACTTCAGCGAGGACGGCGTGAAGGAGATCGCGCGCATCGCGTCGGAGCTGAACGAACGTATGGAGAACATCGGGGCCCGCCGCCTGCAGACCGTGATGACCACGCTGCTGGAGGAGATCCTGTTCGAGCTTCCGGAATCGGGCAAGGGCGTGGTGAAGGTGGACGGCGCCTTCGTGCGGGAGCGGCTCAAGAAGCTGGCCGACGACGAGGACCTGCGCCGCTACATCCTGTAACGGGTGACCGAAGCGGGAGCCGACCGGAACCCTGCCCCCGGAGGCCGAGCAACGACAACAGAATCGAGGCGAGATGACGTCGACAAAGCGTGATTTCCTGGCCGTCACCGACTTCGACCGCGATGGGCTGCTGCATCTTCTCGAGCGCGCCCGCCGCCTCAAGTCCGGCGAGGAGGGTGGGCCGCTGCTGGCCGGCAAGAGCCTGGCCATGATCTTCCGGAAGAGCTCGACGCGCACCCGCGTCTCCTTCGAGGTGGGGATGACCCAGCTCGGTGGCCACGCGCTCTTCCTGTCCGACAGGGACAGCCAGATGGGACGCGGCGAGTCCATGCACGACACCGCCAAGGTCCTGTCCGGCTACGTGGACGGGATCATGATCCGCACCTTCGCGCATGCCGAAGTGGAGGAGCTCGCCCGCCACGCCACCATCCCCGTGATCAACGGTCTCACGGATCTGCTTCATCCCTGCCAGGTCATGGCCGACCTCCAGACCGTCCAGGAGGTGTTCGGTCCGTCGCTGGAGGGACGTACGGTGGCGTGGATCGGCGACGGCAACAACATGGCCAACTCCTGGCTGAACGCCGCCTCCCGTCTGGGGTTCCGACTGCGCCTGGCGTGTCCCGAGGGTTTCGACCCGGATGCCGACATCCTGGCGCGAGCCGGTTCGGCAGCCGATGTCGCTCTCACCCGTGACCCCGCCGAGGCGGCGGAGGGTGCCCACGTCGTCACCACGGACGTGTGGGCCTCCATGGGTCAGGAGGCGGAGGCGCAGGCACGTGCCACCGCCTTCGCGGGCTTCGGGGTCGACGAGGCCCTCATGAAGCGCGCGGCGCCCGAGGGCATCTTCCTGCATTGCCTTCCCGCGCACCGCGGGGAGGAGGTATCCGCGGGGGTCATCGACGGACCGCGGTCACGAGTGTTCCAGGAGGCCGAGAACCGCCTCCACGCACAGAAAGCCATCCTCGCGGAGCTCCTCGGATGAACGAGCCGCTGTTGCGCACTCCCCTGTACGACGAGCACGTCGCTCTCGGGGGCAAGATCGTGCCCTTCGCCGGCTTCGAGATGCCGGTGCAGTATCCCAGCGGGATCACGGCGGAGCACCGGGCGGTGCGGGAGGCGGCGGGGCTCTTCGACGTCTCCCACATGGGGGAGTTCCTCATCCGCGGCCCGCAGGCGCTGGACCTGGTGCAGCGGGTCACCGTGAACGACGCCTCGAAGATGTCCGTGGGGCAGGCGCAATACTCGGCCATGTGCCTGGACAGCGGCGGCGTCGTGGACGACCTCATCGTGTACCGCTTCGCGGACCACTACATGCTGGTGGTGAACGCGTCGAACGTGGCCAAGGACCTGGCCTGGGTCCGGGGACACGTCGACGGGCTCGACGTGGATGTCGAGGACGCCTCCCCGGCGCTGGCCCTCATCGCCCTCCAGGGGCCGAAGGCGCGCGACATCGTGCGCCCGCTGGCGAAGCCCGACATCGACAGCGTGAAGTACTACCGCTTCGCCGAAGGGACCGTGGCGGGCATCCCGGCGGTGATCGCCGGCACGGGATATACCGGAGAAGACGGCTTCGAGCTGTGCGTCGCTGCCGAGAACGCCGTGCCGGTGTGGAGGAGCCTCATGGAGGCCGGCAGGGCCCACGGCCTCGTGCCCACGGGACTGGGCTCCCGCGACTCGCTGCGCCTGGAGATGGGGTACGCGCTCTACGGCAACGATCTCGACGAGGAGCACACGCCGCTGGAATCCGGCCTGGGGTGGATCACGAAGCTCGAGAAGGGCGACTTCGTGGGTCGTGACGTGCTCGTCCGTCAGAAGGAGGAAGGCATCCCCCGGCGGCTGGTGGGCATGACGCTGGAGGGCAAGGGCTTCCCGCGTCACGGGTACCCCGTGATGTCCGGTGGGCGGGCGGTGGGCGTGCTCACCAGCGGCACGGTGAGTCCCTCGCTGGGCATCGGCGTCGCCATGGGGTACGTGCCCCCGGACCTCTCCAAGCCCGACACGCCCGTACAGATCGACGTGCGTGGGAAGGCCCTGGAAGCCGTGATCCGGAGGCCGCCCTTCTACACCGAGGGCTCCATCCGGCGCTGACGCGCCGGTGCGGCGGACATGAGGGTCGGGATCCTCACGGTGAGCGACGGTTGCGCGCGGGGAGAGCGCGAGGACCGTAGCGGCGCGGCCATCGCCGCCTGGGTGGCGGGGCGGGGCTACGAGATCGCCGCCCGGGAGGTGGTGCCGGACGAGGCCCAGCGCATCGTCGCCGTTCTCGAGTCGTGGAGCGACACCCTGAGCCTCGACCTCGTCCTGTCCACCGGCGGCACCGGCATGGCGCCCCGGGACGTGACCCCCGAAGCGACGCGCTCCGTCCTGGAACGCGAGGCCCCGGGGATCGCCGAGGAGATCCGTCGGAGAGGTGTCCAGGCCACGCCGTACTCCGCGCTCTCACGGGGCGTCGCCGGCATGCGTGGCGCCACCCTGGTGGTGAACCTCCCGGGGAGCACGGGGGGGGTGCGCGACGGCCTCGAGGTTCTCGCCCCACTGGTGGAGCATGCCGTGCGCCTGGCGCGGGGTGAGACGACGAGCCACACGCCGCTCGGCGGCACACACGAGGCCAGGCCATGAAAGACGACGTGGTGCTGATCTCGACCCACGACCTGGCACGGGCGGGCGCGCTGCGCGACGCCTTCGGGAAGGCGGGGTACGGCACGGACCTGGTCACGCCGACCGAGGATCTGTCCGCCGGGGCGGGGGTGCTACTCGTGCTCACCGGAGGCGTCGAGGAGGGAGGTGGCCCCCTCGCCCGCCAGGCGCGGGACAAGCTCGAGATCCCCGTCTTCGCGGTTGCCCCGGGTGAGGTTCTGCCGGCGGTGCGGCCCGGCTTCGACGAGCTCTTCGCCCGCACCACTCCCGCGGAGGACATCGCCGCCGTGGGGCGCATGGCCATCGAGCGCCGTCGCCTCCAGCGCATCACGGGAATCGTGGGCGAGACCGATGCCATACGTGAGGCCCTCGAGCGGGTCGTCCAGATCGCACCCGTCGCGGCTACGGTGCTCGTCACCGGCGAGTCGGGCACCGGGAAGGAGCTGGTGGCCCGGGGCATCCACGCGTTGTCGCCGAGGCGGCACAAGCCGTTCATCGCGGTGAACGTGGCCGCGCTCTCGGAGACGCTCCTGGAGTCCGAGCTGTTCGGCCACGAGAAGGGTGCGTTCACGGGAGCCATCGATGCCCGCCGCGGTCTGTTCGAGCTGGCGGACGGCGGAACGATCTTCCTGGACGAGATCGGCGAGATGCCCCTGGCCACCCAGACCAAGGTCCTGCGGGTGCTGGAGCAGCGTGAGTTCCATCGGGTCGGCGGCGAGAAGACCCTGCGCGTGGACGTGCGCATCGTCGCCGCCACCAATCAGGACCTGCGCCAGCTCGTGGCCATCGGGGAGTTCCGCAGGGACCTCTACTTCCGCCTGAACGTGCTGCACATCGACCTGCCCGCCCTGAGGGAGCGCCGTGAGGACATCCCCCGACTGGTGAACGAGTTCGTGCGGGACGCCTCGGAGCGCCACGATCGCCGGTTCCCCGGGATCTCTCCTGCGGCCATGGAGATCCTCAGGGACTACGCCTGGCCCGGGAACGTGAGGGAGCTCCGGAACCTGGTGGAGTCCATGGTGGTGCTCGCTCCGAACCGGCCCATCGAGCCCGGAGACATCCCGTCCGAGGTGCGGGGGGCACGGGGTCCGACGCTTCTGCCCGCGCCGGTTGGCCGGGCTCCGGCGCCCATGGCCGGGGGTCGGGACCTGCGCCCGGAGCTCGAGTTCATCTTCCGCACGCTGGTGGACCTGCGTGTGGACATGGACGAGCTCCGCCGCCAGTTCGAGGCATACCGCCGGGAGACGGCGCTGGTGCCCCTCGACGTGGCGCTGCACTCCAAGGAGATCCCGGTGCGCGACGTGGTGGTGGGTGCCTATACGCCCGGCGCCGTGCACGCCGTGGGGACGTCGGCGCACGACCTGGGGGAGGAGCCCGCCGGGGAGAGCCCGGCGCCCGATCCGGAGAGCGAGGGCGCGGTGGTCTTCCGACCGGGGATGACCATGGAGGAGATGGAGCGCGAGGCCATCCGCGTGGCCCTCGAGTCCGTGGGTGGAAACCGCCGGAAGGCGGCTGCGCTCCTCGGAATCGGCGAGCGGACCCTCTATCGCAAGATCGCCGGATACGAGCTGGACGTGTAGCCGGACCGACGAAGACCACCCCCGGCTGCTCTGGCCCGCGCGCGGGCGCGCTCCGCGCGCACCTGAGGCAGGATGGCGTTCCAGTCCGAGCTCTCCACCAGACCGTACGTGACGACGAGGTCGGACTCCAGGTCCACGCCGCCCGCGAACGCGTACACGGCCATCTCCGGGTGCCGCTGCCGGAGCCTGCGCTGCTGCCACCCCGCGCTCACGGGCACGATGGCGGCCGGACGCATGCGCGCGCCTTTGGAGATGAGCTGGAGGTCCTCGGGCACGAAGGGCACGCCCGGGCTCTCCGAGTACGCGGAGACCAGGAAGAGCGAGACGGCGTCCGCACCCGAGCGCCGCAGGGCCTCGGGCCGGTACTGATCCGCGAGAGCCTCCAGGCGCCGGTACGTGTCGGGAGCGGTGACCCGGATCACCGACTCGTCCAGCGGCGTGACCTTGAGCTGAAGGTCGCCGCTGACGAGGTCGACGCTCACGTCGTTCTGGCGCAGGGTGCCGTACCCGATGGGCGGGAGCTCCTGGGGAGCCGGCGCCTCCGGCTGTGAAGCCATGCCGGCGCACCCACCGGCCAGGACCAGCAGAGGCAGCAGAACCAGCGGAAGCGGAAGCCCCGGGCCGGAGCGCCGGCGGCCGCGGGCGGCGCTCACTCCGTGCCTCCCCCGTGCGCGATGCGCCCGCCGGACTCCCCGCCCAGAAGCTCCTCGAGGGCATCGAGGAGCTCGTCACGCCCCTCGCCGGTGCGCGCGGAGAACGGGACGATCTGCTCGGGGTCCACCTCCAGATCGTGCATGGCACGCGCCACGGCCGTGGCGCGCTGGGAGCGCTTCAGCTTGTCCATTTTAGTGAGCACGATGAGAGCGGGGATGCCCAGTTCCGAGAGGTAGTGCACCATTCTGGTGTCGTGGTCGGTGGGCGCCAGGCGCGCGTCCACGAGGTGGACTACACCGCGCAGCGCTCCCGGCTCCGCCAGGTACCACTCGATGAGCACCCGCCACGCCTCCCGCACGGCCGCCGGGACCCTCGCGTACCCGTAACCCGGAAGGTCCACCAGGAAGAAGTGATCGTTCACGCGGTAGAAGTTCAGCGCCTGGGTCTTTCCCGGGCGTCCGGAGACGTGGGCGATCTTGTTTCGCGTACGCCGCAGCAGCGTGTTGATGAGCGACGACTTGCCGACGTTGGAACGACCGGAGAACGCGATCTGGGGCAGGTCGCCGGGGGCGCGGCCCCCCGGCTTGGCGACCGTTCCCGCGTACTCGACGGACCTGATCTTCATCCGCGTCACCCGTGGGAGAGTGGCGCTCGGAGGTCGGGCGGAGGCACGCGGGGTACGTGACGCAGCGGGCTCCGGGACAACGCCGCCTCCATGACCTCGTCCATGGAGCGGACCAACGAGAAGCTCACCTGATCCCGCACCTCCGCCGGGAGCAGCTCGAGGTCGTTGGCGTTCGCCGCCGGCAGCACCACGGTGCGGATTCCGGCACGCAGGGCCGCCACGACCTTCTCCTTCACCCCACCCACGCCGAGGACCCGGCCCCGCAAGGTGATCTCACCGGTCATGGCCACGTCCGGACGCGTGGGCGTGTCGGTGAGCGCGGAGATGAGCGCCACGGCGATGGTGATGCCCGCCGACGGTCCGTCCTTGGGGGTGGCGCCCTCCGGAATGTGGATGTGGACGTCCACCTTCTCGTGGAAGTGGGGGGCGAGGCCCAGCATCTCTCCCCGGGAGCGCGCGTAGGTGACCGCGGCCTGCGCGGACTCCTTCATCACGTCGCCGAGGGTCCCCGTGAGGCGCAGGTTGCCGCTTCCGGGAACGATGGCCACCTCCACGTCCAGGACCTCGCCTCCGGCGGCCGTCCACGCCAATCCGTTGGCGATGCCGATGCGCTCGTTGGCCTGGTCCCGGTCCGGGGGTTGGTAGGGAGGGGGACCCAGCAGGTCGTGCAAGGCCTCGGGCGTCAGGTGTGCCGGGCCTTCGCCGCTCTCCGCCAGGCCGCGCGCCACCTTGCGCGCGATGCGCGAGAGCCGCCGGTCCAGCTCGCGGACGCCGGCCTCACGGGTGTAGCTGTCGATGATGCCGTCGACGGTCTCGGGGGCGAGGGTGACGGCGTCGGGGGACAGGCCGTGGCGTGCCGCCTGGCGTGGCCACAGGAAGCGAACCGCGATCTCGTGCTTCTCGGTGTCCAGGTACCCGGGGAGCCGGATGACCTCCATGCGGTCGCGGAGGGGCTCCGGGATGCCCTGGAGGGTGTTGGCCGTGGCGATGAAGAGCACGTCCGAGAGGTCGTACTCCAGCTCGAGGTAGTGATCCGTGAAGCTGTGGTTCTGCTCCGGATCGAGGACCTCGAGGAGCGCCGCTCCCGGGTCTCCGTGGAAGTCGTGGGCGAGCTTGTCCACCTCGTCGAGGAGGAAGACGGGGTTCACGGTGCCGCTGCGGCGCATGCCCTGCACGATGCGCCCCGGGAGCGCGCCCACGTAGGTCCGCCGGTGCCCGCGGATCTCCGCCTCGTCGCGGACGCCTCCGAGGCTCACCCGGACGAACTCCCTGCCCAGGGCTCCCGCGATGCTCCTCCCCAACGACGTCTTGCCGGTGCCGGGCGGGCCGACGAGGCAGAGGATGGGGCCCCGCATCTCCTTCACCAGCGAGAGCACGGCGACGTGATCCAGGACGCGCTCCTTCACCTCGTTGAGGCCGAAGTGGTCGGCCTCCAGGATCTGCGAGGCGTGGCGCACGTCCAGGTTGTCCCGGGAGCGCGCGGCCCAGGGGAGCGCGAGGATCCAGTCCAGGTACGTACGGATGACGGCCGACTCCGGTGCCACCGGGTTCAAGCGGCGCAGGCGCGAGAGCTCCTTCTCGGCGCGGTCCCGCACGTGGGGTGGCAGGTCCGTGTGCTGCACCGCGTCGTCGAGCTCCAGCCACTCCTCCGCCTCCTCGGGCGGGGGCTCCTTCTGGATGGCGCGCAGTCCCGCTCCGAAATCCTTGGTGTCCTCGCCACCGAAGTGGAGCTGAATCTGTCGATCGAGCTTCGCCTCGATGCGCAGGATCTCCACCTCCCGGACCAGCATCTCCCTGAGCAGCTCCAGCTGCCGCTGCACCGCCGCGGCCTCCAGGAGCTCCTGCTTCTCCAGCGCCGGCAGGATCAGGTGCCCGGACACCAGATGCGCCAGACGCACGCGGTCCACCTCTGCGGAGAGCATCCCCGGAAGCTCGTCCGGGATGCGCTCGTGGAGCCGCGCATACTCCGCGTACAGCTTCCTCACGCGCGAAGCCTGTTCCGCCGCGGCTCCGGGGAGGGGGGCGTCACGCTCCGTCTCCCGATCCACCAGGAGCTCCACGGAAGCGCGCAGGGCCTCCGTGGTGGTGTTCAGGCGCCGGATGCGTGCGCGACCCAGGCCCTCCAGCACCACGCGGGCGGTGCCGTCCGGGAGGGTCGACACCTGGACCACCCTGGCCACGGACCCCACCCGGAACAGATCCTGGCCCCCCGGGTCGTCCACGGCCGGGTCCTTTTGAGCCACGAGGAGCACGAGACCGTCGGCGTCCCGGGATTCCTCCAGGGCGATCACGGACCGTGGCCGCCCGATGAGCAGGGGGAGAACCATGTACGGGAAGAACACGAGGTCCCGAAGCGCGATCACCGGAAGGCGATCGGGCACGTCGACCTGGTCTTCTACCCGATGGAGGGTGGTCATCACAGACGGATGAATGAAGGAGCGTGGCAGCGTCGGCGCCAATCCTACGCCCTGGACGGACCTCTGAAAAGGAGCGCCCCCTCCGGCGGCGTGCCGAGGGGGCAAGTGTCGTCTGGACGACTGGTTCCGCGTCGGCTCACGCCTCCAGCTTGCGCTCCTCCGGATGCAGCACGAGCAGCGGGGCGACCCCGTTCTCCACGCACTCCTCGGTCACCACCACCTCGCGGACGTCCTTGCGGGACGGAAGCTCGAACATCACGTCCCGCATGAGGCCCTCGAGGATCGAGCGCAGCCCGCGCGCGCCGGTCCCCCGTTCCAGGGTCTTCTTGGCGATGGCCCGGACCGCGTCCCGGTCGAAGGTCAGGCCGATGCCCTCGATCTCGAACATCTTCTTGAACTGCTTCGCCAGCGCGTTCTTGGGCTCCTCGAGGATGCGCATGAGCGCCTCCTCGTCGAGCTCGTCGAGGTGTACGGTCACGGGAAGCCGGCCCACGAGCTCCGGGATGAGGCCGTAGCGCTGCAGATCCTCGGGCTCGAGGCTCCGGAGGATGTTGCCCTCGTCGGCGGAGGACTCCGCGGTTCCGGAGAAGCCGATTCGCCGCTTTCCCACCCGCGCCTCCACGATCTTCTCGAGGCCGTCGAAGGCCCCGCCGCAGATGAAGAGGATGTTGCGGGTGTTGATCTGGATGTACTCCTGCTGCGGGTGCTTGCGTCCGCCCTGCGGCGGAACGCTGGCGACGGTTCCCTCCAGGATCTTCAGGAGCGCCTGTTGCACGCCTTCACCGGAGACGTCGCGGGTGATGGAGGGGTTCTCCGACTTGCGCGCGATCTTGTCGATCTCGTCGATGTAGACGATGCCGCGCTCGCACTCGGCGATGTTGAAGTCCGCCGCCTGGAGCAGGCGAACCAGGATGTTCTCGACGTCTTCGCCGACGTACCCGGCCTCGGTGAGCGTGGTGGCGTCGGCGATGGTGAAGGGGACGTGGAGGATGCGGGCCAGCGTCTGCGCCAGGAGCGTCTTGCCCACGCCGGTGGGGCCCACCAGCATGATGTTGGCCTTGTCGATCTCCACCTCGTCGAGGACGCCCTGGTGGTTCACCCGCTTGTAGTGGTTGTACACGGCCACCGCGAGGGCACGCTTGGCCAGCTCCTGGCCGATGACGTACTGGTCCAGGACCTCTTTGATCTCCTCGGGGGTCGGGGCGGGAACGACGGATTCCTGGGCCTCGCGCTCCTCCTCCTCCGCGAGGATCTCGTTGCACAGCGAGATGCACTCGTTGCAGATGTAGACGTTCGGTCCGGAGATGAACTTCTTGACGCTCTCCTTGGACTTCCCGCAGAAGCTGCAGCGGAGGTGTTTGTCACTCGTCATGTCGACCTCGCCTGGTCAGCTGTGCCCTGATCCTAAGCTAACGCACCTCCGGGCCGGAGAGGCAACCTTCGCATGGCTCTCGGCCGCTCCCACCCTCCGGGCCCCCATCAATCCTGCGCGTCCTTCGGCCTTCCGGTGTTCGGTACCGGCCCTTCGAGCACGCGGTCGATGATGCCGTACTCCATGGCCTCCTGCGGGCTCATGAACCGATCCCGGTCCACGTCCTCCGCGATGCGCTCCACCGGCTGCCCCGTGTGCTTCGCAAGAATCTGGTTGAGCTGCTCGCGCAGGTGCAGGATCTCCTTGGCGGCGATCTCCACATCCGCCGCCGTCCCCTGGGATCCTCCGGAGGGCTGGTGGATGAGGATGCGTGAGTTGGGCAGGGCGTTGCGCTTGCCCTTCTCTCCGGCGGTGAGGAGAACGGCGGCCATGGAGGCGCACATCCCCACGCAGAACGTGGACACCGGCGCACGCAGGTGCTGCATCGTGTCGTAGATGGCCATCCCGGCGTACACGACTCCGCCGGGGGAGTTGATGTACATGTAGATGTCGCGCTCCGGATCCTCGGCATCGAGGAACAGGAGCTGGGCGACGATGATGTTGGCGACGTTGTCGTCGATGAGGCTCCCCAGGAACACGATTCGGTCCATGAGGAGGCGGCTGAAGATGTCGTAGCTCCGCTCACCGCGGCTGGTGCGCTCGATGACGTACGGCGGATAGATCGGCATGGATGCGTCTCGCTCGGCGGGCCGCGGTCAGGCGGCCGGGGTGTCAGTGATCGCGGATTGGCTCTTCAGGAAGTCGAACACCTTGCCCTCGGTGATCTCCCGCTCCAGGGTCTCGATACGTCCCGCCTTCTGCAGGTTCGCGTAGACCTCGGAGGCCGTGGTGTCGTTCTGGGCGGCGATCTCCTCGATGCGCTGGTCGATCTCCTCTTCGGTGGCGTGCAGCTGCTGGATCTGTGCGACCTTCTCGACGATGAGAAGCCGCTTCACCGCGCGCTCCGCCTCGGGCCGGATGCCGGCGAGGATCTCCTCCAGGCGCTCGGAGCTCAGTCCCTTCTGCTCGCCGATCACGGTGTTCGCGTATCGATCCACCATGGAGCGCGGCACGTCGAAGGGATTGGCTTCGATGAGCGAGTCGAGGAGCCGACCCCGGACGATGGACTCGGCTTGCTGCGCGCCGTCCTTCTCCAGGTCTTCCGTGATGCGGGCGCGCAGCTCGGCGAGGTTCTCGAAGGCCCCGGCCTGACGGGCCAGCGCGTCGTCCACGGGGGGCAGCTCCAGGGTCTTGCGCCCCAGGAGCGTGAGCTCGATGCGCTCCTCCTGGCCCCGACGCTTCTCCTCCGGGAAGTCGGTGGGGAAGGTCACGGAGAACTCCCCGGCGGTTCCCGGCTCCAGCGTCTTGATGGATGTCTCGACGTCGGGTATCGCGTCGCCGCGACCCAGGACGAACTCGTATTCCTTCCCCTCGGGAGAAGGGTTCGCTCCGTCCAGCCTGCGGATCCGCACGTTGACGAGGTCGCCGTCCGCCGGTCCTCCGGTCTCCACGGGCTGCCAGACGCCGTTCTGCTCCCGGATCCGCCCCATGATCTCGTCCACGTGGGCATCGGTCACCGTGGCCTGCGGCCGCTCGACGGCGAACCCGCCCAGGCGGCCGAGCTCGATCTCCGGCTGCACGTCGAAGGCGATGGCGAAGGTGAGATCCTGCTCGGGCTCGTAGGAGATCTTCTCCACCTCGCCCTCGCTGATGGGTCGCAGCTCCTCGATGGCCAGCGCTTCGCGGTACGCCTCGCCGATGAGCTTGTCCAAGGCCTCCTGACGCAACGCGCCGCTGAAGCGGCCCTCGATGACGTTGGTCGGGATCCTGCCCTTGCGGAACCCCTTCATCTTCACACGCGAAGCCAGCTTCTGGGCCGCCTTGCGCTCCTCCTCCTGAACGATGGCCGCCGGCACCGTGACGCTCATGCGCCGGCGCCACTGCTCCTGCTCCTCTACCGTCACGTTGAGACGGGATCGGTCGATGCTCATGCCTTCATGTACCCTGGACTGAGGAAAGGGTAGGGAAATCGTCCCTCGGACGCGCCCCGATGCGAAAGGGGGGACTCGAACCCCCACGGCACGGGGCCACGAGATCCTAAGTCTCGCGCGTCTACCAGTTCCGCCACTTTCGCAGTGCTGAAGAACCGCCGGCGAGCCGCACGCCGACCTTCACCGCGGCCGGTCGCCCCGCTCATGCCGCCCGGAAGATAAACCCCGCGGCCAAAGCCGTTCAACGCTGAAACTTCCGTGCACGTGCCGGTCGGCGAGGGAACGGGGCGCGGACCGCACCAGGCCCGCGCCCCGTTCAGGCTCGTATCCGTCGCCGTGTGGGTCGGGCGCTCAGCTCGGCATCCGGATGTTGATCACGCTCGCCACCCCCTGCCAATTCTCGAGGTGCAGAGACACGATGTCGCCTCCCTTGACCTTCTCGAGAGCGCGGCGCACCTCCACCGGCGTGCTCACCGGCGTGTCGTTGACCCTCAATAGCTTGAAGCCGACGGGGACGTGCCGCTGGTCGGCGGGGCTGGCCTGGGCGACGGCGCTGATCACCACGCCGCCCGCCTTCTGGTATCCCAGACGCTGAGCGAGCTGGTCGTCCAGGGGCTGGACGTTGATACCCAACCGGTCCTCGGCGTGGACCTCGGCCGCGGCGGTCTTGGCCGTCCGGTCATTGATGGGCGCCTCACCCAGCTTGACGGTCACCTGGATGGGATTGTTCGCGTTCCCCTTGCGGTAGACCTCGAGCTTCAGCTGATCGCCGGGGTGGTGCTCGGCCACCCTGGCCTGCAGCTCCGATGCGTATCCCACCGGCTGGCCGTCGATGGCGACGATGACGTCCTCGGGCTCGAGCTTCCCGTCGGATGGGCCCTTCGGCGTGACGTCCTGCACCAGGACACCGGAGACCCTCGGAAGCTTGTACTTCTGGGCGTCCTCCGCGGCGACGTCGGCGATGTTGACGCCGATGAGCGGGCGTTGGACGTGGCCGTACTTCACCAGATCCTCCATGACCCGCCGGGCGAGGTTGATGGGGATGGCGAAGCCGTAGCCCACGTAATACCCCGTGCGTGACGCGATGGCCGAGTTGATGCCCACCACCTGGCCGTCGAGGTCCACCATGGGTCCCCCCGAGTTGCCCGGATTGATGACCGCGTCGGTCTGGATGAAGTTCTCGATGGCGTACGGCGCCTTGCTCGGGCCGTACTTCGGATCGTTGTACAGCTCGTCCTGCAGCAACCCGAGGCCGCGCCCCCGAGCGCTGACGATCCCCGCCGTCACGGTGTAGTCGAGCTGCGTGGAGGAGCCGAATCCGGGGTTTCCGATGGCCAGCACCCACTCCCCGACCTTCACGTTGTCCGAGTTCCCCAGGCTCATGGTGGGGAGGGGCGTGCCCGCGTCGATCTTGATCACCGCCACGTCCGTGTACGGGTCGGCGCCGATGACCTTGGCCTGGAAGTAACGGCGGTCGGGAAGGTAGACCAGAATCTGGTCGGCGCCCTCCACCACGTGGTTGTTGGTGAGGATGTAGCCGTCGGGCGAGAAGATGAAGCCGCTGCCTCCGGCCAGCTGACCCTGCGAGGGCGGCGATTCGCCCTGGCCCTGCCCGCCTCGGGGTACGTCGAAGAAGCGCCGGAAGATATCGGGCACCTGCTGCTCGTCCGCTTGTGCGGGCAGACGACTCTGGATGCGCACCACCGCCGGCGTCACCGTGTGAGCGAGGTTCACGAAGGCGGCGCTCAGGTCCCGGGCAGGGGCCACCGCCGCCGGCGACACCTGCGGCGTGTCCTCTACGGTCGGCAGCGCGTAGGTCGAGCGGGTCCACCCCATTCCGCTGGCGAGGCCCAACCCGAACAGGAACGCCACGACCGTGTACAGCGCAATCTTGGCCTTGGCACGCAGGGGGTCGTACATTTTGGCTCCTCGGGGTTTCTGGCGATGAGCTGGGTCTGTTCCTGCTACACGCGTGGGGGAACGCGGATCCGACGGGTGGCGCGGGTTCTCGTGGCTTGGACGAAGGACGGGGCCCGGGCAGTTGCCCGGACCCCGACAGCTGTGGATGACGGGCGCTACTTGTCCTCGTCCACGATCTCGTAGTCGGCCTCGACGACGTCCTCGTCGGCGGGGGTCTCCGACTGCGCCTCGGATTCCGGCGCCGCCTCGGGCTCCGGCTGCTCCCCGCCTTCAGCCTCGGCCTGGGAGCTCTGGCTCTGGTACATCTCCTGGCCGGCGGCGCTGAACGCCTGCATGAGCTCGTCCCGGGCGGAGTTGATGGCGGACAGCTCGTCCCCCTTCAGGGCTTCCTTCGCACCCGTCAGGGCCTGGTTGATCCGCTCCCGGGTCGCCTCCGAGACCTTGTCGCCCCACTCGCCGGTGTCCTTCTCGACCTGGTAGACCAGGGAGTCGAGCTGGTTGCGGGCCTCCACCTTGGAGCGCCTGTCTTCGTCCTCCTTGGCGTGCTCCTCCGCGTCCTCCACCATGCGGTTGATCTCGGCGTCGGAGAGGCCGCTGGAGGCCTCGATGCGGATCTTCTGCTCCTTACCGGTGGCACGGTCCTTCGCCTGCACGTGCAGGATGCCGTTGGCATCGATGTCGAAGGTGACCTCCACCTGGGGCATGCCCCGGGGTGCCGGTGGGATCCCGGTGAGCTGGAACTTGCCGATGGTCTTGTTGTCGAGGGCCATCTTCCGCTCGCCCTGGAGCACGTGGATCTCCACGGTGGTCTGGTTGTCCTCCGCGGTGGAGAACACGTCCACCTTCTTCGTGGGGATCGTCGTGTTCCGCGGGATGAGGGTGGTCATGACACCGCCCAGCGTCTCGATGCCCAGGGAGAGCGGAGTGACGTCGAGGAGGAGCACGTCCTTCACATCGCCCGCCAGAACGCCGCCCTGGATGGCGGCCCCCACTCCCACGACCTCGTCGGGGTTCACACCCCTGTGGGGATCCTTGCCGAAGAAATCCTTGACGATGTCCTGGATCTTCGGGATGCGCGTGGAGCCCCCTACCAGGATGACCTCGTCGATCTCACCGGGCTTGAGGCCGGCGTCGGACAGGGCCTTCTCCATGGGTGGGATCGTGCGCCGGATGAGGTCGTCCACCAGCTGCTCGAACTTGGCCCGGGTGAGGCTGTAGTTCAGGTGCTTCGGACCTTCCTGCGTGGCGGTGATGAAGGGCAGGTTGATGTCCGTGGTCATGGTGCTGGACAGCTCCATCTTCGCCTTCTCGGCGGCCTCCTTGAGCCGCTGCAGCGCCATGGCGTCCTTGGACAGGTCGATGCCCTGGTCCTTCCTGAACTCGTCCACCAGCCAGTTGATGATGCGTTGGTCGAAGTCGTCACCACCGAGGTGTGTGTCGCCGTTGGTGGACTTCACCTCGAAGACGCCGTCGCCGAGGTCCAGCACGGAGATGTCGTACGTGCCGCCGCCCAGGTCGAACACCGCGATCTTCTCGTCCTTCTTCTTGTCGAGACCGTAGGCGAGGGCCGCCGCGGTGGGCTCGTTGATGATACGCAGCACCTCGAGGCCGGCGATCTTGCCGGCGTCCTTCGTCGCCTGCCGCTGGGAGTCGTTGAAGTACGCGGGCACGGTGATGACCGCCTTGGTCACCTTCTGGCCCAGGTAGTCCTCGGCGGTCTGGCGCATCTTCTGCAGGATCATCGCCGAGATCTCGGGGGGCGTGAACGTCTTCTGCTCGGCGTTGGGGATGCTCAGCTGCACGCGGCCGCCGGCGTCGTGACCGACCTTGTACGGGACGAGCTTCTCCTCCTCCTGCACCTCGCCGTGCTTGCGCCCCATGAAGCGCTTGATGGAGAAGATCGTGTTCGCCGGGTTGGTGATGGCCTGACGGCGGGCCACCTGGCCCACGAGCCGTTCACCGTCCTTCGTGAAGGCCACCACGGAAGGCGTGGTTCGACCCCCTTCCGAGTTGGGGATGACGACGGGCTCACCCCCCTCCATCACCGCCACCACCGAATTCGTGGTACCCAGGTCGATACCGATCACCTTGCTCATGTCCGCTCCTCGCGCGGGTTCGATTCTTCGAAAGGCCCCGTGTTGACTCGGCCGCCGGATCTCGGATGTCAGATCGGACGCGCAGCCGCTACGACGGCCGCCGGCACGACTCGTGCAACCACCGTGCCTCGGACACTGAGGAAAAAGCCGCCATTTCGGCGGCTCACCGGCCCAGGGCACGCCGTTATGGCAGGCTTTCGGGGGCACTCGCGCCGGCGCTTCCCTCCCCGGGTGGCATGAACGTCTCCGCCGGGCCCGGCACTGCAGGGTCCGAAGCCGGGTCATGGTCCGGGGAGACGCCGGCTCCTTCGATCTGCGCCCTCGGCGCCATACGCGCCCGGCTCATCCTCGACTGCTCGTTCCTCATCCAGCTCCTGTCTTCGGCCTCGAGGGGGGGCGGGGGCGCCGGAGTCGCCGTAACGCCCGCGGCGCCGCACGCTTGACCACGTGAGGCGCGCCACCCATCATCGCGCTCGTCCTCGGTCCGGCCGTCGGCCATTCTCCCATTCAGGAACACTCAGCGATGAAGCGACCCCGTACGTCCACGGTCGCACTGTGTCTGTCGGCGCTCATCATGGTCGGCTTCGGTGCGGCTCTCCCCGGCCACGCACCGCACAAGGGCGATTCGCCGGGCGTGGTCAATGCGGCTACTCTGCTGCCCCTTCCGGCGTCGGCGTCAGCGTCGGCGTCGGCTCCCCGGACGCAGCAGCGGGCGACCATCGACGTGCCCCGGGGCTCTCTGGGCACACCTCTGCTGCCGCGGCTGCGATCGTTGCTGGGGCTCTTCGTGCTGACGTTCCTCGCCTGGCTCATGAGCACCGACCGGAAGAAGGTGGCGTGGAGGGTGGTCATCTGGGGCCTCTCGCTGCAGATCATCTTCGCGCTCTTCATCCTGAAGACGCCCGTCGGATCCGCCATCTTCACGTCCGTCAACGAGGTCGTGGTCGCGCTCCTGAACTACACGAACGACGGCGCGGCCTTCCTCTTCGGTGGGCTGGTCAAGAACCTGGTGCCGGTGGGCACGGGCAGCATCGCGACCGGGTCGTTCCAGCAGGCGGCGGGACAGGTGGCCAACACCGGAGCCTCGTTCGCCTTCAGCGTGCTCCCCACCATCATCTTCTTCTGCTCCCTCATGACGGTGCTGTACCATCTGGGGGTCATGCAGGCTGTGGTGAAGGGCATGGCCTGGGTGATGCAGCGGACCATGCACACGTCCGGCGCCGAGACCTTGTCCGCGGCCGGCAACATCTTCGTGGGGCAGACCGAGGCTCCCCTGCTCATCAAGCCCTTCGTCGAGAAGATGACGCCGTCCGAGCTGATGGCGGTGATGACAGCGGGCTTCGCCACCGTCGCCGGAGGGGTGATGGCAGCCTACGTGGGGATGTTGCTCGCGTACTTCCCCGACATCGCGGGCCACCTGTTGGCGGCGTCCGTCATGTCCGCACCGGCGGCCCTGGTGGTGGCGAAGCTCATGGTACCCGAAAGCGGCCAACCGGAGACGGCGGGCAAGCTCGAGGTGGCCATCGAGCGGCCCGACGTGAACCTCATCGACGCCGCGGCACGGGGTGCGTCGGAGGGCCTCTACCTCGCCCTCAACGTGGGTGCGATGCTTCTGGCCTTCGTGGCGCTCATCTACCTGTTCAACGGGCTGCTTGGATGGGGAGCGGGGTTGGTGGGCATCCACGGTCTGACCCTTCAGAAGCTCCTGGGCTGGATCCTCGCTCCCCTGGCCTGGCTCATGGGGGTGAACTGGCACGACGCCCCCGTGGTGGGGTCCCTGCTGGGCATGAAGACCGTGCTGAACGAGTTCTACGCGTATCTCCAGCTGGCCACGGACCTGGGGTCGGGGATCACGCTCCAGCCTCGCTCCATCGTCATCACGGCTTACGCGCTGTGCGGCTTCGCCAACTTCAGCTCCATCGCGATCCAGATCGGCGGAATCGGCGGGATCGCCCCCTCCAGACGCCACGACCTGTCGCGGCTGGGTCTCCGTGCCATGATAGGCGGAACCATCGCGGCGTTCATGACGGCCACCGTGGCGGGGATGGTCATGTGAGCGCCGCGGGTGGAGGGTCCAGCCCGGACATCGCCCGCGCGGCGGCGGCGCTGCGGGCGCGCATAGGTGGAGACCCCGAGGTCGCCATCGTCCTGGGCTCCGGCCTCGGGCAGCTCGCCACCGGCGTGCGTGACCCCGTCGTGGTGCCGTTCACCGACGTGCCCGGTTTCCCGCCGGCAGGCGTTGTCGGGCACGCCGGCGAGTACGTGTTCGGAACGCTGGGCGGGCGGCAGGTGCTCCTGCAGTCGGGCCGGTTCCACGTGTACGAGGGACATCCCCTGGACGTCGTAGCGGCTCCCGTGCGTGTGGCCGCGGCCCTCGGGGTTCGCTTCCTCATCCTCACCAACGCCGCAGGCGGCGTGAACCCCGGCCTGGAGCCCGGCGACGTGGTGCTGGTGGAGGACCATCTCAACCTGATGTTCCGCTCCCCGCTCATCGGGTCCGTGCACGGGGACGAGGATCGCTTTCCGACGATGGACGAGGCCTACGACGCCGAGCTGCGTCGCATCGCCCTCGCTGCGGCCGGGACCCTGGACCTCCCCCTGCACAGGGGCGTGTACGCGGCCCTCACAGGGCCCTCGTACGAGACTGCGGCGGAGGTCCGCATGCTGGGGCGTCTCGGCGCCGACGTCGTGGGCATGTCCACCGTTCCCGAGGTCCTGACCGCGCGGGCCATCGGGCTGCGCTGCCTCGCGTTCTCCATGGTGACGAACAAGGGGACGGGTCTGTCGGACGTGCCGTTGACCCATGTCGACGTCCTCGAGGTCGGTGCGCGCGCGGGCCGGCTGGTGGCCCGTCTCGTGGAGGCTGTGGTGGCGGGCCTCCCCGATGCCTCTCAGTCGACCGGGGCGAAGTGATTCAGCGGCCCGCGACCCGTGCCCAGACCCGGCGCGGTCGCGATGGCGCGCGCCACCCAGCGCACGGCCCCGTCGACGGCTTCGCCGAGGGGCAGGTCCCGGGCCAGCCCCGCCGCCACCGCCGCGGACAGGGTGCATCCGGTTCCGTGGGTATGCCGGGTGTCCAGGCGCCGCTTCCGCCACACCCGCTCTGCGGAGCCGTCCCAGAGGAGGTCCATCGGGTCTCCCTCCAGGTGGCCCCCCTTGAGAAGGGCCGCACCGGCACCCATCTCCACCAGGGCACGGGCGGCCGCGCGCATGCCGTCCTCCGTGGACACCTCGAGACCCGTGAGGATGCTCGCCTCTTGGAGGTTCGGGGTCACCAGAGCCGCCAGGGGCACGAGCTCGTCGCGGAGGGCCGTCTCGGAGTCGCCGTCGAGGAGCCGCTCTCCGGTGGTGGCCACCATCACCGGATCGAGGACGAACCGGTCCAGGCCGTGGTGGGAGAGGGCCTCGGCCACGGTCCGCACCAGCTCCACCGCCACGAGCATTCCCGTCTTCACCGCCGCGGGCCGCAGATCGGAGACCACCGCGTCGATCTGGGCACGCACCACCCGCGCGGGCACGGGGTGGACCACGCTCACCTCCACCGTGTTCTGCGCCGTGATGGCGGTGATCGCGCTGGTGCCGAAGACCCCGAAGGCATGAAACGTCTTCAGGTCCGCCTGGATGCCGGCACCACCACCGCTGTCGCTGCCGGCGATGGTGAGGGCGACGGGACGAAGCTCGGACGTGTCGGACATCGAGGGTGCGGGCTCACCTTCCCGAATGGGGACGCGGGCCTTCAAAGGTGGAGGATCCCATGCCCTTGAGCCAGCGTCGGCGCCGACTGGTCGGCCGTCTCCGGAATCGGAAGACGAGAGCGCGGGAAGGGCAGGTGCTGGTGGAAGGGGTCCGCGCCGTGGGGGAGGCGTTGGCGGCGGGTGCGGAGGTCGCATTCGCGTGCGTCTCCCCGCGTCTGGACGACGTCGGCGGCGGTCCCGGCCTCGTCGAGGCGCTCCACGGCGCAGGCGTCGAGGTGGTGTCGCTGGGCGACGACGAGCTGGTGCACCTGGCCGATACCGAGCATCCCCAGGGGGTCCTCCTGGTCTGCCGCGAGCCCGGAGGCGATGTACGCGCCCTCCAGGCCGCCGGCCGCTACCTCGTCCTCGATGCGATCCAGGACCCGGGAAACGTAGGCACGCTGATCCGTGCCGCGGTGGCCTTCGACCTCGATGCGGTCCTCGTCCTCGACGGCACCGCGGATCCCTGGAGCCCCAAGGCGGTGCGCGCCTCCGCGGGGCTGCTGTTCCGCCTTCCCATCCACTGCCTCGACGCGGAGCCGGCCGTCGAGCTCGTCCTCACGGCGGGGATCGATCTCCTGGTGGCGGCGGCCGAGGGCACGGACATACGGCAGGTGTCTCCCGCCGGAGGGTGGGCGCTGGCCGTGGGCAACGAGGGCGCGGGGGTGCGGGATGAGCTGCGCAGCGCATGCCGGCACACCGTGGCCGTCCACATGCCCGGGCCCGCGGAATCATTGAACGCCGGCATCGCCGGGGCCATTCTCCTCCATGCCCTGAGCGGAGCGCCCACCGTGGAGAAGCGCCATGCTTGACCTGGAGTTGACCCCGGGACCGATCCCGGCCGTCGCCGGCCTCTTCGGCCTGGCCATCGGCTCGTTCCTCAACGTCTGCTCGCTCCGTTGGCCGGTGGACGAATCCGTGGTGTCGCCCCCGTCACGGTGCCCGCGCTGCGGCGAGCACGTACGCTGGTACGACAACATCCCCGTGCTGAGCTGGATCCTCCTGCGGGGACGATGCCGCTTCTGCCACGAGCCCATCTCCATCCAATACCCCCTCGTGGAGCTCACCACCGGTCTGGTGTGGGCGGGGGTCTTCGCCGCTCAGGGACCCACCCCCGAGGCTCTCCGCGGGAGCGTCTTCCTGACAATCCTGTTCGGGATCTCCCTGAGCGACGCGCGCTTCTACATCATCCCGGATCAGTTCTCCATCGGGGGGGCCGTGCTGGGGCTCGGGCTGGCGTTCCTTCCCGGCGGCATCGACTGGAAGGGATCTCTCATCGGCGCGGTGGTGGGGTACGGGGTCCTCTGGCTGGTGGCGGTGGGAGGGACATGGGTCATGAAGCGTCTCTTCCCGGGCCGGCTGGAGGAGGCGGGCGTCGATCGGGCCATGGGTGGGGGAGACATCAAGATGATGGCCATGGTCGGCGCATTCGTGGGCGCCTGGGGCGTCGCCGAGACGGTGTTCATCGGCTCCGTGCTGGCCCTCCTGGTCTTCGGGCCCATGGCGTCGATCTCCAAGCGATTGATCCCGCTGGGCGTGTTCCTTGCCGCCGCCGGTGCGGTGACCTACGCCTGGGGCCAGCCGCTCCTCACCTGGTATCTGACCGCTGTGGTGGGGGTGGGCCGCTGACGGGCTGAAGGGGATCCACGGGCGCAAGCGCCCGAGCGGGTGTCGAGGGTCGGGAGCGACCGCGTTGAGAAGCGTCGGTCCGGCCCGTCCTGGCGTTCAGGGGTCGGAGCAGTCCCGTTGGTAGCCGCAGGCGGGACAGGCCAGCTTGCAGTGCAGCTCGAGCATGGGCTCGTCGCAGAGATCGCATCGGTGAACACCGGCCACGGCCGAGCCCTCCCCGTCCTCGGGTTCCGCCGGGGCGGGATCCACCGCGGGTGCCTCACCCGAGCTCTTCGGACGCTCCGGGCCGGAGGGATCGACTCGCCCGCCCGAGCTTCCGTACGTCTCTCCGGGGTCAGCGGGCATCGGCCCGGGGGGGAAGCCCGATCCCCTGTTCGAGATAGCCCCGGGAAAGCTCGACGTAGTGACGCCCGCCACGGGCGATCCACTCCGCCGCGGATCCCTCCAGGGTCTTCTTCACGACACCGGGCACGCCGGCGACCACGGACCGGGGCGGGATGGCGGCGCGCTCCAGGACGACGGTGTTGGCGCCTACGACGCACTCCTCCCCGATGACGGCGCGTTGCAGGATGACCGCGTTCATGCCGATCACGGTGCGGTCGCCTATGGTGCAGCTCTCGAACTTGGCGCCGTGACCCACGGTCACGTCGTCGCCGATGAGGGTCGGAGCCCAGACGCCCACGTGGACGACGCAGTTCTCCTGGACGCTGCTGCGCGCCCCCACGACGATGCCGTTGTCCGGATCGTCGCCCCGGAGGACGGCGCCGAACCATATGCTTGCCTCGGGCCCCACGGTGACGTCCCCGATGAGCACGGCGGTGGGTGCGACGAAGGCGGAGGGATGGATCTTCGGGGTCTTGCCCCTGAACGGCAGGATGTGGGCCATGTCGGTGGGCGGAAGGCGGAGAGAATGCGACGTGCTCGGGTACGCCCCGGTGGGGCCGTGGTTCCTGCCCGTCGCCTACTGGCCCGCCGGCTCCACCGGGGAGGATGCCGCCAGCCGTGTGATCCGCGCGCGCAACACCTGGGTCTCGGTGGCCTCCACCACCTCGATGCGGATCCCGTCCCGCTGCAGGGACGCTCCCACGCTCGGCACGTACCCGAGCTCGTCGAGGATGAACCCGTTGAGGGACCGGTGCTCGACCAACGGCAGGGACACGTTGAACGCCTGGTTGATCTCCCGGATGTCCACCCCAGCGTCCGCCAGGATCTCGGTTTCGGACACCCTGACGATCTCCTCCTCGTCGACGTCGGTCTCGTCGACGATCTCCCCCACCAGCTCCTCCAGGACGTCCTCCAGCGTCACGAGCCCGTCGATGCCCCCGAACTCGTCGGCGACGATCCCCATATGGATGCGCTTGGTCTGGAACGCATGGAGGAGCCCCGAGAGCGGAAGCGAGCCCGGCACGAAGAAGGGTTCGCGGGCCAGGTGCTTCAGGGTCAGGTCCGGGTTGCCGTCCACGTACGCCTCGTAGGCCTCGCGCACGTAGAGGATGCCGGTGACGTCGTCCACGGAATCCCCGTACACGGGGACCCGGCTGTAGGGAACCTCCGACAGCTGATTGACGATCTCCGAGAGCGTGAGGGCGTCGCGCCATGCGAAGATGTCCACGCGTGGCGTCATGACGTCCCAGGCGGTGAGGTCGTCCAGGCGGAACGCGCGCTCCACCAGGAGGCTCTCGTGCTCCTCGATCATCCCCTCTTCCTCACCGAGCTCCTGGAGATCCCGCAGCTCACGCTCGTCCGGGCTCACCTCCCCCTCCTGGCTCCCCAGAAGGGCGTCCTCCAGCCTGGCGAACGGCATTCCCAGGGCGCTCAGCCAGCGTGAGGACCTCAGCAGGAGAGGTGCCGAGAGCAGCGCGAGTCGTACCGGGTGGCGCGCGACGATGCTTCTCGGGAGCACGTCGCTCAGCAGCAGAACGACGAGCACCCCCACCACCAGGGCGATGGCCACCCCCCGGGGGCCCCAGGAGAGCTCGGCCTGGGCTGCGGCCAGGCCGACGGCGATGATGTCCAGAGTGCGGCTGAGGATGCGCAGCCCCGTGCGGGTCCCGCGGGGGTCTTCCCGGATGCGGGTGAGGGCGACGGCGCCGCGGAACCCCTCTTCGTGCAGGGTGCGCAGTCGTGACCCACCGACCTGGAACACGGCCGTGCCCGCCGCGGTGAGCAGCGCGGAGACGACGAGCAGAGCCACCACGACGCCCAGGACCACGCCGGTCATGGGCGGCCGCTACCCGGAGGGTCTTCAGCCCGTTCGGTACTCGTCCCTACGTCCAAGGTCTCAGGAGCTCGCTGTCTCAGTTCGCCGCGGTCCCGGAGCTGACTGTCCGTGTCAGGCTCTCCAGCCACCGGCGGCCGGGGTCGGGTCTCGGTCACATCTTCCGCCTCGACTCCCCGGCGGCCATGGACGCGGCGCAGGAGCCGATACCCTGGGCGGCCCCTCCGGGTCCCATGGCGGGCACGGATCGGGCCCCTCCGGGGCGACCGTCGACACCGCGCGAAGATAGACGGCACATTTTCTACGCGTCAAGCGGTCGGAGGGGTTGAAAAGGCCGTCGGAACGAGCTTGCGTTATTTTTCACAAGCGGTAGCTTTTCGCGGCTGGAAGAGCCGATGGGAGCCGAGAGTGGCACGCGACCCCAAGGGGCAGGACCCCCAGAACGCCTTCAGGGCCTCGGCCCAGTACATGGGCTACGGCCTGACCTGGGCACTCTCCGTTCTGCTCTTCCTGGCCGTCGGAGCCTGGCTGGACTCCAAGCTCGGGACGTCGCCGTTCCTGTTGGTGCTCGGAGCGTTCGTCGGCGCAGCCGCCGGATTCTACAGCCTGTACTACCATATCGTGATCGAACCCCGTCACCGGGAAGACGACCAGAACCGGGAAGACGACCAGAAGTGAAGGCCTCTCTCAGGTACGCGGCCACGGGCTCCCTGACGCTGGGAGCGATCATCCTGGTGCTGTGGTGGTTCCTCGATCCAGAGGGGCGGCGCGGCCTGCTGCTGGCTGCCGCCATCGCGCTCCCGGTTCAGGTCCTCGCATTCGCCCTGCTCGTGCGCTTCCGGACCCGCTTCAGCCGGTTCCTGGTGGTTTGGTTGGGCGGCACGCTCGTCCGGATGGTCCTCGTGGTCGCGGTGGCCGTCGTGGCCCTCCGGACCCATATGGCCGGTGCCGTGGCGATGCTCCTCGCTCTGGCGGGATTTCTCTTCCTGCTCCTTCTGCTCGAGCCTCTGCACTTCCGGCTCGAGCTCGCCGAGAACCTCGAGGCCAGATGACGCTTTTCGGGATGCTTCGCGCCCTTCAGGAGCCCGCCGCCGGAGCCGCGGGGGGAGGCAATGCCTCCGCCGGGCTCCAAGAGATGCTGACGCACCACCTCTCCGACGGGAAGGAGCTGGACTTCAAGCTCCTGGGTCACGGGGTGGACGTCGACCTCTCGAAGATCCACCTGCCGGTGTTCCACCTGGGCGGGCTGACTGTCGACCTGTCGCCCACGAAGTTCATCGTCTTCATGATCGTCGCGGCCGTCGTAACCGCGGCCATCTTCATCCCCATCGGCCGGGTGATGCGCAACAAGTACTCGGACCGGGCGCCCCACGGCTTCGCCAACGCCATGGAGGCCATGGTCGTGTTCTTCCGCGACGAGGTCGTCCGCCGCGGCATCGGCAAGGGTGCCGACGTGTACACGCCGTACATCCTGTCGCTGTTCTTCTTCATCCTGACGATGAACCTCTTCGGCGTGATCCCCTTCGCCGCCCGGCCCACCGGCAACCTCTCGGTCACCTTTGCGCTCGCCGCGCTCTCGTTCATCCTGGTGGAGGGGTCCGGGATGCTGAAGCTCGGCTTCAAGGGGTACATGAAGACGATCTTCTTCGTGCCCCCGGGCCTGAACCCGGTGATGGCGGGCTTCATGCTGCTGATCCTCTCCCCGGTGGAGTTCCTCAGCAAGCTCGCCAAGCCCTTCGCGCTGATGATCCGTCTCTTCGCCAACATGCTGGCGGGGGAGACGCTCGTCCTGTCGCTGCTCGGGGTGATCTTCCTGTTCACGAACCTCGTCCTCGGAAAGTTCTTCATCGCCGGGGGCTCGCTGTTGATGGTCACCGCGATCCTCTGCCTGGAGGTGTTCGTCGCCTTCATCCAGGCCTACATCTTCGCCATGCTCACGGCGGTCTTCATCGGGTTGATCCGCCACGCCCACTGACGTTCACGGATTGCAGTTCGCACTCATAACAAGGACGGACGTACCCACCATGTTCCACGCAATGCTCTCTGCCCTCGCGCAGGCGACTCCCGCCATGGACCCGCTGGTTGCCAAGAACTCCCTGAGCCTCCTGGGCGCCGGCATCGGCCTGGGTCTCGCCGTGATCGGTGCGGGCATCGGCATCGGGCAGATCGGAGCCGGGGCCACGCAAGCCATCGCGCGTCAGCCCGAGGCGTCGGGAACCATCGCGAGCAACGCCATCATCCTGGCGGCCCTCGTCGAGGGAGTCGCGCTCTTCGCCCTCGTGATCGCGGTCCTCTACAAGTTCGTCTGATTCCCACGAAATCGCGGAGCGCATCGCCCGGCGCGGGAAGGGGGGCTCCGCCCCCACCACGCGTACCGTGCGGGCTTCTCGTTCCGGGATCGAGACGCGGATGGAGGAGCATATGAGAGCGAGTCGAATCCTTGCGGCCGGCCTCGTCCTTCTGGCGGCATCGCCGGTGGGCCTCCTGGCCCAGGGCGAGGAAGCCGGGGGTGGCGGCGGCGCGGGCATGTTCAGCATCAACCTGGGGCTCAGCGCCTGGACCATCATTGTCTTCCTGGCGCTCGTCTTCGTGCTGGCGAAGTTCGCGTGGAAGCCGATTCTCACGGCGGTGGAAGCCCGGGAGAAGGGGATCCAGCGAGCGCTGGACGAGGCCGCAAGGCACAACGACGAAGCCGCCAAGCTGCTGGAGGAGCAGCGCCAGCAGCTCGCGGACGCGCATCGTCAGGCCGGTGATCTCATCGCTCAGGGGAAGGCCGCGGGGGACCGCGTCCGCAAGGAGATCGAGGAGAAGGCCCGTGAAGAGGGTCAGGCCATCGTGGAACGGGCGCGGCAGGAGATCGAGCGGGAGCGCGACGCCGCCGTGGAGTCCCTCCGCAGGGAGGCCGTGGAGCTCGCGCTGTCGGCGGCCTCGAGGCTCATGAGCGAGAACCTGACGGAGGCCAAGGACCGCCAGTTGGTGGAGCGGTTCCTCGATGAGATGGACGAAGGCAAGGGAACCACAGGGGCGCAGGCGTGAGAGACGAGACCGTCGCCCGCAGCTACGCCGCTACGCTCTTCACGCTCGCCGAGCGGCACGAGGGGTTGGAGGCCTACGGCACGGGCATCGAGACGGTGGCGCGGCTCCTCGCCGAAGACCGGAAGTTCCGCCTCTTCATGGAGACTCCGCGCATCGCCGACGCCGACCGGAAGGCCGTCGTTCGCAGGGTGTTCGGGGACGTGTTGCCGCGCGAGTTGGTGAACTTCATGCTCATCACCATCGACAAGCGCAGGCAGCGCCTGCTCCAGGACATCGCCAAACAGTTCCAGGCGATGGTGGACGAACACGAGGGTCGAATCCACGTGGAGGTGACGGTGGCGCGGGCCGTGGACGACACGACCCAGGAGATGCTCGCCACTCGGCTCTCCAGGCTTCTCTCCAAGCGGGTGGTTCCCCACATGCGGGTGAAGCCGGAGATCCTCGGAGGCGTGGTCGTGCGTACGGGCGACACGATCTTCGACGGTTCGGTTCGCAGGCGGCTCGAGGGGATGCGCCGCCAGCTCATGAAGGCACGGCTGCCGTAGCCCGATGCGGGGGCAGCCGTAAGGCACCGCACATTCTGGATCCGACAGGGACTACTAGGGACACGGAAACGATGGCCAACGAGTCGCAGCTTCGAGCCAGCGAGATCAAGGGCGTTCTCCTCTCCGAGATCGAGCGCTACGAGGAGGACCTCCAAGCCGAGGAGATCGGAGAGGTTCTCGAGGTCAAGGACGGCATTGCCCGCATCTACGGTCTCACCAAGGCGATGGCCTCCGAGATGCTCGAGATCACGTCCTCCGGGGCCGGCGAGACGGTCACCGCCCTCGCCCTCAACCTCGAAGAGGACAACATCGGCGCGGTGATCATGGGGGAGTGGGTACACCTTCACGAGGGTGAGCAGGTGCGTCGCACCGGCCGCGTCCTCGAGGTGCCCGTGGGGGCCGGCTATCTGGGCCGGGTGGTGGACCCGCTGGGCCACCCCCTGGACGGCAAGGGCCCGTTGGAGGGGATGGAGGGGACTCGCCAGATCGACATCGTGGCGCCGGGCATCGTGCTGCGCCAACCGGTGAAGGAGCCGCTGCAGACGGGCCTGAAGCCCATCGACTCCATGATCCCCATCGGTCGTGGGCAGCGGGAGCTCATCATCGGGGACCGCGGTACGGGCAAGACCGCCATCGCCGTGGACACGATCATCAACCAGAAGAATACCGACGTCATCTGCATCTACTGCGCCATCGGACAGCGGGCCGGCAAGGTGCGCAACGTCGTGGAGATCCTGCAGGAGCACGGCGCGATGGAGTACACCATCGTGGTGGCGGCCAACGCGTCGGATCCCGCGGCCATGCAGTACATAGCCCCCTACGCGGCGTGCGCCATGGGCGAGCACTTCATGTGGCAGGGCAAGCACGCGCTGGTGGTCTACGACGACCTGTCCAAGCAGGCGCAGGCGTACCGGCAGATCTCCCTCGTGCTGCGTCGGCCCCCGGGGCGCGAGGCGTACCCCGGCGACGTGTTCTACCTGCACTCCAGGCTCCTGGAGCGGGCCGCGAAGCTGTCGGAGGAGCAGGGTGGGGGCTCCCTGACCGCCTTGCCGGTCATCGAGACCCAGGCCGGTGACGTGTCCGCCTACATCCCGACGAACGTCATCTCCATCACCGACGGCCAGATCTTCCTGGAGCCCGACCTGTTCTTCTCGGGCGTGCGGCCGGCGGTGAACGTGGGTATCTCGGTGTCACGCGTGGGCGGGAACGCGCAGATCAAGGCCATGAAGAAGGTGGCCGGCCGGCTCCGCCTGGACCTGGCGCAGTACCGCGAGATGGAGGCCTTCGCCCAGTTCGGGTCGGACCTGGACGCCACCACGCAACGGCAGCTGGCCCGGGGCTCCCGCACGGTGGAGGTCCTCAAGCAAGCGCAGTACCAGCCCATGCCGGTGGAGAATCAGATCGCGGTCATCTATGCGGTGACCAACGGGTATCTGGACCGGCATCCGGTGGAGCGCGTGCGGGCCTGGGAGCGCGGGTTCCACGAGCATCTCGCATCGAGCCACCGGGAGGTCCTGGACGCACTTCGGGAGCAGCGGCAGCTCACCGAGGAAATCGAGAAGAAGCTCGTGGTGGCCATCGAGGAGTACAACGGCGTGTTCGCCGCGAACGAGGACGCGGCCGCCGCTGCGGCGAAGGCCTGAGGCGGGGCCACCCACCACCCCGGATCACCCGGTAGCGAGGAAGACACGACGTGGCTGGCGCCAGGGAAGTCAGACGACGGATCAAGTCGGTGGAGAACAACCGACAGATCACGCGCACCATGGAGCTCGTGGCGACGTCCAAGCTCAAGCGCGCGACGGACCGCGTCCGCGCGGCACGTCCGTACGCGGATGCGCTGGACGAGATCGTACGCAGCCTGTACTCCCCCTGGCTGGCCGAGCGCTTCCCCCTGCTGCGCCAACCGACCGAGACGCGCCGAGCGGCAGTGCTGCTGCTTACGGCCAACCGCGGGCTCGCCGGCGCCTTCAACGCGAACCTGATCCGTGAGACCCGCCACCAGCTGGACGATCTCCGAGAGAAGGGGATCGCCACGGAGCTCCACATCGCCGGTAAGAAGGGTATCCAGTTCTTCAGGTTCCGCGGCGAGCCCATGGAGACAGCCCGGACCGACATCAAGGACGCGCCGACGGTGACGGATGCGGAGTCCCTGGTGGCGCCCCTCGCAGCCAGGTTCGAGGCCGGCATTCTGGACGCCGTGTTCTTGGTCAGCTCCGAGTTCCGCTCGGCCATGTCCACGCCGCCGCGGGTGAAGGAGCTGCTTCCCATCCGGCCGGGAGCTGCGTCGGCCTCCGCCGACGCCTTCATCCTGTCACCCCCCGGGGGCTTCATCCTGGGGCGGCTGTTGCCCCTCTACCTGCGCAACGCGGTGTACACGGCGCTGGTGGAAAACGCCGCAGCCGAGCAGGGGGCGCGCCGGACGGCCATGAAGAACGCCACGGACAATGCGGGGGAGATGCTCGAGTACCTCACCCGTACGTACAATCGGGCCCGTCAGGCCCAGATCACTCAGGAGATCGCCGAGATCGTCGGTGGCGCCGCAGGCCTCGAGTGAGGCCCGACGCTCCCACCTTCGGAGACAAGATGACCCGGGAGAGCCCGGGAAGACACGGATACCATGGCTGATCAGAACATCGGAAGAGTCGTGCAGGTCATCGGCCCGGTGCTGGACGTCGAGTTCGACCCCGAGCACCTGCCCGAGATCTACAACGCCCTCCACCTGAGCGGGACGACGGAGGGAGGGCAGCAGATCGACCTGGTGGCCGAGGTGCAACAGCACATCGGCCGCGGGCAGGTCCGCGCCGTGTCCATGTCGTCCTCGGACGGTGTGACCCGGGGCATGGAGGTGGTCGACACCGGCAGCTCCATCACCGTGCCCGTGGGGGAGGTCGCGCTCGGGCGCATCCTGAACGTCCTCGGCGAGCCCGTGGACCAGCTCGGGCCCGTGGGCGGAGAGGGCGCCGAGCCGGAGCGTTGGCCCATCCATCGGGAGGCGCCGAAGTTCGACCAGCTCGAGCCCAAGACGGAGATCTTCGAGACGGGGATCAAGGTCGTGGATCTCCTCGCTCCCTACGTGAAGGGTGGAAAGACCGGGCTCTTCGGGGGCGCGGGCGTGGGCAAGACCGTGATCATCATGGAGCTCATCAACAACATCGCCATGGAGCACGGCGGACGGTCGGTCTTCAGCGGCGTGGGAGAGCGCACGCGTGAGGGCAACGACCTCTGGCTCGAGATGAAGGAGTCGGGGGTTCTCGCATCCACCGCCCTGGTCTACGGACAGATGAACGAGCCGCCCGGAGCGCGTCTACGCGTCGGGCTGTCGGGCCTCACCGTCGCCGAATACTTCCGCGACGTGGAGGGGCAGGACGTGCTCCTCTTCATCGACAACATCTTCCGCTTCACCCAGGCGGGCTCCGAGGTGTCGGCCCTCCTGGGTCGCATGCCGTCGGCGGTGGGCTATCAGCCCACGCTGGGCACCGAGATGGGTGAGCTGCAGGAGCGCATCACCTCGACGCAGGCCGGCTCCATCACCTCGGTCCAGGCGATCTACGTACCGGCCGACGACCTGACGGACCCGGCGCCTGCGGCCGCCTTCACCCACCTGGACGCGACCACGGTGCTGTCCCGGGCCATCTCCGAGCTCGGCATCTACCCCGCGGTGGATCCCCTGGACTCCACGTCCCGGATCATGGATCCGCAGTTCATCGGCGAACGGCACTACTCCGTGGCGACACGGGTTCAGGAGATACTGCAGCGGTACAAGGACCTGCAGGACATCATCGCGATCCTGGGGATGGACGAGCTCACCGAGGAGGACAAGGTCATCGTGGGCCGGGCCCGGCGGATCCAGCGCTTCCTCTCGCAGCCGTTCCACGTCGCGGAGGCGTTCACGGGAACCGCCGGAAAGTACGTCAAGCTGGAGGACACCATCGAATCCTTCGAGCGGGTGGCCAACGGCGAGTTCGACCACCTGCCCGAGCAGGCGTTCTTCATGAGGGGTGGAATCGAGGACGTGATCAAGGCCGGCGAAGAGCTGGCCAAGGAGGGCTGACGTGGCGGACGGCACCCTTCAGGTGCGCGTGGTGTCGCCGCAGAAGATCGTCTTCGAGGGCGATGCCGCGGCGTTGGTGGCGCCGGCCTGGGACGGGATGGTGGGCATTCTGCCGGGGCACGCACCTTTCCTCACGCTCGTCGGCGTGGGGGAGTTGAGCATAGAGCTGCCCGGTGGCGGAAGCAGGTCCTTCCAGGTGGCAGGCGGAATTCTGAAGGTGCTGACGAACCGCGTGACGGTCCTCACCGAGTATGCGGGCACGGAGCCCCCGGCGGAGATCCCGGCCGAGGCCATCGTGCATCCGGAGGACGTGGTCGCCAGCGCTACCGACGCGTCGTCCTGAGGGGGCGGGGGTCCGCCGACCTCCCCCTGCCGGCACCCGGACTCGAAGCTTCCCCGTCACGGGCGGGAGGGAGGAACAGGTGGGGGCTCCTCGCGAGAAGCCGCCCACCCCGTGCGGTCCGGTACTCCACAGGCGCGGGAGCTGACGCATGCGATTGGACCTTCACATCCATACCAGGGCTTCCGACGGCGCATGGTCTCCGGAACAAGTGGTACGGGGTGCCCGTCTCGGTGGCCTGGACGTGATCGCCATCGCCGACCACGACACCGTGGCCGCGGTCCGGCCGGCGCGCGAAGCCGCCGGACAGATGGATGTGCAGGTGATCCCCGCGCTGGAGGCGAGCTCGACCTGGCGGAACCGCGAGATCCACATCCTGGGATACTTCGTCGATCTCGACGCGCCGGGGCTGGTGGGACACACCCGGCGGGCCAGCGAGCTCCGGGAGGCCCGGATGCGGGAGATGCTCGCGAAGCTCCATGAGCAGGGGATCGAAGTTCCGTTCGAGGACGTGGAACGTGCGGCCGGCGCACACCGCGTGAACCTGGGACGTCCCCACCTGGCACGGGCGCTGGTGTCACTGGGATACGCCAGCTCGGTGTCCGAGGCGTTCACGACCCTCATCGGCGACGACCGTCCCGCCTTCGTCCCCACACGGCTCGTGGCTCCGGAGGAGGCCGTGGCGCTCATCCTGGAGAGCGGCGGCATCCCCGTATGGGCGCATCCCCCGGGCGACGTGATGGACGCGCTGCTCCCGCGGCTCGTGCAGGCGGGCCTTCGGGGCCTGGAGGTGTACCGCCCCAGCCACGATCGAAACGACGTGCTCCGCCTGGAGGCCGTGTGCCGGAGCACGGGGCTCCTGTGCAGCGGTGGCTCGGACTGGCACACGCCCGAGAGCGGGGCCGCTCTGGGTGACTTCCACGTCACCGCGGACGAGGTGGAGGGGCTTCTCGAGGCCGGGGGGATTTAGCAGGGTGCTGAAGAAGGGGCGGGGCCGTGCCGCCCCAACCCATAGCCATGTACGTCACTGTCATTCATGGTTATGGGCGCATGGGGACCAACGCCTTCGGCGTCGGTGCCCTCGCCGCTGATGCGTCGTTTCTCCCTCTCGCCGTAGCGCTGCTACGACTCGTCGTCGTGCCTTGCCTGAGCAGCGACAGCCCCATGCGCGCGGGGTACTCCCCTTCTTCAGCACCCCGTTAGGCCTCGGGAGCACCGGAACGACGCCTGGGCGGGGTGCCCGGACCGACCGATTTGCGGCGTCTCGCCGCGCGTTGACCCCCCCAGGGGCTTCCTCTATCTTTACCTGCTCCGCCACACCCATCAGACGGTTTCGTGTCCCGGTTCGCCCGGGACCCCGTCGAAGTCGATGGGCCGAGCGGGCTTCAAAGAGCTGATTGACAACAGAGGTCGAGAGGAAAGAGAGAGCCTTAGGCGAGGCGACTCGTGCCAGAGCGTGGGGTCCACGCAGTCCGGGTGCGGGGAGCCGAAGCCGAAGCAGGAAAGAGCAGGAAAGAGCAGGAAGAAGCAAGAAGAAGCAGGAAGTGACGGCTTTCGGGTGTGTAGAGAGAGAAGGACGATCGGATGCTGGAAGGGAGAAGACCGGGGCGAAGAGCCGCGGTCGGGAGCATCGGTCAAGCGGGAAAG
>JAJDNC010000067.1 GCA_022340865.1 Gemmatimonadota bacterium
CGCCGGCCGGGCGATGGCCTTCGGCGGCGGCGGAATCTCGATGTCCGGCGGAAGAGTCACGCTCTCCAGCTCGGTCTGCTTGAACGAGATGTCCGCGGCCGAGAGCTGGGGCCAGAACGCGAACGCGCTGAAGTGCACCAGGGTGGCCGCGATCATGGATCCCCAGAGCCACGTGCCGAAGGACCTCTTGAGACGGTCGTTCGCCGTCTCGGCAAGCTCCTCGACGGGCCTGCCCGACGGATGGGCTTCCATGGCGCTCATTGTCGTTCCCTCTGCCTTTGCATCTTGGGATGTCGATGGTCAGGCGGTGCACCCTCTTCTCAGAGACAGCTTCCGGTTGGGGAGCTGACCTCCCTCGGGGTTTTCTACTAAAGTTCTCGTAGAATAGATGGTGATGCCGAGCCGGTCTGTCAACGAAAGTCTTAGTAGTTCGTGCCGGGGCGCGAGTGAGAAGGGGGTCGCCGCAGGGTCCGCGGACCCTATCTCGCCATCCTTGACCTGCCGCCGTCCGCGCACTATATCGTGTTACGATATAGCACACCGGCTATCCAAGGGGCAGACCACGGGATCGACGAGCCAGACCAGCGCGCCGCCGCTGAGCGAGGCGGTGTTCCAGGTGCTGCTGGCACTGGCGGACGGGGCGCGCCACGGCTACGGCGTCATGCAGGAAGTGGAGCAGCGCACCGGCGGGCGCGTGCATCTCGGGCCAGGCACCGTCTACGGCGCCATCAAGCGGCTCAGGGCTCAAGGCCTGGTAGAGGAAACCGATGCGGTATCGGCTCCCGAGGACGACGAGCGGCGCCGCTACTACCGGCTCACCGAAGCGGGGCGGCGGGTGGCGGTGGCGGAAGCACGCCGTCTCGAACGGCTCCTGGAGGCTGCTCGGCAGAAGGACCTCCTGCCCCGCGAGGGACCGGCGTGAGCGGCGGTCCCCGCGGGCGCTCCCCCGCGGAGCGGTTGTACGGCCTGGTCTTGTCCCTCTACCCGGACGGCTTCCGAGCGGAGTACGGACGGGAGATGATCCGGACGTTTCGGGACTGGCGGTCCCATCGCGCACCCGGTCCCGCGGCGAGGCTTCGCTTCTGGGCCGACGTCCTTTGGGACGCCGTGGTGAGCGTGCCGCGCGAATGGGTTCGCTCGGTCCGCCACCCGTCCTCCGACCACCGCGATTCGAACGCGCCCTACACGTCCGCGGCCGTCGCGGCGCTCGCAGTGTTCTTCCTTTATGTAGCGACGCTGGCGCCCACCATCGGGTTCTGGGACTCGGGCGAATACGTGGCGGCGGCCCACATCCTCGGCATCCCCCATCCGCCGGGCAGCCCGCTGTTCGTCCTCCTGGCGCATGCGTGGGAGAGCCTGCTGGCACCCACGGGCCTGCCCGTCGCGGTGCGGATCAACCTGTTCACGGCCGCGCTGATGGCCGTGGCGCACGCCTTCTGGTTCCTGGTTGTGGACCGGGCCCTGCGCGGGGCGCGCGGTGGCCGCGCTCTCCGGCGGGTCGGCGCCTGGGCAGCGGTGGTGGTCTCCGCCACCGCGTTCACCGTCTGGAACCAGGCCGACGTGACGGAAAAAGTGTACGCCATCTCCTTCTTCACCACGGCGCTTGTCACCTGGCTGGCCCTGCGCTGGCGGGATGCCGGGCGGAAGACGCGCGGCCTTGTCGTCATCGCGCTCGTGCTGGCGCTGTCCGCCACGAACCACCTCATGGGGGTGCTGGCGGCGCCGGGACTGCTGGTGTTCGTCCTGCTCGTGGACCGGCGAACCCTGCTGCGGCCGCGCCTCTGGCTCGCCGGCGTGCCCCTCGTCGCCCTCGCCCTCTCCGTCCAGCTCTTCCTGCCCATCCGCGCTGCCGAGAACCCCGTGCTCTCGGAAGCCGATCCGACGTGCCCGTCGCTCCCCTCGGCAATGGAGAGCGTATATTCTGCTGGCCATGCCGGCTGCGTCGCGCTTTCGTCTGCCCTCACGCGCAAGCAGTACGACAAGCCGCCCATCACCCTCGACCCCACCGTCTACCCGCAGGAGCACGTGCCCCGGAGCGCGTCGCTGATCGGCTGGCAGGTGCTCAACTACTTCCAGTACTTCGACTGGCAATGGGCGAGGTCCGTGGCCGGCCACCACACCTTGTTCGGTGGGCCCCGTCCACTGTTCACGCTGGCGTTCCTGGTCCTCGGCCTGGTCGGCCTGGCCGCGCACCGGCGGAGCGACGCCACGGGCGCCACCTACCTCGTCGTGCTGTTCGCGACATTGTCCCTCGGCCTCGTCGCGTACCTGAACTTCCGGTACGGCTTCTCCACCGGTCACGGCCCCTATCCCATGGCCGAGGTCCGCGAGCGCGACTACTTCTTCGTCATCGGCTTCAGCGTGTGGGGTCTCTGGGCCGGCATGGGTATCGCCGCGCTGTGGGCGAAGTCCGCCTCGGCGTTGCGGAATCGGATGCGCTGGCCCCGGCTGGCCGCGGCGCCCGTGCTCTCGGTGGCGCTCCTGCCCTTTGTGCTGAACGTGCATTGGGCGTCCCGCCGGGCGGATTTCGCCGCGCGTGATTGGGCGTACAACGTCCTCATGAGCGTCCGGCCCTACGGCGTGCTCTTCACCAACGGCGACAACGACACGTTCCCGCTCTGGTATCTCCAGGATGTGGAGGGCGTGCGCAGGGACGTGACGGTCATCGTCGGCAGCTATCTGGGCACGGCCTGGTACGCCCGCCAGATCCGCGACCTGACCCGCCCCTGCCCCCCGGGCGTCGATCCGGATCGCACACCCACGCGCATCGTCTGCCAGCGACCGTTCGTGCCCGGTGCCCTGCCGGCGGCCCTCGTACGGGCCGGCTGGACCCGGTCCACAAACCCGCCCCGGGACACCATCCTCCCCCTGTCCGACGCCCAGATCCGGCAGGTGGCACAAGGAGCGTTCGTCGCGCGCCAGCCCATGACGCTTCGTGCGGGCACCATCCACACGACCATCCAGCGGGGAACCACGCTGCTCCCGTCCGACACGTTCACCGCCACCATCCTCCAGCACACTCTCGGGCGGCGGCCCATCTACTTCATGCCTGCCTCTCCCGCCGTGCAGAAGCTCGGCCTCTTCGGCCACACCATTCGCGAAGGCATCACGTGGCGGATCGAGAACGGACCCGTCGACCAGAACACGCCCAAGGGCGTGCAGAAGCTGCCCGACAACCGCCTCACCCCCGTCGCAGGCGCCGCCATCGACCTCGACACCACCGACACGCTCGTATGGCACGTCTACCGGCGCCGTGGCCGCATCCTGGATCCATCGATGCCCTGGGTCGACGCGGCCACCACCGACATCCTCATGCAGTACGCGTACACCAGCTTCGCCGCTGCCGAGGCGCACGAGCTCCGCGGCGACACCCAGCGCGCGGCGCAGTACGCCCGGCGAGCGGAATGGTGGCAGTCGCTGGCGAGCGAGTAAGGGGCTCGGCGCCTTCTCGGCAACGCTGGCGCAATCGATGTCTCCGTCTTCGACTTCGCATCGAAGCCCAATACGGAGACCTCGTCATGCCGATACCCGTCTTCCTCGGCGAGTTCGAGCAATTCGTCCTCCTCGCCATCCTGCAGGTCGCCCGGGAGCTGCGGGACGACGTGCCCGTCCACGCGCTTCGTGAGCGCCTGCAAGCGCTGCCGGCCGGGGCGTCTCGCGAGGGGCACTGTACAGGACACTCGACCGGCTGGAAGAGAAAGGTCGGGTCGTCTGGGATGTCGACGCTGAGGACGTGCCCGAGCGTGGTGGTCACCCGCGCCGCCGATTCCAGGTGACCCCGGACGGGATCGCGCTTCTGCGGGCCGCCCCGTCTCTTCACCCGGATCCTGACGGCCGCGCTCCCCGCCGATCGACAGGGCCGCAGCATTCTCGGAGATCTCCTCGAGGAGTGGCACGCGCGGCCGTCGGGTCGGGCACGGACAACATGGTATGCACGCGAGTGCCTTCGCGGGTGATGTAGAGAGGGTCGGTGAGGTCCAGACACGGGGCGCTGGCTTGGAGGGTGATGGCGGGGATGGTGAAGGGCACCCTCCCCGTCAGGGCCGCGTCTGCGGACGGGGGAGGAACGTCGGAGATGGTGGTGGCGGCGGGGGACGCGTGGTCGCACGACGTCAAAACCGCTCCGACCATGATGAGGGGGAGCACGAGTGTCCGGTCTCCGGTTGGGACCAGATTACCGAGCTGGCCGACGGACGCGAGCGCGTGAGGGAGTACCTGGACTTCACGCCTCTCTCGGCCGGCACGGGCGCCTGGAGCTGGACGGCTGGCCCCAGCGCCCATGAGATCTGGAGCTGGAATCTGGGCGGCGGAGTGCATTCAGTAGGCTGCGGGACCCCCACGATCCCGTGCCAGCTGCTTAGCCGCAACTACCGGATTGGGCCTCAGCGCGTCACGTCGCTGAAGCCTTTCCGTGCCTGGTCGGCCCGCTGCACGTCGCCTGTGGTGCGGGCCCCCCTCACTCCCCTTCGGCGAACAGTTGCACCAGGTTCAGGATCGTACACGCCGACTGGGCCAGCACGCGGGTGGAGATCCACTCCGAGGGCCCGTGGAAGTCGACGCCTCCCGCGAAGATGTTGGGGGTGGGCATCCCCATCTCGGTGAGCCGGGAGCCGTCCGTCCCCCCGCGGATGGGCTCGAGCCTGGGCTCGATCCCGGCGGCGCGCACCGCCTCGTCCAGCCGTGCGGCCACCTCGGGGTAGCGGCTCAGCACATCATACATGTTCCGGTACTGCTTCGTGATCTCGACCTTGACGTCGAGGCGGGGCTCCTCGGCCATGAGCCCCGCGCACATCTGCTCCAGCCTGCGGCCCCGCTCCTCCAGGACCTCCGTGTCGAAGTCCCGGACGATGAGCTGCAGCGTACACGAGGCGGCGTCGCCCGACGCCACGATGGGGTGGTAGAAGCCTTGCCGCCCGTCCGTGCACTCGGGCGCTTCGCCCATGGGCAGCCGGTCCAGGAGCTTCCCCATCCAGGTGAGGGCGTTCACCATCTTGCCCCGTGCCGTGCCGGGATGGACCGAGACGCCGGTGAACGTGAGCACGGCCTTGTCGGCGGAGAACGTCTCCACGTTGATCTCCCCCGTGAAGCTCCCGTCGACGGTGAAGGCCACGGGGCAGTCGAAGCGCTCCATGGGGAAGAGGTCGGCGCCCCGGCCGATCTCCTCGTCGGGGTTGAAGCACACACGGATCGTGGGCCGCGGGATGTCCGGCTCCTGCAGCAGGATCTCCAAAGCGCCCATGATGGCGGCGATGCCGGACTTGTCGTCGGCGCCCAGGAGCGTGCTCCCGTCGGTGGTGATGATCGTGTCGCCGACGCACTCCTCCAGCTCGGGGGTATCGGCGGGATCCAGGACCACGCCATTGCCCACGTCGATGGCTCCGCCGTCGTAGTCCTCAACCAGTTGGGGGCTCACGCCGGCACCGGTGAACGCCGGCGCGGTGTCCATGTGCGCGCAGAGGCCCACCCGCCCCGGGGCCGTGCCGGGGAGCTCCGCCAGGACGTAGCCGTTCTCGTCCATGGTGACTTCGGCCTCGCCAACGCCCTGGAGTCCCAGCTCCTTCAGCTCTTCCACCAGCCGACGTCCCAGCTCGAGCTGCTTGGCGGTGCTCGGGCACGTCTCGCTGGTCTCTTCGGACTGGGTGTCGAAGCGCACGTACTCGAGGAAGCGCTCCAGGATGCGGGTTTGGCTCAGGACGGCGGACGGATCATCAAAGGCGCGCACGGTGGCCTCTCGGGGATGAAATAGTGTGTGCGTAGTGGTGTGACTGCGCTCCGCGGAAGATAATGGAGCCCGGCACGGGTCCGGGTCTCATGACATCGAGAGGGCCGCGTGCCAGAGGACTCCGCGCGCGATAGAATGTGCGCGGTGTTCGGGCGTTCTCCGGGCCGCCGACAATCCACGGATCGAGGAAACGAACATGACGACAGAGGCGCAGGCGCCTTCGCGGACCAAGGGATTCACGACCCTCTTCCTCATCGAGATGTGGGAGAGGTTCGGCTACTACGGCATGACGGCCGTCGTCGTGCTCTTCATGGTGCAGAAGCTGGGCTACACCGACGACCGCGCCAACCTCACGTTCGGCGCGTTCGCGGCCCTGGCCTACACCGTTCCCGCCATCGGCGGATGGATCGGCGACAAGCTCCTGGGGAGCCGCCGCACGATGGTCCTCGGTGTGTTGATCCTCGCTCTCGGATACATCGGGCTCGCGATCCCGAACCATCCCGGGCTTCTCTTCCCCGCGCTGGGCTTCGTGGCGGTGGGCGGAGGCATCTTCAAGGCGAACCCCGCCAACATGATCTCCAAGCTCTACGAGGGCGACTCCGCGAAGATCGACAGCGCGTTCACGATGTACTACATGGCGGTCAACATCGGTGCGACCGCATCGCAGCTCGCGACGCCGATCATCGCCATCAAGTTCGGATGGCACTGGGCGTTCGCGGTGTGCGCGGCCGGGCTCATCGTCGGCCTCCTCAATTACGCCGTGATGAGACGCTATCTCGCGCACGTCGGCTCCGAGCCCGACTTCCAGCCCCTCAAGGTGAAGCGCCTCGCCCTGGTCCTGGTCGGCATCGTCGTCGGCATCGTGCTCGTGACGTTCATCATTCAGAACCTCACCGTGGCACGGGGGACCGTGGTCGCCGGGTTCATCGCCATGCTCGCCATCTTCGGGATCATGATGAGCAAGGGAAGCGAGCGCGAGCGCAAGGGACTCATCGCCGTGCTGATCCTGACGGGCCTCGGCATGCTCTTCTTCATCTTCTATCAGCAGATGCCGACATCGCTCACGCTCTTCTCGCTCCGCAACGTCGACCTCGACTTCTTCGGATACCACGTGCCCGCGGGGCAGGTCCAGGCGCTGAACCCCATCTGGATCTTCATCCTGAGCCCGGGGCTCGCCTGGCTCTATACGCACCTGGGCAAGGGCAAGGGAGGGGACTTCCACATCTCCACGAAGTTCGCCATGGGCTTCGCGGTCCTGAGCATCGGGTTCTTCATCTACGGATTCAGCGGGCACTTCGCCACCGCCGGCAAGGTCTCGTTCTGGTGGATGATCGGCGGATACGGATTCCAGTCGCTGGGAGAGCTCCTCATCAGCGGCCTCGGCCTCGCGGTCATCGCGCGCTACGTCGGGCCGTCGCTCCGCGGGTTCATCATGGGCGTCTGGTTCCTCGCCACCGGAATCTCGCAGTACCTCGGCAGCTACGTCGCGACGTACGCGAGCGTGCCCGAGAACGTGACGAATCCCATCGAAACGCTGCCGCTCTACACGAACCTCTTCGTGAAGCTGGGCATCGCGGCCGTGGTCTGCACCGTGATCGCCGCCGCGGTGATCCCGACGATGAAGAGGCTGTCGGCCGTGAGCGAGGGTCCGTGGGAGGAAGCGGCGTAGGGGGGACGCATGAACGACCAGACGTTGATCAAGGAGAAGGTGAATCAGGCCGTCGGGATCCTGGACGAGCACGGCATCGACTGCTGGATCACCTTCGTACGGGAGAGCGGCATGATGCGCGATCCCATGATGGACTTCCTCTGTCCCGCCGACATGACCTGGCACTCGGCCTTCATCGTCACCCGCTCGGGGGAGACCCACGCCATCGTGGGGCAGATGGAGAAGCAGACGGTGGACGATCTGGGTGTCTGGGGCCGGGTCACCGGGTACGTGGAGGGGATCAAGGGGGAGCTCCTGGGCTACCTGAAGGCCCTCGATCCCGCCTCCATCGCCGTGAACTGGTCCAGGACCAGCGAGGTGTGCGACGGCCTCACCCACGGCATGTACCTGCTCCTGGAGGACATGCTCGGCGAGATCGGATTCGGGGATCGGCTCGTCTCGGCGGAGAAGGTCGCCTCCAGCCTGAAGGCCCGGAAGACGCCGGCGGAGCTCGACAGGATGCGGGAGGCCATCGACCACACCCTGGACATCTTCGGCATGGTGAAGGGGTTCATCCGGCCGGGGAGGACCGAGAAGGAGATCGCAGCCTTCATGGCCCGGGAAGCGGAGTCCAGGGGGCTGAGCTTCGGGTGGGATCCGGTGCACTGCCCGGCGGTCTTCACGGGACCGGACACCGCGGGCGCCCACTACCAGCCCACCGACCGGAAGGTCGAGCGGGGCCATGTCCTGAATATGGACTTCGGCCTCAAGGTCGAGGACTACACCTCGGACCTGCAGCGCACCTTCTACGTCCTCGAGGAGGGGGAGACGACGGAGCCCCCGGAGGTGAAGAAGGGCTTCGACACCATCGTCGCCTCCATCGAGCTGGCGCGGCAGGCCCTGAAGCCCGGCGTCCAGGGCGTCGCCGTCGACGCCGTCGCCCGCGAGCACATCGTGTCCCAGGGCTACGAGGGGTTCCCCCACGGGCTGGGACACCAGGTGGGCCGGTTCGCCCACGACGGCACGGCTCTCCTGGGGCCGGCCTGGGAGAAGTACGCCAACAAGCCCTTCGAGACCATCGAGGAGAACATGGTCTTCACCATCGAGCCCCGCCTCACGGTTCCCGGCAGAGGGGTGGTGACCATCGAGGAGATGGTCCTGGTGACGGCCACGGGCGCGGAGTTCCTATCCCAGCCCCAGAAGGAGCCGATCCTCATCGGGTGAAGGGCGGCGGCCGTCGGCGCCGTCCACCAGCGCCTGCGCGTCGTATGACGCGAGCGCCCTGGCGCCGCTTGCTGGCTGGACCTCCGCACCCTACCCTGCACCTGAGCCGCCGCGCACCGGTAGGGGACTGCCCTCCTTCGGCTCGGGCGCGTGCGCGAGGCGTCCCCCACGGTATCCGCCGGTCATGGCCGATCTTCGATCGTTCCTCACCGAGTTGAAGCGCCGCAAGGTCTACCATGTTGCGGCAGCTTACGTGGCGGTGGGCGTGGCCATCGCCGTGTCCGTGCCCGATGTGTTTGGTGCGTTCGAAGCTCCTCCCTGGGCCGCCCGCCTCGTTATCGCCCTTCTGGTCATCGGGTTTCCCGTGGCCCTCGTTCTCGCGTGGGCGTACGAGGTGCGACCCGATGAAGGAGAGCGGGCCTCCGCGACCGCCACCGGACGCGCCCCCGGTCCCGGGGGGGTGACGGACCCGGCGAGCGGCCCGGAGAATGCCGCGCCGCCCGACTCGTCGAAGACGATCCGGTGGAGCCGCTCCATCGCCGTTCTCCCCTTCGAGAACATGAGCGACGAGGCCGGCAGCGGGTACTTCGCCGACGGCATCAGCGAGGAGCTCACGCACGCCCTGGCCCGCATTCCGGACCTGCAGGTGGCCGCGCGGACCTCGGCCTTCACCTTCAAGGGCGGCCGGGACGACGTCCGGGAGATCGGGGCCCGGCTCGGCGTGGCCCACGTGGTGGAGGGCAGCGTCCGCCGCTCCGGGGATCGGGTACGGATCACGGCACAGCTCATCGATGCACGGGACGGATACCACATCTGGTCCGAGCGCTTCGAGCGGCAGCTGGACGACGTCTTCGCCATCCAGGACGAGATCGTGGAGCGGGTCGTCAGGAGCCTGCTCGAGCGCCTCCATGTCGCCCGGTCCGGCCCGGCGCCCGCCGTGGAAGCGTACGACGCGTACCTGCAGGCGCTCCAGGCATACCGGAGTCTCGAGTCCGGAGGATTCCAGGAAGCCGTGGATCGAGCCGAGGCGGCCATCGCCCTCGATCCGTCGTACGCCCCGGCCCACGCGCTCCTGGCACAGATCGTCGTCTTCCTGGCCATGGGCTTCGGATGGCAGGCGCCCGAGGAGCTCATGGCCCGGGCCCGACGCGCTGCCGAGCGCGCCATCGATATGGATCCGGGGCTTCCCGAAGCCCACATGGCGCGGGGCGTCCTGCTCATGTTCCACGACTGGCGCTTCGCCGAGGCGCGACGCGAGCTCGAGCGCGCCATCGAGCTCGGACCCAGCCTGGCCGACCCCCATTCGTGGATGGAGTTCTACTGGACCTACGTCCAGCGCGACGAGGAGAGGGCCCTGGCCGCCAACGCCCGGGCGCTGGCCCTCAGCCCCCTGGATCCGGCCCACCGGGACCGGAGGGCGACCGTTCTCTACCTCTTCGGGCGATACGCGGAAGCCGAGGCGGCCTTCCGCGAGATGCTCGCCGAAGGCGTGCCGGGGCCGCTCCCGCACCTCGGCCTGGTGGACACCCTGGGCCGAATAGGTCGCCTGGACGAGGCGCTGGAGCACGTCGAGCCGATGCTGGAGATGGGACGGGGAGCGACGGCGGCCCTCGGCATCGGCGCGGCCTTCATGGGCCTGGCCGGCCGGAAGGAGCGGGCGCGCGAGCTCGTCGGGGAGATGGAGAGGCTCCAGGAGCGCGCCTCGGGGTCCCTCTTCTGGCTGGCGGTCGGTTACGCCGGACTGGGCGAGCTGGACCGTGCGTTCGAGAACCTGGACCGCGCGCTGGAAGTCAGGGATCCGGGCCTCATCTACCTGAGCGTCGTACCGCGCCAGCTCGGACTTCACGGCGACCCGCGGTACGCACGTGTCCTCGAACGCATGGGATTGGCCCACCTGGCTGTGCCGGAGTGAGCGGGCTGGAGAATCCACGAGCCGGCCGGCCTATCGACGGCCCATTGCCCGGCCTAGCTTGACCCCGATTGCCCACCCGCCAAAGGAGCGACCGAGATGCGCGCGCGACCCTCCGTCTCTTTCCGCCTGGTCAGCAGATCCGTAGCGGCCCTCGTTGTCCTCACGCTGTCCGTACCGCTGCAGGCCGGGGCTCAGGAGCTCGGCCGGGAAGAGCTCTCCGCGCTCCACTTCCGGTACATCGGGGTGGTGGGGAACCGGGTGGACGTGGCGGTGGGCGTTCCCAGCGAGCCGCAGGTCTACTATGCGGGGGCGGCGGCGGGCGGGATCTGGAAGACGACGGACGGCGGCACCAACTGGCAACCGATCTTCGACAGCACGGGGGTACCCTCGGTGGGCGCGCTGGCGGTCGCGCCCTCGGCCCCGAACGTGGTGTGGGCCGGGACGGGCGAGTCGTTCATCCGCTCCAACATCTCCATGGGCGACGGGGTGTGGAAGTCCAGCGACGGCGGCAAGACGTGGACCCACATGGGCCTGGACGCCACGGGCCGCATCTCACGCATCGTCATCGATCCGCAGGACCCGAACGTCGTCTACGCGGCCGCCCTCGGGAACACGTACGTTCCCCAGACGGAGCGTGGGATCTACCGGACCACCGACGGCGGCAAGACGTGGCAGAAGGTCCTGTTCGTCAACGACTCCACCGGCGCCTCCGACCTCATCATGGATCCCCACAACCCGGACGTCCTGTTCGCCGGGATGTGGCAGATCGAGGTCCACACCTGGGGCCGCATCAGCGGAGGGGACGGCAGCGGGATCTGGATGACCCGGGACGGCGGTGACCATTGGACCCGCCTCCAGGGGCACGGGCTTCCGGCCAGCCCGGTGGGCAAGATCGGGCTGTGCAACACGCCGGCGACCTCGAGCCGGATCTATGCCCTCATCGAGACCTCGGACGGCGTCCCGTGGAGGGGGAAGACGAGCGAAGGCGAGCTGTGGCGGTCCGACGACGGCGGGTACGACTGGACCCTGGTCAACCACAACCAGAGCCTGGCGGGCCGACAAGCCTACTACACCCGCTGCGCGGTCACCCCGGACAATCCGAACGAGGCCTACTTCATCTCGGCGGACTGGGTGCAGACGCTGGACGGGGGCGAGCACGTCAAGACCTTGGGCGGCGAGCGCGTGCCCAACTGGGACCACCACAACATGTGGATCGACCCCACCGACGGGAGCCACATGGTGGCGGCCGGCGACGGTGGCGTGTCCATCTCCCACGACCGTGGCCAGACCTGGTTTCGGGTGCAGCTGCCCGTGAGCCAGCTCTACCACGTGACGGTGGACAACCAGGTGCCGTACTGGGTCTACACGAATCGACAGGACGGCCCGTCCATGATGGGACCGTCGAACAGCCTGCTGGGGGGGAGCTACGCGCCGCAGGGGGCCGGGGGCATCCCCCGGGGCATGTGGCACGAGCTCGGCGGCGGCGAAAGCGGATTCGCAACCCCCGACACGATGGCGCCGGGAATCGCGTGGTCCACGACCTCGGGCTACGGCCCGGTGGACGGGATCGTGGTGCGTTACAACGACAAGGCGCGCCAGTTCCGGAACGTCGAGGTGTGGCCCATGAGCATCATCGGCCACCCGGCGAACGACGCGCGCTACCGGTGGCAGTGGACCTTCCCGCTGAAGATCAGCCCCCACGACCACAACACCGTCTACGTGGGGAGCCAGTACGTGATGCGGACCACGAACGGCGGGCAGAGCTGGGAGCGGATCAGCCCGGACCTCACCACCGACGACTCGACGAAGATGGGGATCTCCGGCGGGCTCACGCCGGACAACATCCAGGTCGAGACGTGCTGCGTCGTGTACGCCATCGACGAGTCGCCGGTGACGGCGGGCGTGATCTGGGCCGGCACCAACGACGGCTTGGTCCAGGTGACCCGCGACGACGGCAAGACGTGGACGAACGTCACGAAGAACATCCCGAACCTGCCGCCGCTGGGGGTGGTCCGGAACATCCACGCCTCGAAGTACGCCGCGGGCACGGCGTACGTGACCATCGACCGACACCAGATGGGCGACTTCGCTCCCTACGTGTACAAGACCGCCGACTTCGGCCAGCACTGGACGAAGATCGTCCAGGGGATCCCGGCGAGCCCGCTCTCCTTCGCCCGGAACATCACAGAGGATCCCGGCCGCCAGGGGCTCCTCTACCTGGGCACCGAGAACAGGCTGTACTTCTCCATGGACGACGGGGGGCACTGGCAGTCCCTGATGACGAACCTCCCTCCCGCGCCCATGTACTGGCTCACGGTGCAGACGCACTTCCGCGACCTGGTGGTGGGCACGTACGGACGGGGCATCTGGATCCTGGACGACGTGACCCCGCTGGAACAGTTGACCCCCGAGGTGGCGGCGGAGCCCGCCCATCTGTTCGCTCCGCGCGAGGCGTGGCGCTTCCACGGAATCACGGCGCCCAACGCCATGTTCGACGACCCGTCGGCGGGCCAGAACCCGCCCTACGGAGCCTCCATCAACTACTGGTTGAAGAGCGCCCCGGCGGGCGCCGACAGCGCGTCCCTCGTCATCACGGACGCGAGCGGCGATACCGTTCGCACTCTGTCCGGGCCGGCCAAGGCGGGGATCAACCGGGTCTGGTGGAACCTGGAGACCGACTCCACCATCCTCATCAAGCGAAGGGTCCCGCCCGAGACGGCGAAGTGGGTCGACCTCGGCAAGAAGGGCTGGTTCGCGATGCCATGGGAGCGGCAGTTCAGCATCCTCTCACCTCCCGGTACCTATACGGTCACGCTCGACGTGGGCGGCAAGCATTTCAGTCAACCCCTCACGGTGAACAAGGACCCCCATTCCGAGGGGAGCCTGCAGGACATCGACGCCCAGGTGCACATGCTTCGCGCCCTGTACGCGGACATGAACCGCGTGGCCAGCATGACCAACCGCATCGAGTGGATGCGGCGCCAGCTCGCGGACCTCAGGCCGGTCCTGCAGAATGCCGGCGCCGCCGACCTCGTCGCTTCGGGGGACTCCTTGGCGAGCAAGCTGCGTGGCGTGGAGGCGAAGCTCATCCAGCTCAAGCTCACAGGCACGGGCCAGGACGACGTGCGCTGGCCGGCGCGTCTGGCGGGGAGGGTCGCGTATCTGGCGGGCGAGGTCGCGTCCAACGACTACCCGCCCACGGACCAGGCCGCGGCGGTCCAGAAGATCCTGGAGCAGCGGATCGAGAGCGTGAGCCAGGAGCTGGGGGCGGCCGTGACGCAGAACCTGCGGCCGTTCAACCAGGAGCTGGCTCGGCGGGGTCTGGGTGGGATCGTGGGCCGGCTCCCGTAGGGGGCGCGGGCGAGGGTCGCTTCTGGAATCCGGTGGCCGCGTGATGCGACCCGGGTCCTGCGGCGGGCAGCTTCGTCGTCCAGACCGCGGTGCCCGCGTTCTCGCTCATGCCGTTCCCTCGTACGCGCGCTCGAGGGCGGCGATGTCGAACTTCTTCATCTCGAGGAACGCCTTCGTGACGCGGGCACGCTGGTCCTCCGTGCCCCCCATGAGGCGGCCCAGGGCCGACGGCACGATCTGCCACGACACGCCGTACCTGTCCTTGCACCAGCCGCACTGCTCCGCCTCCGGCACCGCGGAGAGCTTCTCCCAGTAGCGGTCGATCTCCTCCTGCGTGTCGCAGCCGACCACCAGCGAGATCGCCTCGTTGAACGAGAAGTCGTGCTCGAGCGCGGAGTCCATCGCGGCGAACCACTGCCCGAGAATCGTGAAATCCTCGAACATCACGGTGCCCTCCCTGTTGGGAGCCTGATCCGCCCCGTAGCGGGCAACGGTGCCTGTCCCGGAGTCGGGGAAGATCGACGTGTAGAGTCGCATTGCTTCCTCCGCCTTCCCGCAGACGCTCCCGGTGAACAGGAGCGAAGGCATGATGGCCGACCTGTCCGCTGCGGCAGGTGACGACATCAGCTGCCATGTGACGCCGTACCTGTCCTCGATCCAGCCATAGCGCTCGCTGAAAGGATGCGCGCCGAGCGGCATCAGGGCCGTCCCGTCTTCGGCGAGCCTGGCCCAGAGCGCGTCCAGCGCATCCCGCCGCGACGGGTCGAAGTGGACCATGAACGAGATGGACGGATTGAACGTGAACATCGGCCCCGCGCTGATGGACATGAAGTCGTAGCCGAGGAGCCTGAAGCCGACCATCTCCACATCGCCGGAGGGCGTATCCCGGATCGGCGTCGCGCTCGTGATGCTCGAGTCTCCGCCGAACGCGGAGACGTAGAAGGCGGCGGCCTCCTTGGCCTGCGTGTCGAACCACAGATGGGGCGTGATCTTCTGCATGGCGACGATTCCCGTCCTTTCTCAGCTGTCGCGTGTGACGGCGTCCTGCACCCGCTTCCACGAGGGGAACGATTCCGTGAGGACGTTCGTTCCGGCCGAAGTGACGGCGAGGATACGCACACGCTCGTCCTCACCTTGCTGCACGGAGAGCCAGCCGTTCCGGATCATCGTCTTCGCGACCCGGGTGAGCGTCGTTCGCTCCAGGCCGAGGATCAGCGCGAGGCGCGACGTCGGTACCGGGCCCGTCTGAGCGAGCGCGGCCAGGACCGAGAACTGCGTGGCGCGCAGACAAGCACACCCTGACACGGGAGCGAGAGGGCGTGACGATCCGGGGGCGAAAAGCGTACAATGGGGACTGACCCAAGCGGTCCACCCCCCCCGGGAGGCCATGATGCCGGACTCCGCGGAACGCCTGTCATCCGCTCTGGCGGGCAGGTACACCATCGAGCGAAAGCTCGGCGAAGGCGGAATGGCGACGGTCTACCTCGCCGAGGACGTGAAGCACGGGCGCAAGGTCGCCCTGAAGGTGCTGCGTCCCGAGCTGGCCGCCACTCTGGGCCCCGACCGATTCCTGCGCGAGGTGCGCGTCACCGCGAACCTCCGCCACCCGCATGTGCTTCCGCTCTTCGACTCGGGAGAGGCGGACGGGTTCCTCTACTACGTGATGCCGTACGTAGAGGGCGAGTCGCTGCGGGAGCGGCTGACCCGGGAAGGAGAGCTCCCCATCGCGGACGCGGTGCGGATCCTGTCCGAGGTGGTGGACGCTCTGGCGGAAGCGCACCGGATGGGCGTGGTGCACCGCGACATCAAGCCGGACAACGTGATGCTGTCGCGGCGCCACGCGGCCGTCACCGACTTCGGCGTCGCCAAGGCCGTCAGCGACGCCAGCGGCGCCGCGGCGACCACGACGACCGGCCTGACGCTGGGGACGCTGGCGTACATGGCCCCGGAGCAAGCCGTAGCCGACGAGCATATCGACCACCGCGCGGACATCTACTCGGTGGGAGCGATGGGCTACGAGATGCTGACGGGCCGGCCACCCTTCGCGGACCGAGCACCCCAGCAGATTCTGGTGGCGCACGTGACGGAGACCCCGACGCCCATCGCCGAGCTGCGGGACGGGACGCCTCCGGGTCTCAACGACATCCTGATGCGGTGCCTGGAGAAGAAGCCGGCGGACCGTTGGCAGACCGCGCACGAGCTTCTCTCGGCGCTGGAGCTCTACGCCGCGTCCACCACCGGCGCGCTCCCTGTCCGACCGAGGCGGAGGCGCCTCTTCAGGATCGCGGCGGCCACGCTGCTTCTGGCCGTCCTGGTTGTCGCCGGGGTCGAGCTCGCGCCGGTGGCGCGCTCCCTGATCGCCTCCAGGTCGGCCCCGTCCCAGCAACATCTCGCCGTCCTTCCGCTCCAGGACATCGGCGGCGACGCCTCCAGCCGGGCCTTCGCGGACGGGATCGTGGCGACCCTGACCAGCGCCCTGAGTCAGCTTCAACAGTTCCATGATTCGCTCTGGGTGGTCCCGACGAGCGAAGTGCTGAGTCACCGGGTTCGCAGCCCGGACGACGCGAACAAGCTGTTCGGCGTCAACCTCGCGGTGACGGGCAGTCTACAGAAGATCGGCACGGACCTCCGGCTGACGCTCAACCTCATCGACGCGAAGACGCTGCGTCAGCTCAATTCCACGGTGATCGACGTGGCCGAGAAGGGCGTGATGGCTCTTCAGGGCAAGGCGGTCATCTCCCTCCTGCAGATGCTCGACCTCCAGCTCGACCCGACTTCGAGCGGGATCCTTGCGGCGGGCAACACGGACGACCCCCAGGCTTACGAGTACTACGCCCAGGGTCGAGGGTACGTCGAGCACCGCACCGACCCGAACGAGGTTCATAAGGCGATGGACGCGTTCACGCTCGCCGTCCAGCGTGACTCAGCGTACGCCGCCGCCCATGCGGGCCTCGCCCAGGCATACTGGGCGGAGTACGGGCTGACCAAGGAGAGCGACTGGGTCCCCAAGGCCGTGGCGGAGGCCGAGCTCGCGGACAGCCTGGACAATCGGCTCGCCTACGTGCTGACGACGCTGGGCCGGGTCCACGACGGCACCGGGCACTACACCGACGCGGTGGAGGACTTCAAGCGGGCGCTCGCCATCGACCCGCTGAGCTACGAGGCGCGCCAGGGCCTGGCGACCGCCTACGAGCACGAAGGGCGATTGGACGAGGCGGAGCAGACGTACAAGAGGGCCATCGCCATGCGCCCCGACGACGGGAGCGGATACGAGGCGTTGGGGGTCTTCTACTTCAACCATGCGCGCTATGACGAGGCGATCGTCCAGTTCAAGAAGGTGACCGAGGTCAACCCGAAGGACTACCAGGGCTTCAGCGACCTGGGCGGCATGTATTACATGAAGGGCATGTTCAAGCAGGCCACTCGCATGTGGGAGAAAGCGTTTGCGCTCGGGCACCAGTACACGGTCGCCTCGAACCTCGGCACGCTCTACTTCGTCCAGGGTGATTTCGGCAAGTCGGCCCGGGCCTTCGAGGAGGCCCTCAAGATCGACGACCACGACTACGTCGTCTGGGGAAACCTGGCCGACGCCTATACCGAGGTGCCCGACGACACTTCGAAGGCGAGCGCAGCCTACACCCGTGCGGCGGAGATGGCCGAGAAGGCCAGGCAGGTCAATCCCAAGGATGCGCACCTCCTCGCTCAGCTCGGACACTACTACGCCATGCTGAAGGACCGTGCCAAGGCGCTGGACGCCACGAACGAGGCGTTGGCCCTCTCACCGAACAGCCCGTACGTCATGTACCACGTCGGGACCACCAACGAGGAGCTCGGCGACCGGAAGGAGGCGATCCGGTGGCTCGCCAAGGCGATCGCGAACGGCTATTCGAAGGCGGAGATCGAGCGACAGCCCGAGCTCAAGGACCTGCTCGCCTCCTCGGAGTTCGCGCAAGCCCTCGCGGACGCGGAGAAGAGCACGAACAACGGCGGGCCGTCGGGTCCGTGAGGGTGGGTTGCCCGGCAGGCCGGACATGAACGTGGGTCGCTAGCTCGGCGGCCGGGGAGGACTCTCCGGAGGCACCTGGTCCACCTGCTCCTCTATCTGCCGCTTGAGGCGCGCCAGGATGGCGCCCATGCCGCGGAGGCGGAGGGGTGAAACGACGGATTCCAGCCCCATCCCCGTGTAGAAGTCCGGTGGCACGGCGACGACGTCGCGCCACGGCGCACCCTCCAAGCCTTCTCTCAGGATCCCGGCGAACCCCCGAACCGTCGGGCTCTCCGCCGGCGCGTCGAAGAAGAGGTGCACGGCGCCGCCGGCGTCCACCCGGGTGGCGAGGAAGAAGGGGGTCTGGCACTCGTGCACCTGCTCGAGAGCCGAGGGATCGTTCCTCATGTCCTCGGGCAGGGGGGGGACCTTCTTCGCATACTGGAGAAGTGCCTGGACCCGCAGGTCCCTGGGTGCGTGTCGGAAGCGGTCCACGATGGTGGACAGACGGTCGGGAAGGCTCATGCGTGGGCTACCACGCCAGCTGCCCGTGGTTCCGAGCCGAACCGCGGCGCGACACACGGGTAGTCGAGAACCCACCCCGGCGCCCACGGGCGCGGGGGCCCACACGCCGACGTGGAGTCTCCAGGAGGATCCATGGCCACCCCCCACGATTCCGACCCACGGTTCCAGGGCTACGCCCATCCCCACATGCTCGTATCCACGAAGTGGCTCTCCGAGCACCTGAACGATCCCGATCTGGTGGTCGTCGAATCGGACGAGGACGTGCTGCTCTACGACACGGGGCACATCCCGGGCGCCGTGAAGGTGGACTGGCACATGGACCTGAACGACGCCCTCACCCGCGACTATCTGGACGGCGAGGCCTTTGCGGCGCTCATGGGGGCGAAGGGGATCGGGCGGGACACCACGGTGGTGTTCTACGGCGACAACTTCAACTGGTGGGCCGCATACGCGCTCTGGGTCTTCACCCTCTTCGGGCACCCCGACGTACGGCTCCTCGACGGCGGCCGAACGAAGTGGGTGGCCGAGGGCCGGCCCCTCTCCACGGACGTCCCGGAGCGGCCGACGACCGAATACCCGGTAGTGGAGCGCGACGACGCGCCGATCCGGGCGTTCCGGGACGACGTCATGGCGCACGTGGAGGGTGGAGGGCGGCTGGTGGACGTCCGCTCACCGCAGGAGTACAGCGGCGAGCTCCTCCACATGCCCGACTATCCCCAGGAGGGAGCGCTGCGCGGGGGCCATATTCCCGGCGCCAGCAACGTGCCGTGGAAGCGCGCCGCCAACGACGACGCCACGTTCAAGGGGATCGACGAGCTCGGGGCGATCTACGAGGAAGAGCAGGGATTGTCCGTCGACGACGAGGTCGTGGCATACTGCCGCATCGGCGAGCGCTCCAGCCACACCTGGTTCGTGCTCCACCATCTCCTGGGTTATCCGCGGGTACGCAACTACGACGGCTCGTGGACCGAGTGGGGCAACCTGGTGAGGGCGCCCATCGAGCGCTGAGGGGAGCTCCGGTCGCGCATGGGCGGCCGTGTACGAGCTCAGCTCGATTTCAGACCGATACGCCGTACGAGAGCCTGGTAGCGCTCGTCTCCTCGCAGGACGTCGTAGCTAGGGTCCACATGCAGGTAGACGAGCCCCGCGGAACGCTCCTCGTATGCGGTCTCCAGAGCGGCCATGGCCCGGTCCACATCACCCAGCGCCGCGTAGGCCGGCGCCATGAACTCATGGCGCACGTAGTCGTCGCCGGCCTCGATGGCGGCGAGGAGCTTCTTGGCTTCATCCGTCTGCCCGGCGGCAACCAGGGCGCGGGCGATGAAGGCGTTGGCCGAGACCACGCCGCTCACCTCCAGCGAGCGTCTAAAGGAGGCCAGCGCGTCCTCGGACCGCTCCTCCATGAGATGACAGAGACCCAGCACCAGCAGAGGGCGGAAGGACGTGGGATCCAGCTCGGCTGCCCGGGTGGCCTCTTCCCTGGCCTCGTCGTAGCGCCTGGCGAAGTAGAGAAAGCGGGCGAGCCAGTAGCTGAAGATCCCCGATAGCGGGTCGAGCGAGAGAGCCGTGCGAGCTTCCTCGATGGCCGCATCCAGCTGCCCGTTGGAGGGCAGGATGCTGGCGAGCCCCCAGTGCGCATCGGCGTAGCGGGGGTTGGAGGCCACTGCCCGGCGGAGGGCCAACTCCGCACCGTCGAAGTCCCACTCGAACCACCCCAGGACCTTTCCGCGCGCGGTATGGGCTTCCGCCAGGCGATCGTCCAGCTCGATGGCCTTCTCCGCGGCCGTCTTCGCCTCGGGATACGCCGTTTCGGGCGCCACCCAATCATCGGCGAGCTGCATCCACGTGTCGGCCATGCCCGCATAGGCGCGCCCGTAGCTCGGATCGTGGGCCAGGGCCTGGGCATAGTGGTCCAGGCTCCGTCGAAGGTCGGTCTCCTGGTATCGGTTGAAGAAGAAGCGGCCCTTGAGGTAGAGCGTGTACGCCTCCACGTCCTCGGTCTCGGGGGAGACCAGGCGCTCCTTTTCCTCGCCGACGAGCTCGAGCTTGAGAGCATCCACGATGGAGTGGGCGATCTCGTCCTGGACCTTGAAGATGTCCTCCAGGTCCCGGTCGTACGTCTCGGACCAGAGATGGTAGCCGTCGTCGGCGTCGATGAGCTGGGCAGTGACCCGCACGCGGTTCTGGACCTTGCGCACGCTTCCCTCCACCACCGTGTCCACGCGGAGCTCGTCGGCGATCTCCAGCACGTCCTGGACCTTGCCCTTGAACGCGAACGAGGAAGTGCGGGACGCGACCCGGAGATCGGGGACCTTGGTCAACGCGTTGAGGATCTCCTCGGTCATCCCATCCGAGAAGTACTCGTTCTCCTTGTCGTCGCTCATGTTGACGAAGGGGAGCACGGCGATCGACCGAGGGCCCGCGTCCTCTTCCTCACCCCGGCGCTCTCGCGCCGGACGCGTGGGGCGGCGCTGCCCTTTGAGGACCTCGGAAGGCTTGTCGAACATCCAGGCCAGGACTATGGCCACGGGGAAACCCAGGGCGAGGAGTACCACCACCAGGGATACGCCCCACTCGGGGATGTTCAACGCCGGGATCACGATGTCGGCGGCCTGGATGACGATCCAGGCGACGATGCCGTAGAGAAGCGCGCGCTGGACGATCTTCCGCCGTTTCAGCTCGGTCCAGAAGCCCGCCACCGTCATGGCGTCCGCTCCACGGGGTTCAAGGGATGGGAAATCGATTGGCCCAGCGGGACTGAGAGCACGGTAGGTTCGGGGCGTCAGGGGAACAAGGGGAAGGACGCGGAAGGAGGTGCCCCGGGTAACGGCCCGGGCCGTTGGAAGAGCGGGCGCTACGGGCCGGCGAAACCTCAGTGGGTGAACAGCAACGGCGCCAGCGCGATGAAGTTGCGGCGCCACACCTGCCACTGGTGGGCACCGGGGGTCGTCACGAAGGTGTGACGCACGCCGTGGGCGTCCAGGAGCTTCGCGAACAGCTGGTTCGGCGGAAACCAGACCCGGTCGTCCGTCCCGCATGCGGTCCACAGCAGCCGCAGGGTCTCGTTGGTCCGCGCGGGGTTGTCGAGCACGTCGGCGAAGCGGCGCAGCAGCGCCGCCTGGTCGCGGGGGATCGCAGCGCTGAAGCCGGCCACCCAGTGGAACAGGTCCGGATGCGTGAGCCCGATGGTGAGGGACTGATTGCCTCCCATGGAGAAGCCCGCGATGGCACGGTGGCCGGCGTCCGTGAGGACGCGATACGTGCGCTCGACCAGGGGGATTACGGTGTCCAGCAGGTCCTCGCCGACGAGCTGGCGGTCGGACCTGGGGGGCTCGTTGAAGCCGAGGGTGGTGACGACCTGGGGGTGACCGTACGGCATCACCACCACCATGGGCCTCACCCTGCGCTCCGCGATGAGGTTGTCCAGGATGAGGTTGGCGCGACCCGTGGTGGTCCACCCCTGCTGGGTGAAGCCCGCACCGTGCATCAGGTACAGAACCGGGTACCGCTGCCGTCCGCCCTCGTAGCCCGGCGGGGTGTAGACGTATACCGCGCGCAGGCCGCCCACCGCCTTCGAGTCGTACCAGTCGATGTGCACCGTGCCATGGGGGACCGGTCGTGGATCCCAGAGCTGCGGCTCGGGTCCCGGCACCTCGATGAGGCTCGAGGAAGTCCGGGGGCCGAGGGTCACGCTGGGATTGACCGGATCGAGCACCGTCACGCCGTCGATCCGGTACGTGTAGTCGTAGATGTCGGGCACGAACGGTCCCAGGGTCACGCTCCACACGCCTTCCGCATCCTTCGTCATCGGCCGCCGGGGCTGGTCCTGGATCATGTCGCCACCCACGCTCACGGACTTCGCCTCGGGTGCGTACACCCGGAACGTGATGGTGCCGTCCGCGTTGACCTCGGGGGAGCGCAGCGGAGCGCGCCGCGGTGCCTGTTGGGCTGCGAGGATACACGGGAAGGCAAGGAGAGCCAGACCGAGCGGCAGCTTCCGGGCCGCTGCGCGGATGCACTCCCACGAGGTGGTGGTGATCACCTGTCCGTCCTGGTGCGAGGTGAGTTGGACCCGCGCGGGAGTTCCGTCGGGTGGACCCGTGGACCCGGCTGGGTGGACGCCAGGATAGGGCCATCGAGGGGTGGAGAGCCAGCCGGGCGACGTCCACACGGGCGCAGCCGCGAGAGTGGGAGGTGATCGGGAACAGGTCCATGCAACGCTGGCAGCACGACCCCAGGCGGCATATGGTTACCGCCATCCGCCGCAAGGAGCCGAGCCCTGACCGACCTGCGCGAGCACCTCCAGGAGACCCTGGGCGACGCCTACACCCTCGAGCGCGAGCTGGGCGGTGGCGGCATGTCGCGCGTCTTCGTGGCCACGGAGACCGCCCTCGGCCGGACGGTGGTGGTGAAGGTGCTTCCCGCCGACATGTCGGGACACCTCTCCATCGAGCGCTTCCGCCGGGAGATCTCCATCGCGGCGCGCCTCCAGCACCCGCACGTCGTGCCGCTCCTCACGGCCGGGGAGGTGGACGGTCTCCCGTACTTCACCATGCCGTTCGTGGAGGGCGAGTCCCTCAGAACCCGTCTGTCCAGGCAGGGCGAGCTGCCGGTGCCCGAGGCGATCCGCATCCTCCGCGAGGTCGCCAGCGCCCTCGCATACGCCCACGCCCACGACGTGGTGCACCGGGACATCAAGCCCGACAACGTTCTGCTGTCCGGCGGCGCGGCCATGGTCACGGACTTCGGTGTCGCCAAGGCCGTGGACGCCGCGGCGACAGACGAGGCGAGCGGCATCACGTCCATCGGAGTTGCTCTCGGCACACCGGCATACATGGCGCCGGAGCAGGCCAGTGCCGACCCGCTGGTGGACCATCGCGCCGACATCTACGCATGGGGCGCCATGGCGTATGAGGTGGTCACGGGCCAGCCCCCCTTCACGGGCCGCACGCCCCAGGGGATGCTCGCGGCGCATGTGGCGGAGGAGCCCGAGGACATCTCGCGCCGGCGTCCCAGCACGCCGAGCGCCCTGGCCGAGTTGGTCATGCGCTGCCTGGCGAAGCGTCCGGCGGACCGACCGCAAAGCGCCGAGGAGCTGGTGCGGGCCCTGGACGCGATTCCGTCGACGGGTGGCGGAGGCGTGACCCCGGTCACGCGACCGCGGGGCGGGCGGATCGGCCGCCTCGTCGGTGCCGGGGGGATCGCCGTAGCCCTGCTGCTGGCCGGGGCCTTGTGGTACGGCATGCGCGGGCGTTCGGGAGCCACCACGGCGTCGCCCGACACGATGTCGTTGGCGGTGCTGCCCATCGAGAACGTCGGCGGCGACTCCGCCAAGGAGTACCTGGCGGACGGGCTGACCGGCGAGCTGGCCGGCGACCTGCGCCAGACGGCGGGGCTCCAGGTGGCCGGCGACCTGAGCACGTCTCGCTTCGAGCACACCCAGCTCCCTCCGGAGGAGATCGCGAAGGAGCTGGGCGTGCATATGCTGCTGACCGGGCGCCTCCAGTCCCAGGGGAGTCGCATCCGACTGCAGATGCAGCTCCAGGACGCTACGGGGAAGCTCCTGTGGTCGAACCAGTACGACGGCCAGGACAAGGATGCCTTCGCCCTGCAGGACAAGATCACGAGCGCAGTGGCGAACGAGCTTCGTGTCGTCCTGTCACCCAAGACCGTCGCGGCCACCCGCGCCGGGCGGACCGAGAGTTCCGAGGCCCACGATCTCTACCTTCACGCCATGTTCGAGAGGAACAAGTTGAGCGAGCAGGGACTGGCGCGGGCAGTGACGTACTTCAAGCAGGCTCTGGACATCGATCCCCGGTACGCGCAGGCCTGGGCAGGGCTGGCGTACGCATACGCAATGCAGGCCGACGCCTATCTTCCCTCGCACCCGCTGCACCTCTTGGCCAAGAAGGCCGCCGAGCGGGGGATCGAGAGCGACAGCATGCTGGCGGAGGCCCACATCATCTACGGGGCCAGCCTGGGATCGGCAGACTGGAATGTCCAGGCAGCCCGTGCCGAGCTGGAAGATGGCCTTGCCCTCGATCCCAGGTCGCCGGAAGGGCTTCTCACGGCAGGCAATTTTCTGACGGTTATCGGGGAAACCGACCAGGCGCTTCCCATCCTCGACCGGCTCATCCGGGTCGACCCCCTCTCACCCGTGGCTGCGCTGGTGCGTGCGGTTGCCCTGGACTTCGGGGGCCGATACGAGGAGGCCCTCCGCCAGGACAGCATGGCGAAGAGCCTCGACCCCACGGTGGTCTACTTCGACGCGTGGGACGGCTTCGCCCTCCGGGAGCTGGGCCGGCTCGAGGAGTCCGAGCAGGCGTACCTCAAGTTCCAGGCCATCACCGGCGAGCCCGCCTTCGGCCTGGCCATGACCTACGCGCGCATGGGGAAGCGGGACGAGGCCATGAAGGTGATCCGGGCGCTGGAGGCGTACGCCGAAGATCACTGGGTCAGCCCCTGCGTCCTCGCGGCGGATTACGCCAGCCTCGGAGACGGCGACCGCGCCATGGCCTACCTCGACGACGCGTTCCGGAAGAAGGACTGGGTGCTCCGGTTCCTCATGAACTACGACTCGGCGTATCTCCGGTCCCTCGATGACGATCCGCGGTTCGTCGCACTCCGGAAGAAGGTGCTGGCGACGACCTGGAAGGACTGAGGGCGCCAGTAGAGGGTCCGCCAACACCGGCGCCGCTCGCGTTCGACGCCGGCCCTTCGCGTCACTCGTGAGGAAATCCCCTTGAAGTTTAGGCTAGCCTAAACTATACATAGCTCCCGGCCGGACGAACCGACGGGCAACCACCGCAGAGGAGACAGGGCCGGGACGTGGCGCGATCCTACGGCACCACGGAGGACCAGACCGCGCAGCCGCACCCGAGGGTGCAGCTCGCGGCGCGCGACGCCATCGAGGGACGGTCCCGGGGCCTGAAGGCGATCCTGCCCTTCATCGGCCCGGCGTTCATCGCGTGCATCGCGTACATCGACCCCGGCAACTTCGCCACCAACATCCAGGGCGGGGCGGAGTTCGGATACGCGCTCCTATGGGTGATCCTGCTGGCCAACCTCATGGCCATGCTCCTCCAGTCGCTGTCCGCCAAGCTCGGCATCGCGACCGGCATGAACCTGGCCGAGGTGTGCCGGCACCGCTTTCCGAAGTGGGTGAACTACGTCCTCTGGATCACCCAGGAGGTCACCGCCATGGCCACGGACCTCGCCGAGGTCCTGGGCGCCGCCATCGGCATCACGCTGCTCACCGGCATCCCCATGCTGGCGTCGGCCTTCATCACGGGGATGACCGTGTTCCTCATCCTGGCCATGCAGGGGAAGGGGTTCCGTCAGCTCGAGATCTTCATCGGCGCATGCGCCGCCGTCATCGCCGGGTGCTACGGCATCGAGACGATCCTGGCCAGGCCGGACCTGCGCCAGATCCTCTACCACAGCGTCGTGCCCAGCCTGCCCGGCAACAACGCCGTGCTGCTGGCGGTGGGGATCATCGGCGCCACGGTCATGCCGCACGTGATCTACCTGCACTCGGACCTGACCCGCGGGCGCATCGTCCCCACCAGCGACGAGGAAGCCCGCCGCATCGTCCGCTTCAACAGGATCGACGTCGTCGTGGCCATGGGCCTCGCCGGGCTGGTCAACATGGCCATGCTGTTCATGTCGGCGAAGGTCTTCCACTTCACCGGACACGCCCACGTGGCCGACATCAACACGGCGTACAGGACGTTGACTCCGCTCCTGGGTGGGGCGTCGGCCCTGGTGTTCGCCGTCTCCCTGATTGCCTCGGGTGTGTCCAGCTCTCATGTTGGGACCATGGCCGGCCAGGTGGTCATGCAGGGTTTCGTGGACTTCCACATCCCCATATGGCTGCGGCGCGTGGCGACCCTGATCCCAGCGCTTGTGGCCATCTACCTGGGCTTCGACCCGACGCGTACTCTGGTCATCAGCCAGGTCGTACTCAGCTTCACGCTGCCCATTCCGGTGATCACGCTGATCATGTTCACGCGGGACCGCACGCTCATGGGCAAGCTGGTGAATCACCGCGCCGTGACGGCGCTGGCCGTCGTGTGCTCCACGGTCATCCTGTTCCTGAACGTCATCCTGCTCTATCAGACGTTCGGCGGGCAGCTTCCCCACATCGGCGGCTGAGGGACCATGCGAGTGCCCATGCGCGTCCTCGTGCCTCTCGACGGCTCCCACCTGGCCGAAGGCGCGGTCCCCATCGCCGCGCGCCTCGCCGAGGCGTGCGGTGCGACCATCACCCTCCTCCACGTCCTCGAGAGGGGTGCCCCCTCGAGCGTTCACGGGGAGCCGCACCTGGCCAGGGAGGCCGAGGCCGAGGCGTATCTGGCGCGGCTGGCGAAGGAGATCGCGACACGGGGCGGCGCCATCGACTACCATGTCCACGAGGTTCCCGTGGGCGACGTGGCTCGGAGCATCGCGGCTCACGCCGACGAGCAGGAGAGCGATGTCGTGGTGGTCAGCACCCATGGAGGAGGCGACCTGCGCCGGGGGCTCTTCGGCTCCATCGCCCAGCGGGTGCTCCAGATCTGCCGCCGTCCGGTGTTGCTCGTGCGCACGGAGCGGGCTCCGGAGGTGCATCCACCGTTCGAGCCGGCGACGATCATGGTGGCGCTCGATGCCACGCCGACCTCCGAGATGGCGCTTCCCCTGGCCAGCATGCTCGCCCGCACCTTGGGCGCACAGCTTCGCCTCGTGATGGTCGTGCCCACGCTGGAGACGGTCGGCGGGGAGCGTCAGCCACAGGCGGCGCTCCTGCCGGGCACCACCCGAGCGCTTCTGGACGCCCGGGAGCAGCAGGCGGCCGCCTATCTGGAGGGCCTCTCCGAGGTGCTGGCCTCGGCGGGGGTGCAGAGTGTCGGCGAGGTCCGCCGCGGTGCTCCGGTGGCGGAGCTGGCCACCGATGCCGCCGAGCACGGGGATGGCCTGGTGGTGGCGGCCACCCACGGACGCGCCGGCCTCCAGGCCGTCTGGTCCACCAGCGTGGCGGCGCGGCTGCTCAAGCGCACGAACGCCCCTATCCTGCTGGTGCCTATCGTGGAGCCGGCTCCGGACCTGCGGGTGCCACAGGACTCCGAGGAGCCGCCGGGAACGGGCTGAGCCAGGGCTCCGCAGCCGAGGCTGGCGGGCTGGCTCATCCACGCCCCATGGTGTAGCCTGGCATCAGCGTCGCTTCCTCAACCGGACCCGACTTGACCGACTCCCCCGCGTCCTTCGAGCGACTCAACGAGGGCCTCACCGGCCGCTACCGGATCGAAAGCGTGCTGGGCAAAGGCGGCATGGCCACCGTGTACCTCGCCCAGGATCTCCGTCACCAGCGGCAGGTCGCGCTGAAGGTCCTGGACTCGGAGCTCGCCGCCGTGGTGGGTGCCCAGCGGTTTCTCAGGGAGATCGAGGTCACCGCGAACCTCCAGCACCCCCACATCCTTCCGCTGTACGACTCCGGCGAGGTGGCGGGCGTGTTGTTCTACGTCACGCCCCTGGTCAAGGGCGAGTCGCTCCGTGACCGGCTCGCGCGGGAGAAGCTGCTCCCCATCGACGAGGCCGTCGCAATTCTCCGTCAGGTCGCCGGCGCCCTGGACTTCGCACACCGCCACGGCGTGGTCCACCGGGACATCAAGCCGGGGAACATCCTCTTGCAGGACGGCGAGGCGCTGCTGGCCGACTTCGGCATCTCCGTAGCCCTCACCGGAACGTCCGGTGAGCGCCTCACGGAGACGGGGCTCTCCGTCGGCACGCCGGCATACATGAGCCCCGAGCAGGCGACCGGCTCACGCGAGCTCGACGCCCGCAGCGACGTCTACTCACTCGGTGCGGTGGCGTACGAGATGCTCGCGGGAGAGCCGCCGGTGACCGGCGCCACCGCCCGCGCGATGATGGCCAGGCTCATGACCGAGTCCCCCACGCCGCTCCATGTCGTGCGCGACGCGGTGCCGCCCGGACTCGAGGCCGCCGTCATGCGGGCTCTGGCCAAAGAGCCCACCGACCGCTTCGCCACCGCACGGGAGTTCGCCGATGCGCTGGTGGCACCGGCTTCCGGCCGCGTCTCCTCGGTGGCGGGTACGCCGGGGGCGAAGCGACCACGGCGCACGGCGGGCATCGGGATCGGCGTCATCGGCGCCGTGGCCATCGCGGCCATGGCCTGGTACATCGCTCAGCGCCAGCCAGCTTCTCCGGCCGCCGCCGCGGGCAACCCCACGGAGATCCGTTCCATAGCCGTCCTTCCCCTGGACAACTACTCCGGGGACTCCACACAGAACTACTTCGCGGAAGGGATGACCGACGAGCTCACCACCACCCTGGCCACCATCAGTCAGCTTCGCGTGATCTCACGCGAGTCGGCTGGTCAGTTCCAGGGCCGACAACGGCCGGCGATGCCCGAGATCGCCAAGAAGCTCAACGTCGATGCGGTGGTGGAGGGCTCCGTGGTGCGCTCCGGCGACCGGGTGAGGATCAACGCGACGCTCATCGATGCGCGTACCGACAGCACCCTTTGGGCTCAGAGCTTCGCGCGCAACTCCACCGATGTGTTGGCGCTGCAGGCAGACCTCGCCTCCGCCATCGCCCGCGCGGTCAACGTCCGCCTGTCCGGAAGCGAGGAGTCGCGCCTGGCCGCCGCACCGACCGTCAACCCCGCAGCCCACGACGCATACCTCAGAGGGCGCTTCTTCTTCAACCGTCCGAGTGACGAGAACCTGCACAAGGCAATCGAGCAGTTCGAAGAGGCGGTGAAGCTGGATTCCACGTTCGCCCCTGCCTACTCGGGTCTGTCGGACGCGTACCTGTGGGCCGGGTACAACGAGGGCTTCATCAGCGCCTCGGCGGCGAAGCCGAAGGCGAGGGCGGCCGCCGAAGAGGCCGTCGCGTTGGACAGCACCTCGGCTGAAGCACACACGTCGCTGGCGGTGTTCAAGCTGTTCTACGACCTCGACTGGGCCGGCAGCGAGCGCGAGTTCCGAAGAGCTGTGGCGCTCAACCCGAGCTACGCGTTCGCTCATGACCAGTTCGCCCTGGAGCTGGTGTTCACCGGGCAGGACAGCGAGTCCGCCGCCGAGAGCCGAAGGGCGATGGCGCTGGACCCGCTCTCGCCGCAGGTGCTCGTGGATGCCGCGATGGTACCGATCTTCGGGAAGGACGTGGCTGCCGCGGACCAGCTCATGAACAAGGCCATCCAGCTCGATCCGACGTTCTTCTTTCCGGTGATGGTCAAGGGGTGGGCGAGGCTGGAGGTGGGGAGGTACGCGGAGGCGATTCCCTTCCTGGTGAAGGCCAGGACGCTGGGAGCGCCGCCTTTCGGGACCGCCTTTCTCGCCTATGCCTACGGTGCGGCGGGAGACAGCGCCAAGGCGAGGGCCGAGCTGGCGGCCCTGGAGAAGGGATCGCCGAACGGCAAGCCGGCGCGGTTCAACCTCGCCCTCGCATACCTGGGGCTCGGTGAGCACCAGCGCGCCATCGACGACCTCGAGCGAGCCCGGGCCGCCGATTCGCAGTTCCTGTGCTGGCTCGGGCGGGACGCCATCTTCGACCCGCTGCGGAGCGACCCGCGGTTCATCGCGCTCCTGCGGAGCATGCACTTCGTCGACTGAGTCGGACCATGCCCCGGGCGGGGCAGCGGCGGGCCGCCGCCCGCCGATTTCCCTACGTGCGCTGCGCCTTTCCTAGCCGGCCAGCTCCTTCAGGGTCTCGGTGAGGAGGCGGTAGAACCGGCCGACGGAGGCCACCTGCACCCGCTCGCCGGGAGAGTGGGGAAACTCGATCTGCGGTCCGATGGAGATCATGTCCATGCCCGGGAGCATCTCACCGATGAGGCCACACTCCAGACCCGCATGGATGGCCTCCACACGGGGCTCGGATCCCAGGACCCTGGTGTGCACGGAACGGACGATGCCGAGGAGCCTCGAGTCGAGGTCCGGCTTCCAGCCCGGGTAGCCGTCGTGATGGTCCACTTCGGCCCCGGCCAGCGCCGCCACCGCTTCGATCTTGCCCCGGATCCAGTCCAGGCCGGACACCACCGAGGACCGGGAGCTCATGAGGACCTTCAGGGTCCCGTCGACGCGCTTCACGGCGGCGAGATTGGTGCTCGTCTCCACCAGGCCGGGGATGTCGTTGCTCATGGCGGTGACGCCGTGGGGCAGGGCCACGATGAGTCGGAGGACCTGAGCGCCGGCATCGGCGCTCCACACGGTGTCCGGCAGGGAGACCTCTTCCACGCTCATCTTCATCCCCGGATCGGGCACGGAGAACTCGGCCTTCACGCTCTCGAACCGGGCGTCGAGCCTCGGGAAGAAGTCCCCGGCTGCACCCTTCGGGATCACCACCGTGGCGGAGGCCTCCCGAGGGATGGCGTTGTGCTTGTTCCCGCCTCCGATGTCCGCGAGGAAGCCGGGCTGCTCCGCTTCGCTTAGCATACGCGCCAGAAGCTGGACGGCGTTGCCGCGCTGCAGGTGGATGTCCACGCCCGAGTGCCCCCCCTTGAGGCCGAAGAGCCGCACCTCGTGTGCGGTGGCCTCGGCGGGGGCGGACGTGGTGTCCAGGGTGAGCGTGAGGTCGGTGTCGGCGCCGCCGGCACACCCCACCGTGAGGGTTCCCTCCTCCTCGGAGTCGAGGTTGAGGAGCCGCTTGGCGGAGAGCCCGGAGGCGTCGAGTCCCGCAGCCCCGGTGAGCCCGGTCTCTTCGTCGATGGTGAACACGAACTCGAGGGGCCCGTGCACCAGGTCGGTGGCTTCCATGATAGCCAGCATGGAAGCCACGCCGACGCCGTTGTCGGAGCCCAAGGTGGTTCCGTCGGCGGTCAGGTACTCCCCGTCGAGAACCGGCTTGATGGCGTCCGTCGCGAAGTCGAAGTCCACGTCGGAGTTCTTCTCGTTCACCATGTCCAGGTGCCCCTGGAGCATGGTGGCGGGGGCGTTCTCCTTGCCCGGCGTCCCGGGCTTCTTGACCACCACGTTTCCCGTGGCGTCCACGTGGTGCTGCAGGCCGAGCCGCTTCGCGACGCCGACTACGAAGGCCCGCATCTTGTCCTCTTCCTTGGACCCGCGGGGAATGGTGAGGATCTCGTCGAAATGGCGCCAAAGAGCCTTGGGCTCGAGGTCGGCTACGAAGGTCATGAGTCCTTTTCCCGATGAAAGCCCGGAGCGTCCGGGTCGGATGGGCGTGGAATCGCTAGTGCGTCGGCTCGTGGAATCTGGCGAAGGACGGCGGGGATTGAAACGACGGGGGGGCGGAGGAGCGTCCCGAAGTGCCGACCCGGTCAGAATGGGGCTCGAAGGGGCGTGACGTCTGCACAAGGCCCGGGTGCCGCGCCATCCCCGTCGCCCTTCAACCGTCCAGCCCGTACATCCTCGTCTTTCGCCACAGGGTCGACCGGTGCATCCCCAGCTCCCGAGCGGTCTGAGCGCGGTTGCCGCGGTTGCGCTGGAGCGCCTCGGCGATGACCTCCTTCTCGTTCCGCTTCCCGGCCGACACCCCGTTCACGCCCGCGGCCATCCTCGTGAGGCTCACCGGGAGGTGACCGCTCTGGATCACGTCGGAGTGACACATGACGAAAGCGTGCTCGATGGCGTTCTCGAGCTCCCGGACATTTCCGGGGAAGGCATATCGCCGGAGCGTGGCCAGAGCCTCGGGAGAGAGCCTCGTGATGGACTTGCGGGTCTTCCTCCTGAACTTCTTCAGGAAGTGGTCCACCAGGAGCGGAATGTCCTCGGGGCGCTCCCTGAGGGGCGGGATGCGCAGCTCTACCACGTTGATACGGAAGTACAGATCCTCCCGAAACGTCCCGCTCTCGATGCGCTCTACCAGATCGGCGTTCGTGGCGGCCAGGATGCGCGCGTCGGTGTGCATGGTGCGGGTGGACCCCAGGGGCTGATATTCCCCGTCGTTGAGAGCGCGGAGGAGCTTGACCTGGAGGGCAGGGTCCATCTCGCCGATCTCGTCCAGCAGCAGGGTCCCTCCGTTCGCCAGGCAGAACTTGCCGGGCTTGTCCCTCTTGGCGTCCGTGAAGGCTCCCTTCTCGTACCCGAACAGCTCCGACTCCAGCAGGGTGGCGGGGAGCGCTCCGCAGTTGATGCGTATGTACGGCCCGTAGTTGCGAGGGCTGAGATTGTGGATTACCTGCGCAATGAGCTCCTTCCCGGAACCGGAGGGGCCTTGGATGAGGACGCTGCATTCGGACTTGGCGATGTCCGGAAGAAGCTGCACCAGCTGCTGCATCTCCCGGTTCACGCTTACGATGTCGGTGAGCGCGCGGCGGTCGTCCAGACGCCGGTGGAGATCCTCGATATCCGAGAGGTCGCGGAAGAATTCGACGGCGCCCACGATCTTTCCCCGTCCGTCCCTGAGGACCTCCGTGGTGACGCTGATGGGCAGGTCGCAGCCCTCCTTCGTGATGATGGAGACGCGTGCGTCCTCCACGGCGTCGTGGCTCTTCAGCGTGTCCTTGAGCGGGCACCGGGTGTGGCAGAACTCCGTACGGAAGATGTCGAAGCAGTGCTTGCCGACGGCCTCATGAGCCTCGAAGCCCGTGATGCCCTCCGCCGCCCGGTTGAACGCGGTGATGATCCGGTTCTCGTCGACGGTGAACACGCCGTCGCTGATGCTCTGGAAGATCAGCTCGCCGATGTCCTTCATGCCATTGGACCCCTGGCTCGGCTTCATCCGCCACGTCTCCGGAGCTCAGTGGGCCACCAGCCCGATCCGCTCCCACGTACCCTCGGGGAGGCCCAGCTTTCCTTTGATGAGCTCTGCAGTCGCGTTTATATGAAACTCACCAGGGTCGTGCGGGCCGACAAGCACCACGGGACAGACGAAGCTCTCCGCGAACTCCTCGATGGGCTTCCACGCGAATGTCGCGTCAGGGGCCACGTAGCCGAGAACGAGGACCTGGAACTCACGCTTCACCAGACACCGGTGCAACTCCGTCCAGGAAGTGTCCTCGCAGAGCCGGAAGCCGACGTCCAGGTATTCCCCCGCCCGGTCGTCGTAATACATGCGAAGCTCCCGCTCCTTCTGCACCACGAGCTCGGAGAGCGCCTTCGTGGAGAGGCCGGTGGGAGGCGGGGAGGCGGGATCGTACGGATCGGTCAGGAAGTGGAACACGTTCAGTCGGATCCCATGCCTCCGTGACAGCTCCAGGGCGTAGTCGAATGCCCAGTCGCCCTGTTTGGAGTAGTGGGCACAGAAGCCGACGGCGTTCAGCGTCGGAATGGACATGCGGCACCTCCCTTGTCGTCATGGGGCAAGTTCATGCGCCCGGCGTTCAGATGTCTTCCAGGTGGTAGTGCGAGTAAACGGCTCCGATGGGGTTGTTCGCCAACGACTTGTCCTTCACGAAGACGGTGGTGGTCGGGGCGTGGCTTTCCCTGGAGACGATCCCGTCCACGCCCACGCAGAGCCCCACCAGGAGGTTGAGATCCGTGTGGGCAGCGTTCAGGACGGCGGCCTGACTCACCGGGTCGCACGTGGTGGCCCCGCTGTCGTGGGACGATGGGTCGGCGGCCCGCTCCGGGGGGAGCGACTCCTCCCGGGGGATCCCCCGCACCTTGCAGCACACGGGAACCACTTCGAAGAAGCGGCGCAGCACCCGCGTCAGGACAGCTGCCGGTTCCAGGAGATCCATGCAGAAGGCGACGCCCAGCCTGGTGTATCCCATCTCCATCGCGAAGTAGACCACTTCCGCGAGCCGGCACAGCGTCCGCTCCTCCTCGGAGGCCACATCCCAGGCGGCCTCCAACATTTGGGCGCAGTCCGGCCCGTGTTCCAGGGGCGGAAGAACGACGTGGGGGCAAGGCTCCGCGTGCAGGCACACACGGTCCGGGCACGCCAGACAGTCCGTGCGGGCCAGGGCCGGCCCCCGCGCTTCCCGTGAGACGGCCGCGTCGTCCGCTTTCGAGCCCGGCTCCTCCCGCCCTCCTACTGGGGGCGGAGGGGGCTCCTCGGCGGCCAGGCCGAAGCCGGGCCTCAGCCGTCCCTGCCGCAACGCATCCACGACCTCTTCCGCCGTGGCCGCCACGTTGTCGATGACGTCCATCGCCCGGGATTGCAGCGAATCCCGGCTGGATCGGCTGATGCCACCGCAGACCAGCGTGTCCACGTCGTTGTCGCCGAGAAGACAAAGCAGCTCCATCCACGTGGCACTCTCCAAGGGGACCACCGATTCCTCCAGGATCCTCCGGCGCTTCGCGGTGATCAGGAGCAGTGAATCGGCAATCGTGCAACGGGGGGCTACTCGCCGGCCCAGAAGCGGGACTCCGAATCGCATGCGCTCCCCCCGGTTTCATCGTCTCGGGATCCGAGGGGGGCAACTCCCATGCCGCGACGCCAGGGGTGGGCCGGCCGACGGGCCGATGGGCCGGGAATGGCGCATCTGACCGCGCGCAGGCCCGCGGTCGGCATTGCCCACGCAGGGCTTGGCGTTGCACGGACCGTCGTGGTGCGACACGGCGTTGCAACGTCTGCGACGTCCGACGGGAGACCGACGAAGCCGCCGCCGCCGCGCCGCGGGACGTCGATCGTGAGCGAGAATCGAGCCGCGGGAGCGACTTCCATGCTGCCCCGGCCAGGAACAGAGGAGGAGGCGTTCCCCGATGGTGGCGGTCCGCTCGACCTCTGGTACGTCCTTTGCCCGAACCATCGGTTGGACGTCCCGCAACCGGGCTCGGCGAAATGGAGACTCAGACCATTGCAGCGAAGCGCGACGAGATCGCGACACCGGCCCGCCGCGCCTTTCCGTATCATGTCCTGGAGAAGCCCGGCGACAACCTGGTGGACCGCTTCCTCGAGGCTTTCGCCTGGGTGCTCGAGTACACCGACTACAAGCCGCTGCTGGACAGCTACTGCAGATCCACCGCCAAGTGCAACCGATGCGCGGTGGCCTGCCCCATTCTGCTCGCGTCGGGTGATCCACGGGACATCCCGTGCTACCGGACGAACCTGCTGCTGGACACGTACCGGCGGTACTTCACCATGGGCGGCTGGGTGAAGGCGCGTTTCACCACGCCCTTCGAGCTGACCGAAGAGCTCCTCTACGAGATGGGGGACGTGTTCTACCGGTGCACGGTGTGCCGCCGCTGCACCCGCTCATGTCCCCTCGGGTTCGACCACGGGCTCATCACGCGCCTGGGCCGCTACCTCCTGAGCCTGGTGGGGATCGTGCCCAAGGCCCTGCAGGTGAGCGTCCAGGAGCAACTCGAGGGAGAGACCCACAACACGTCCAAGGTGTCCCGCGCGGGTCTGCTGGACGTCCTGTCGTTCCTCTCCGAGGAGATGGAGGAGAGCCTGGGCGTGAAGCTCGATTTCCCCACCGACGAGACGGATCGCGACTACGTCTTCTTCTGCGCCGTGAGCGACTACCTCATGGAGCCCGACACGCTCATGGGAAACGCGGCGGTGCTGTACGCCGCCGGCGACTGGGATCGGTGGACCATCGGGCTGTGCAACTACGACGGCATCAACTACGGGCTCTTCTACAGCGACTGGCACCTGGAGCAGATCATCAAGCGGCTCGTCGCCGAGGTGGACCGGCTCAAGGGCCGAAGCGTGCTCATCGGAGAGTGCGGGCACGCCTCCCGGGCGGCGCACGACTTCATCCCCACGTTCATGGGGCAGCGTGCCCCGCCGGTCCGGAACTTCATGGAGTACACCCTCGACTGCCTGCGGGCCGGAAAGATCTCCCTGGATCCGGACGTGGTCACGGAGCGGGTTACGTACCACGACCCGTGCAACCTAGCCCGCTCCGGTTGGATCGTCGACCAGCCCCGCGAGATCCTGCGCAGCTTCTGCCGCGACTACGTCGACATGACTCCGAAAGGGGCCGACAACTACTGCTGCGGCGGAGGCGGGGGGCTCGTCTCCATCGACGAGCTCCACGACTTCCGAATGGAGATCGCGGGCAAGGTCAAGGCCGAGCAGATCGCCCGCACGGGAGCCGACATCGTCGTGGCGCCCTGCGCCAACTGCAAGAAGCAGCTCAAGGAGCTCGTGGAGCACTACGAGATCCCCTGCACGGTGGTGGGCCTCCACGACCTGGTTCTGAGGGCCATCGAGATCCCCGGCGGGAAGTCCCCCGTCGAGCGCAGGGCAGAAGCGGCCCTCTTCGCCATCTGAGCGCGAGGTTCACCGACGACATGACCATCGACCGCTGGATCGAGTTCGCCAAAGGGCCCCTCTTCGCCGTCACCTTCATGGTCATGGTGCTGGGTCTCGGTCGGCAGGTCTTGCTCCAGTTCTACTTCCTCGGGGTCAAGAAGGGCCGACGCCTCAGGAACGTCCACTGGAAGCAGGTGGCCCGTGAGACCTCGAGCTGGGTGGTTCCGGTGAGGCACATGGAGCCCGGAACCGGCCTCTTCTCGGTGGCGTCGTACCTCATGCACGTCGGGGTCCTCCTCGTGCCCCTCTTCCTGGTGGATCACATCGCTTTGTGGAACGCGTTCCTCGGGCTGCACCTGCCCGCCATCGGAGAGGGCACCGCCGACGCGCTGACCCTGCTCACCATCTCGTGCGCCATCCTCCTGCTGGTGATGCGCCTCCTGAGGAGTCGGCACCGACTCGTGAGCCGTCCGGCCGACTACCTCCTGCTGATGGCGGTGCTGCTCCCGTTCCTCTCGGGATATCTGGCATCACACCCCAGCGTGAATCCGTGTCCGTGGAACGTGATGATGCTGACCCATCTGCTGAGCGCCGAGCTCCTGTTCGTGCTGATGCCCTTCACCAAGCTGGCGCACGTGGTCCTCTTCTTCTTCGACCGGATCTCGGTGGTGCACTGGCAGCTGCGGCCCGGCGCCGGAGACAGGGTGGCCGAGGCACTCTACCGGAAGGAGGTCGGGGCACGATGAACGCGATTCTCGTCGACGTGACCCGGTGCACCGGCTGCGAGCAGTGCGTGGACGCCTGCATCGACAGGAATCACGGCGATCCCCTGCAGGCGCAGCTCGCCCGCGCCACCACGAAGGACGGCCTGTCCGCGGACAGGCTGTTGAGCATCGCGGAGGTGGCGTCCGGTCGCTTCGCGCGTCTCACCTGCATGCACTGCGTCGACCCGAGCTGCGTGTCGGCCTGTCTGGTGGGGAGCATCACGAAGACCCCCGAGGGACCCGTGGTCTACGATCCCGAGAAGTGCATAGGCTGCCGTTACTGCATGCTCGCCTGCCCTTTCCACGTGCCGCGCTACGAATGGGATCAGCCCGTGCCGTACATGAGGAAGTGCGACATGTGCGCGGACCGGCAGGCCGAGGGGCGCCCACCGGCGTGCGTGGAAGCCTGTCCCAACGACGCACTCCTCTTCGGGGACAGGGACCGGCTCCTCGCCCAGGCACACGACCGCATCGACCGCGGAGGCGGCGCGTACCTCCCGAGGGTCTGGGGGGAGCACGCCTTCGGTGGGACGTCCGTCCTGTACGTGTCGGACGTCGACCTCGGGCCCCTGGGATGGCCGGGGCGGGCCACGGAGCCCATTCCGGACCTCACGGAGCCGCTGATCTCCAAGACACCCTTCATCGGAACCGGCGTGGCCTGCGCGCTGCTCGCCGTCAACTGGGTGATCCGCCGGAGGATGAGGCTCGCTGCGGAAGCGGCCGAGGCGGATGCGGCGACGGGTGAGGACGCGGAGTAGTCCCGGACACGGGGGGAGGGATCGACATCCATGACAGTCAGGCGCTCGGGAGAACACCGGTGACCGATCGTACTCGCGGCCTGAAGGACCTCCTGTGGGCCCTCGCTCTTGCGGGCCTGGTGGCCACGGTGCTGCGGCTCTGGTTCGGGCTGGGTCCCACCACGAACCTCAGCGACGCCGCCCCCTGGGGACTCTGGAAGATCCTCAACATGGTGGCGGGCGTCGCGATCTCCACCAGCGGCTTCACCATGGGCTTCCTGGTCTACGTGCTCCGCCTGGAGCGCTTCAGGCCCCTCATGAAGCCTGCCATCCTCGTGGCGTTCCTGGGCTACGGATGCTCCTGCGGCGCGCTCCTCCTGGACATCGGCCTGCCGTGGCGGTTCTGGCATCCGTTCTTCATGTGGAATCCGCATTCGTTCCTGTTCGAGGTCTTCTGGTGCGTGACCCTCTACTTCACCGTCACCGCCATCGAGCTGGCGCCCTCCGTCTTCGAGAAGCTCAAGGCCGAGAGGGTGACCAAGGCGCTGCACAAGGTCGCCTTCTGGGTGGTGATCGTGGGCATCTCCCTCTCCTCCCTACACCACTCCTCGCTGGGCTCGCTGTTCCTGGTGACGCCCCAGCGTCTCTATCCGCTCTGGTACACGCCGCTCCTGCCGCTCCTCTTCATCCTGTCGGCCATGGGCGGGGGGCTCATGTTCCTGGTCCTGGTGCGGATCCTCCACGCGCACTGGTACGACAGGGAGGCCGTCTTCGGCCCGACCCCCCTCGAGCGGGAGCTGTTCCTGCTGGGATCCGTGCGGGGCGACGGGGGGTCGCGCAGGCGGCAGGTGGGCCGGGACATGCCCGTGCTCACCGACGTGGCGCGCATCGCGACGGGGATCCTGGCGGCTTGGCTCCTGCTGCAGATCTACCACCTGGCGCACCCGGCGGTGTGGAGCACCTTCGTGGCGGGCACTTGGGAGACCTGGCTCTACGCGGCGGAGCTCCTGATCACGGCCGTGGTGCCCATCGCGCTGGTGTGGCGCCCGCAGTTCCGCCGCTCCCCGGGCGCCCTGGCCGTCGCCGCCTGCTCCGCCTCCGCCGGGCTCCTCCTGAACCGGATGGACGTCGGCATCTTCGGATACTTCCGGAGCTCCGGCGTCGTCTACTTCCCCTCCCTGGTGGAGTGGGCGCTCTCCCTCGGCGTCATCGCGGCGGCCGCCCTGGTGTTTCTGTACTTCGTGGAGAACATGGGCGTCTTCGCGGTGTCTCCGGCCGAGGGTGACGGGCCCCGCCCGTTCCGGGTCTCCTTCGATTCCCTGTCCCGGGTCTGGCACACGGCCCTGAGGAGCGGCCTGGAGCGCACCACGCTCATCGCGGTTCTGGTGGTGCCGCTGGCGGGAGCGCTCATGTACCCGCCCTATGCGCGTCGCCGCACCGTCGACGTGCGCGCGGCCTCCCGACTGGACGTCGCCGGGGACAGCCTGCGCATCGACGGCGACCGGACTGGGCTGCGCACGGTGTTCTCCCACGCAGGCTGTCAGAAGCGTCTGGGGGGAGACTCCTCGTGCGTCTCCTGCCATCACATGTCGCTGCCGGGGGACACCACCACACCGTGCTCATCATGCCACCGGCACATGTACACGGAGACGTCGATCTTCGACCACGACTACCACATCAAGGCGGTGGCGGACAGCCTGAGCCTCCCGGGCCCCTTCCCGTCGAACGGCTCCTGCGTGTACTGTCACGCCGAGGGCGAGGCGAAGACCGAGGGGAACGCCAAGGCGTGCGTCGAGTGCCACTCGGAGTGGAGGGACGAGTACGCCAACGGCACCAGGGACCTGGCGCGGGCGCCCGGATACCTCGAGGCGATGCACGGCACCTGCCTGGAATGCCATCAGAAGGAGGCGGCGGAACGGAACCAGCCGCTGCTGCAGCAGTGCTCCACGTGCCATAGGTCCCTCACGCCACGGGGCTCTCCGGAAGCGCAGCTCGCACGGCGTCGGTGACGGCCACCGTGGGTGCATCGGTCGTCGGGCCCCTTGGCCAAGTTTGGTAGCCGGCGGTGCAGACGAGGCGAGAGGAGGTTACGCGCATGCGAATCGCAGTGACGGCGAAGGGTACCACGTTGGACTCGCCCGTCGAGCCCAGGTTCGGCCGCTGTGCCCACGTCCTGCTGGTGGACAGCACCGGCATGGGCGTGGAGGCCCTGCCCAACCCCTACGCCCAGGAGTCCGGCGGAGCCGGAAGCCGGTTGGTGAGCCTCATCGCGGACCATGGCGCGGCCGTGGTGCTCACCGGCTCGCCGGGTCCCAACGCGTTCACGGCGTTGGAGGCGGCGGGGATACGCACCGTGACCGGCTGCACCGGCACCGTGCGCCAGGCGCTGGAGGCGTTCGGCGTCCGCGGGGCCTGAGGGTCCCCACGTGGCTCCCGGCGTCCGGCGCGACTTCCCGCGACTTCCCGCGGTCCCTGGGGTTCTCCGCGGTCCCCAAGGCTCGCTATAGCTCGAGGGCCGCTTCGAGCGCCTCGCGGAGGGCGTCCCCGGCACCCCGCGGCTCGACGGCGTCGCCCACCACGTGGACCTCCAGACCGCTCCCCTGGAGGTCGTCCGGCAGGGTCCGGTTCGGGCGCACGCCCACCGCCAGGACCACGGTCTGCACGGGCAGGTGGATCTCCCGGTGATCCGCCTCGGCCACCGCGACGTCGCGGGACAGACGCGTGAGCCTCGTGCGGGTGTGGATCTCCACGCCACCCTCCTCCAGCCGGTTGAGCAGCATCGCCCTGGGAAGCGCGTCCAGCTCCGTGCCCACGTCCTCGCGCATCTCCAACAGCGTCACCTTATGGCCCTGGCTCGCCAGGAACTCTGCGGCCTCCAGGCCCACGAGCCCGCCTCCGACGAGGAGGACGTGCAGCGTATCCACCTCCACGTCGCCTTCGAGAACGTCCGTCGCCAGGACCCACCGCGTCTCCTCGATCCCCGGGAAGGACGCGGCGAAGGGAACGCCGCCCGTGGCCAGGACGACGGCATCCGGCCTCGAAGCCTTCAGGTCATCCGCGGTGACCCGGACGCCCAGGCGGATATCCACGCCGGCCCGTCTCGCCATGAGCTCCAGGTGCCGCACGCCATCCAGGAAGCCCTCCTTGTGCGGAACCCGGCCCGCCAGCACGAGCTGGCCGCCCAGATGGTTCTTCTCCTCCAGCAGCGAGACCCGGTGCCCTCGCTCCGCCGCTACCCGCGCGGCCTCCAGGCCCGCCGGTCCCCCTCCCACCACCACCACCCGGCGCGGTTCCGTCGTGGGCGTCTGGCGGATCGTTGATTCCCGTCCGGTGAGGGGATTGAAGAGACAGTGGGTTCCCCGCCCTTTGCGCAGCTCGCCGAGGCACCCCTGATGGCACGCCGCGCAGAGAAGGATCGCCTCTTCGTCTCCATCCTCCGTCTTGCGCAGCCAGTCGGGGTCGGCGAGCAGCGGACGTCCCAGGCCGACGAGGTCGGTCTGCCCGGCGGCCAGCGCCTCTCTCGCCACGCCGGGTGACCGGATTCGGCCCGCCACAATCACCGGCAGCCCGGATGCTTCCCTGATGCGCTTCGCCAGAGGAAGCAGGTGCGCCTCGGGTGTCCCCGCTGGATACAGGCAGAACGGCACGGACTCGCACATGGTGCCGGACGTGACGCTCAACGCGTCCACGCCCAGCTCGCGGAGCCGTACCGCCAGCGACAGGGCGTCCTCGATACCGAGCCCCCCGTCCACGTAGTCGGAGGCGTTCATGCGCACGACGATGGGGAGCTCCGGTCCCACCGCATCGCGCACCGCCTCCAGCACCTCCGCGCCGAAGCGGAGGCGATTCTCGAAGGCACCCCCGTACCCGTCGTCCCGGCGGTTCGTCCTGGGAGAGAGGAACTGGTGGATGAGGTAGCCGTGGCTGAACGGGATCTCGACGGCGTCGAAGCCGGCTCGCCGGACCCGGGTGGCGGCGGCGCCGAAAGCCCCGACCACCTCGCGGATCTCCTGCGCGCTCAGAGCCCTGGGCACGACCTGGTTCGCCGGGCAGGGGACGTCGGACGCGGAGACCCGCTCACCCTCCGGGACCAGCCGCGGATTCACGGCGCGGCCGGCGTGGTTGACGTGGGCCATGATGCGTCCGCCGGCCGCGTGCACCGTGGCCGCCAGCGTCGCGAGGCCGGAGACCAGGACATCCTCATGGATGCCCAGCTGGGTGGGAAGCTCCCTCCCGTTTCCCGCGATGTAGAGGGGCTCGGTGGTGAGCAGGCCCACGCCTCCGGCGGCACGACGTGCATAGAAGGCCATGTGCCTGTCCGTCACCTCGCCCGCCGGCGTGGCATATCCCAGCTTCACCGTCGTCATCACCACCCGGTTGGGGAGGCGCAGGGAGCCGACGTTCAACGGTCGGAAGATCGGGTCCTCGGTCATCGGGGTTCTCCCGGGAAGGATTCGTGCCGTGCGCTCTGGCGGGTCCATCCAGAAGCCCTCTCCATCGTCAGCTCCCCATCGCCAGAAGGGCGGCGCCCACGGCCAACCCCACGACGAGGTTGACCGCCTTCACCCGGACGAAGTCTCGCCTGGAGTGGGCCAGGAGAGGGAGCATGCCATGGCCGTCCTGGACGACGGAGCTCGCCGCGAGGACGCTCATGGGGATCCCCCCGGAGGCGTAGAGGGTGACGAACACGAGGTGGGGTCCCGACTCGGGGATCAGGCCCACGAGCCCCCCCAGGCCCAGCATCGTCCAGGGGCTGTGACGCACCAGCGACTGCAGGTCGGTGCCGTGCGACAACAGGACGATGCCCATCAGCACGGCGGCGGTCCAGGCGAAGATCCGGGGCACGTGGCGGATCGCCACGTGCCGCCACAGATGATCCCGCAGGAAATGGTCGGGGACAGTAGCCACCACGAAGGCACCGAACAGCCCCACGAGCAGCAGCGTCACCCGCACCCAGTTCCACCCAGCCGGTATCCCCCCGCCGCCCAGGACGACCCAGACGCTGTAGGCGACGGTGCCCAGCGTCAGCACCACCCGAGCCACGCGGGGCGGCCGCCACTGACGGATCAGGAGACGGCGCACGAAGCAGTCGCACTCCTCCTCGTGGACCGTCAGCTCGCCGCACGCGCCGCGGCAGTAGCGTCCCTCCCCCGCCAGCCGATCCACCACCGGAGCCACGGCGAGCGCGAGGGCAGCGAGGCCGAGCATCAGCAGGAGCGCCTTCCCGGGAAAGAGGCCCAGCATGACGAAGGCCTCGTCTCCACTGGTGGCGATCATGGTGGCCGCGAGTGCTCCCACCGAAACGACGCGGTGGGAGTAGAGGGCCACGACCGTGAAGGCTCCCAGGCACCCCGGCATGGCGCCCAGAAGCACGGCGGCCAGATACTGCACCGCGGGCGAGCCGCGCACCGCGCGCTCCAGAGTTCCCCGGGTGAGCACGTTCAGATACTCCACCGCCATCATCATCACGGCGACGAACGCGGTGATCATCATCGCCTGGCCGAGGGTCTCCCGAAGCTCCGAAACCATGCGTGGCCCACCCCGGGGATCGCAGTGACATACTCAAGAGTATTATAATCCGAATTCTAATGAGCATGTCAACCGTAGTAACGGGTGGATCGGTCGACATAGATGTTTTATCATAGGCACGAGGCCGGACAGGAAACCAGCAGAAGGAAAGCATACTCTTGAGTATGAACTACGCGGTAGCTTCCCCCTCCAGCCACGGGGATGGACCCCCGCCCGAGGTGCTCCTGGATGCCGCCTTCCAGACCTTCGCGGCGCACGGATACCGCGCCACCCGACTGGAGGAGGTGGCCGATGCGGCGGGGGTGACCAAGGGCGCCATCTACTACTACTTCGACAGCAAGGAGGACCTGCTCCGCCGGGCTCTGGAAACCCGTCACAGGGCGATCTTCCAGGAGATCGAGGAAGCGCTCGTGACAGAGCGGGCTCCGGTGTCGGCGAAGATCCGGTTCGTGCTGCGGAAGGTCTGGCAGCACTGGCTCGACCCCCGTTGGGGGCCTGCCTTCCGCCTGATGGTCGGCGAGGTGAGCGTGGAGTTCCCGGCGCTCTTCAGGACGTGGGCTGCGGAGGGCCCGATCCAGGGGTGCACCCTGGTGGGCCGCCTCGTCGAGGAAGGGATCCAGCGCGGCGAGTTCCGCTCGGACGTGGACGCGGACGTGTCGGCGCGCATGGTGGTATCCGGCCTCATGCTGCAGGCGGCACTCCACGTCCACCTCGGCCTGGCCCAGCTCGCCCCGTGCGATCCCGATCGCATCTTCGATTCGTCGGTGGACCTGTTTCTGCACGGGCTCTCGGTGACCCATCAGCTGCCGATCGAGACCAGGAGCAAGCGCGCGGGGAGTGAAGAGCGATGATCTGGCGTCCCCCGGATGCCGTCTGGCATGCGAGCGCCGCCAGACAGGAGGCGACCGGGCTGGCCGTCGTCCAGCTGGGTGCTCCGGTTCTGCGTCGGCGTGCCGAGGAGGTGGAGCAGGTGGACGAGGGGGTGCGGACGCTCGTCGAGCGCATGTTCGCCACCATGTACGCGGCGGATGGTCAAGGCCTCGCCGCGCCCCAGGTGGACGTGTCCCGGCGCATCGCGGTCGTCGACGTTCCGCCGCGGCCGGGAACGCCGTACGCGCTGATCAATCCGTCCGTGATCGCGGCCAGCGACTCAGTGGTCCGGGCCGTCGAGGGGTGTCTCAGCATTCCCGGTGTCAACGAGACCGTGGAGCGTCCGGCGGAGGTCGTGGTGGAGGCCCTGGACATCCGGGGCGAGCCCTTCCGCCTGGAGGCCGCAGGAGATCTGGCCCGGTGCCTCCAGCACGAGATCGACCACCTGGACGGCATTCTCTACATCGACCGGATCTCACCTCTCGCCCGGCGCATGCTGCTGACGCGGTTCCGGAAGCAGCAGAGGGCGCTGGTGGAATGAGCTCGCTGGAGCGCCTCCGCGCGCTGCATCACCCGAGGTGCTTCGTCGCACGCGACCTGGAAGACTTCGGCCTGGGCGTCCACTTCGTCGTCCGCCCCGACTCCGGCGTGGAGGCGACGGTATCCTGTCCCGGATCCTGGGAGGGGTATCCGGGCCTCGTGCACGGCGGCATCATCGCCTCCCTCCTGGACGGCGCCATGACCAATGCGCTCTTCGCCCGGGGCACCGTCGCCGTCACCGCGGAGGTGACCATCCGATACCGGCGTCCGTTGCGCGTGGGTCAGACTGCGACCGTCGCGGGCCTCGTCACGCAGCGCGAGCCACCTCTGTACATCGCCGAGGCCCGCGTCACGTCGGAGGAAGGGGTACACGCCACGTGCACGGCGAAGTTCATGCGTACGTCGGAGCTCGAGCGCGGAGGAGGCACGGCCGGCTGAGGAGGCCGTTCCGACGCGACGGCTGGATCGACGGCCGCGATGGCTCTTTCATTTCATTGCCTCGGTCGCGGTGAGCCTTTACACTGGCGCACCCCCAACCGAGGCCACGCAGCGGACCAGCGGCAGTGAATACCACATCCACGGTCGAGCGTCTGGCTGCCCTGCCGGCTCTCGCCGGCATCCCCCGTGAGCAGCTCCAGTGGCTGGTAGACCACGGAGAGGTCCGTCACCATGGTGACGGGGCGACGCTCCGTGGCGGGGACGAGGCGCTCGACGGGCTCTTCGTCATGATCTCGGGCCGCTTCTCGGTCCGGGTCGATCAGGGCGGAGTGGTACGCGAGGTGCGGGACGTGACCCCGGGACGCATCACCGGATACCTCCCCTATTCGAGGATCACGACTCCCCGAGGGTATCTCGTGGCCGACGGCCCGGTGGAGTTCCTGTCCATCAAGAACGAGGACATCAAGGAGATGACACGCGCGTGCTACGAGTTCACCGCCGCGTGTGTGCACGAGATGCTCGACCGGGTCCGCGTGTTCAAGTCCGACGACAAGCACCAGGAGAAGATGGCGGCCCTCGGTCGGCTCTCCGCGGGGCTGGCGCACGAGATCAACAACCCCGCGTCCGCCGTCGCCCGCTCCGCGGGTGAGCTGGACGCGTCCCGGGTGGACCTGGCCGCCGCCGCGCGAGCCCTCGGCGCGGCGGGCCTGGAGGCG
>JAJDNC010000080.1 GCA_022340865.1 Gemmatimonadota bacterium
GTGCTGCGCCACTTCACGGCTCGCTTCGAGCCCCTGTACGAGATGACATGACCAGCGCGAACGACACGCCCACCCGGATCCTCCGGGACCAGCACGAGAACATCCTCAGGATAGCCACGGTGCTGGAGGTGATCCTGGCCGGCGAGGCCAAGCCCGGGGCCCTGGACTTCGACGCGCTGGAAGACTGCGTCTCGTTCATCCGCCTCTACGCGGACGCGCTCCATCACGGCAAGGAGGAGACGCTCCTCTTCCCCGAGCTGGAGAGCCGGGGGATGCCGCACGACGTCGGCCCCATCGCCGTGATGCTCCACGAGCATCAACAGGGGCGGGGCTACGCCCGGGCCATGGCCGACGCGCTTCCCGCGGCACGGGACGGAAGCGGGGAAGCGCTGCGCGCCCTGGCCGACGCCGGCCATGCGTATGCCGACCTGATCCGCGCGCACATCATGAAGGAGAACAACGTCCTCTTCGAGATGGCGGACCAGATGATCGACGAGCCGGCGTGCCGCACCCTGTGCGCAGCGTACGACGGGGTGTGCCGTCACACCTTCGAGGGACGCACGATGGCCGAGCTCGAGGCGATCCTGGAGCGGCTGCTGGAGAAGTATCCGCAGGCATAGGCGGCGAGCCCCGCATTCGGGATCGGGGCCGCCGGGCCGGCCTCCCGGTGGGTCCGGTGTCGTCCGACGCGCCCCATCGCGGGGCTGGGAGAGCCGTCACTCCGCCCGGAGGGCCGTCATGGGATCGACCCGCGTGGCCTTCCGCGCCGGGAACCAGGCGGCGAGGACCGCTACCAGGAGCAGCAGGGCGGCGGCGACGACGAACGTCAGCGGGTCGGAAGGCGCCACGTCGTACAGGAAGCTCCGCAGCGCCCGCGACGCCCCCCACGCCGCCAGAGCACCTGCCGCCACGCCCACGGCCGCCAGCCCCAGCCCCCCCCGAACCACCAGCCCCACGACCTGGCCGGGCTCGGCGCCCAGGGCCACGCGCACGCCCAGCTCGGGGGTGCGCCGAGCCACCCCGTACGCCACCACGGCCCATACGCCCGTGCACGCGAGCAGCAGGGCCAGGGCGGCGAAGGCGCCCAGGAGCCCGCCGAGGACCCGAGTGTCGGCAGTGGCCCTCGCCTCCCACTGCGAGTCCGTGGTAACCCCGTGGATGGGGATGTCGGGATCCAGGGAAGCCAGGGCGGCCCGGGCCGCCGGTATCAGGGCGAGGGGCTCGCCCCGGGTCCGAGCGACGATCTGGACGGGCCCCGGCTCCTGCCGCTCTTCCACGTACGCGTCGGGCATGACCCCCTGGGAAGGGCGGTCGTAGAGGACGTCCCCCACGATCCCGATGACCTCGGCGGTACCCCCTTCCCCGCCGGTGACCTGCGTACCGCTTGCCGCGCTCGCCACATCCGGCGTGAGATCGATGCCCATGGCCACCGGCTGCCCCAGGGCGTGTCCGTCGGGGAAGAGCCTCCGGGCCGCCGCCTCGTTGAGCACCACCACCGGGCGCGAGCCCTTCCGGTCCTCGGATGTGAACGTGCGCCCCTGCCGTACCGCGATGCCCAGCGTCCGGAAGAAGTCGTCGCTCACGTAGTTGACACCGATGCTCGGCCGCGACCCTTCGCTCCAGCGCCGGTCCCCTGCTCTGCGCACGGCGGTGATCATGCAGTGGCCCTGGAGCGGCGCGATGCACGTCACCGCCGCCGACTCGACGCCGGGAAGGGCGGTGAGCTTCTCCAGGAAGCGCTCGTTGAAGCCGGCCGGGTCGTCCGACCAGTGGCTGCCCCTGGGGATGTCGTACGAGAAGGTCACCAGGTTCCCGGACCGGAAGCCCCGGTCCACGCCCTGGAGCTCCCGTAGCGAGCGGAGCAGGAGCCCCGCCCCCACCAGGAGCACCAACGCCAGGGCGATCTCTCCGGACACCAGCCAACCTCGGAGGTCCATCCCCCGGCGCGTCCTCCGCTGCCCCGCCGTTCCCGCTCGGAGCTGGCGGGCAGGGCTGACCTGGCTCGCCGCCAGCGCCGGAAGGGCGCCGAAGAGGAGCCCCGTCAGCAGCGTCACCGCCACCGCGAACGCCACCACCGTGCCGTCCACGGTCACGCTCGACGGGTCCAGGCCCCGCACCTGCCAGCTTCCGTCCAGGAAACGCGAGGGCCACGCCGCCGCCAGCGCCCGGGCGCCGAAGCCCGCCACCGCCAGCGCCGCCGCCCCGCCCCCCACCGCCAGGAGCAGGGCCTCCACCAGGAAGCCCCGGGCCACACGCCATCGTCCGGCACCCATGGCGACGCGCACCGCTGCCTCCCGGGCCCGCCCGTTGGCCCGGGCCACCAGGAGGCCCGCCAGGTTGGCGCAGGCCACCAGCAGGAGGAGCGCGGCCGCCGCGCTGAGGATCAGCACCGAGGAGCGGGCCTGGTCGTTCACCCGCACCGCCATGAAGGCCCGGGCGGACGCGCCCTGGGTGATGGTGGGATCGCTGATCGGGTAGGTCTCGGCCACCGCCCGACCCAGCGCCCGCATGTGCTCGTTCAGCGACGCCAGCGACGCTCCCGGCGTCAGGCGTCCCACCCCCACCAGCCAGTGCGCCTGGGCGGCCCGCACCAGGATCGGGGAGATGAGCGTGGCACCCGTGTGCACCGGAGCGAAGAGTTGGGCGGTGCCGCCCAGCCCTCGGAACCCCCGGGGCGCCACGCCCACCACCGTCACGGCGTGTCCGTTCAGGGTCACGTCCCGGCCCACGATGCCGCGGTCGCCACCGAAGCGCTCCTGCCAGAGGCCGTAGCCCAGCATGGCCACCGACGCCGCGCCGTCCGCGTCGTCCGCCGCCGTGAAGTCCCGCCCCGCCGCCGGCGCGATGCCCAGCACGCGCAGGTAATCGGGGGTGACGAGCTCCGCCGTCAGGTAGGCCGGCTCACCCACCCCGGTGAGGGTGACGTGGCGCGTGCCATACACCGCCGACGCCTGCAGCGGCAGGTCGCGGGCGTCGGCCAGGACCTGGTACTTGCGATACGACCAGGGGATAGCCCGCGGCCGATCCCCGTGCGTCGCCTCCGTGAGGTCGAGGAGCACCAGGCGGTCGGGGTCCGGATACGGCGGCGGTGTGAGGAGCGTCGCCTTGAGGGCCGAGAAGACCGCCGCGTTGGCGCCGATCCCCAGGGCCAGCACCAGCACCGCGGCCGCGGTGAACCAGGGCGTTCTCCTCAGAGCCCGCACCGCCACGCGCACGTCCGTCCACCACTCAGCCATCGCCATGCCTCCTTTACGTCGCTCCCGCCATCCGCTGCGCGCCAAGTCGGCGGCGGCCCGCAGCGCGTACGCCGTCGCGCTCCACCGTCCATCGCGGCGCCGCTCCCGCGCCGCCGCACGGAAGGCCGCCAGCATCTCCGCGCCGTACCGCTCCCGGAGCCACCGGGGATGGAGCAGGAGCGCCAGCCGGAAGAGGAGCGTCCCGAGACCCGTCACGACACCCCCGGCGCCAGCTTCTCCGCCTCCGCCAACCGCACCAGCCGGGCCAACCGGGCGGTCTCCGCCCTGCCCACCGCGCGCCCCAGGGCCGTCACGCGATAATACCTTCGGCGCGCGTCCGCACCCGGCTCCGGCGGCTTCTCCAGCTCCTCCAGGAGGCACTGGCGCACCATGCGCGCCAGCGTCGCGTACAGCGTGCCGGGAAGGAGCACGTCCCTCCCGCCCGTCTTCGCCTCCAGGGCCTGCATCATGGCGTATCCGTGCAGCGCCTCGTCGCCCAGGGCCAGCAGGACGTGGTACTCCGGCGTGGTCAGCGGCAGGAAGGTCTCAGGATCAGGGCGGGGCATGGTGGTCATCCGGAAGGAGAGGACAGGGGAAGACGAGGAAGATCGGACGAGAGCGCGACGACGAGCACGAAGGGAACGAGGGCAACGAGCGGGCCAGCTATCATGCTGCTCAATATATTGGACGCCATGAGTATTTCAAACGTTGCGCCGTCAACGTGACCCGCACGGTGAGGGACCCCGACCCCACCATGCCCGCGGGGATGGCGGACCTGGTGCGCTTGCAGTTGAAGGACGGCGCCCCACCGAACGACGTAGCGGCCCACCTGCGCATCTCGGCTTCGGAAGAAGCGCGGCCGACCGGTGGCACCGACCTGGAGGGAGACGTGTCCGAGCCCCCGCCGGCTCCGCGATCCCCCGGACCGCGACCACCACACCCGTAGACCATCGGGTCACGGGAAGGGTGACGCGCTCCCGTCGGGCTACCATATTTCGCGCGCCACACCCGTCGAAATTCAGGTGCGCACCCGATTCCCGCCGCGCGTCGCGCACCGCTCCACACCTGAGGAAAGCGTCCGTGAAGCTCCACACCAAGATCGCCCTCGGCCTCCTCTTCGGCGCCCTAGTCGGCAGCCTCAGCAACGCCTTCTTCGGCTCTGCGTCGTGGCTGCTGTGGGTGACGAACAACGTCGCGTATCCCGTCGGCCAGATCTTCCTGCGCATGCTGTTCATGACGGTGGTGCCCATCGTCTTCACGTCCATCGCCCTGGGCGTGGCGGGCATCGGCGACATGAAGACCCTCGGGCGTCTGGGCGGGCGCACCTTCGGCTACTTCCTGCTCTCCACGCTCATCGCAGCCACCATCGGCCTGACGCTGGTGAACACGCTGCATCCCGGCGGCGGCCTCTCGCCGGAGATCCGCGACGAGCTCATGGCGCGCTTCTCCGGACAGGGCGCCACGGCCTCGGGGCCGGTGAGCTTCGGGGTCTCCACCTTCGTGGACATCGTCCCCCGCAACCCCGTGAAGGCGGCGGCGGACATGGACATGCTGGCCCTCATCTTCTTCTCGCTGATCTTCGGCGCCGCCCTCACCCTGATCCCCAGGGAGAAGGCGCAGCCGGTGATCGACGTCCTCGAGGGGATCGGCGAAGCCGTCATCAAGATCATCGACATGGCGATGAAGCTCGCCCCCTACGGCGTCTTCGCCCTCATCTTCGGGATCACGTCGCAGTTCGGGTGGAGCATCCTCCAGCAGCTCGGCCTATACGTGGTGGTGGTGGTGGTGGGCCTCCTCATCCACGGCACCGTCGGGATCTCCGCCCTGGTGAAAGTCTTCGGACGCATGAACCCCTTCAAGTTCTGGCGGTCCATCGACGCCCCCTTCATCACCGCGTTCTCCACGTCGTCCAGCATGGCGACGCTACCCACGTCCATCTCCACCGCGGAGACGGAGCTGGACGTGCAGCCCAAGATCGCCGGCTTCGTCCTTCCCCTGGGCGCCACCATGAACATGAACGGGACCTCTCTGTACGAGGGCGTCACCGTGCTCTTCCTGGCCCAGGTCTTCGGCGTGCACCTCCACCTGGGGCAGCAGATCATCGTGGTGGTGCTGGCGGTCCTCACCGCCGTGGGAGCCGCCGGCGTGCCCGGCGGGTCGCTGCCGCTGATGATGCTGGTCATGGCCACCGTGGGGGTGCCGCCGGAGGGGATCGCCATCATCCTTGGGGCCGACCGTCTCCTGGACATGTGCCGCACAACCCTGAACGTGTGTGGCGACATCTCCTGCTCGGTCTACATCGACCGCATCGACCGCGAGTGGGAGGGGCTGCCGAAGGCGCAGCCAGGGAGGCACGCACCGGCCACAGCGGTGGCCGATTGACACCGGCCCGTGAGTGGGCTTGCGTTGGGCCCACCACGAGGCGGACGGCGATGCGCGAGGGTCCTGCACCGAGCGTGTCGACGGGTCGCCGTGACGAGGCCCTCCGACGCAGGGACAGCACCACATGAAGATCGGGCTCGTGGGCTTCGCCGGCTCCGGCAAGACCACCGTTTTCAATACGATGACCGGCCTGGACGCGCCGGTGGGGTACGGCGGCGAGGTACGCCTGGGGACGGTGCGTGTGCCCGACGAGCGTATCGACGAGCTGTCGGCCATCTTCAAGCCGAAGAAGACCATCTACGCGGAGATGAGCTTCTGCGACGTCCCCGGGGAGCACGGCTCGGAGAAGAAGGGTCTGTCGTCCAGGGGGCTGCAGCAGATACGCGAGCAGGAGGCGCTGTGCCTCGTGCTGCGCGGCTTCCACAATCCCGCCGTCGAGGGCTCACCGGCCCCCGAGGCCGACCTGGAGGCGTTCCACGCCGAGTGCGTGCTGGCGGACCTCGGAATCGTGGAGCGGAGGTTGGAGCGAGCGCGCAAGGAGAACGCCGACGCGCGTGAGATCACCGCCTTCGAGCTCATGCACACCACCCTGGAGTCGGAGCGTCCCCTCCGACTGCTCTCGGAGCACGAGCTGGACCGGGAGATGCTCAAGGGCTATGCGCTCTTGACCCACCGGCCGCTCCTCGTGGCCCTGAACCGTGACGAGGCCGAGGCGGCCGAGCCCCTGCCCGCGCCGCTGGAGGCCCGCATCGCGGAGCTGGGTGCGGCGGGGATGTCGCTCTCGGCCAGCGTCGAGGCGGACATCGCCGCGCTGGACGCGGCCGATCAGCCCGCGTTCCTCGAGGACCTCGGACTGAAGGAGCCCGCGCTGACACGCTTCATCCGTACCGCGTACGGACTTCTGGACCTCATCTCGTTCTTCACCGTAGGCGAGGACGAGGTCCGGGCCTGGCCCGTGAGACGGGGGAGCAACGCCAAGACCGCCGCCGGGCGGATCCACTCGGACCTGGAGCGCGGGTTCATCCGCGCCGAGGTGATCCCCTACGAGGTGTTCATGGAGCACGGGTCCGAGGCCGCCGTGCGCGACCACGGGAAGCTCCAGGTGGAAGGCAAGGAGTACGTCGTCGCGGACGGCGACATCCTGCATATCCGCTTCAACGTGTAGGGGGCCCCTCGTCGGCGGCATGGCCGTCGCCGGCAGGGCTTGGGGAACCGGCCGGCCGCCCACCGGCCCGTCGTCGCCGCCGGGAACCGCGAGGCCCTTTCGGTCCGCAGTCTCCCATGCGCACATTGACCGCCGAGGCCCGGGAAGCCCGGGGAGGGAACCGGACGCTGGTCGGGCCGGCTCGCGGTACCTTCGACGAGGAGGATTCCATGGATCGCCGTGGCTTCGTCGCAAGCGGCGTGGTCGCCACTCTGGCGGGGATCAGCGGCGCCGGCGGCGGCGCCGCCGTCCTCGAGCGAGAGTCCTTCTGGCGCGTCGGCAAGACGCTCCCCGACGGCACCGTCCGGCTGTCCGCCAACGAGAACCCCCTGGGCCTGGCCCCCTCGGCCCGCAAGGCGGTGATGGACGCCATCGTGGACGCCAACCGATACCCCTTCGACTGGCGCCGCCCCCTGGTGGAGGCGCTGGCCAAGCGGCTGGGCGTGAAGACCGAGAACCTGGTCATAGGCGCCGGCTCCACCGAGGTGCTCCAGATGGCGGTGCAGGCGTACCAGGCACCCGGGGTCCCCCTGGTCATCGCCGAGCCCACCTTCGAGGACGTGCCCCGGTACGAGAAGCCGTTCCCGTACCGTCTCGAGAGGATCCCCCTCACCGGCAGCGGCTACGCCCACGACCTCCAGCGCATGCGCGACGCGGCCGGAAGGGGCCCCGCCGTGGTGTACGTCTGCAACCCCAACAACCCCACGGGCACCGTCACGTCCTCCGCCGACGTGGACTCGTGGATCGCCGAGGCGCCGGAGGAGACCCTCTTCCTGGTGGACGAGGCGTACTTCGAGTATGCGGACACCCCCGCGTATCGGAGCGCGCTGAAGTGGATCGACAGCAAGCCCAACGTGGTGGTCGTGCGCACGTTCTCGAAGATCTTCGCCATGGCCGGCATGCGTCTGGGCTATGGCGTGGCGCACCCCGAGACGGCCAAGAAGCTGACCGCGTACATCTCGGCCAACAACACCAACGTGCTGGCGTGCGCCGCGGGGCTCGCTTCCATGGCCGATGACGGCCTGGTGGGGCGCAGCCTGACCGCCAACACACGGGCCAAGAAGATCGCCACCACGACGCTGGACGAGCTGGGCCTCGAGTACATCCCCACCCAGACCAACTTCATCATGCACCGCATCCACGGCGATCTGGAGACCTACATCGCCCACATGAAGGACAGGGGGATCCAGGTGGGGCGGCCGTTCCCGCCGATGACGGAGTGGAACCGGGTGTCCTTCGGCCTGCCGGAGGAGATGGAGAGGTGGGCGGAAGCGCTGAGGGGGTTGAGAGCGGCGGGGACCGTATAGAGGAGTGCGTCTCCCCTAAGGCGAACGGTCCCGGTCGGTGGGACCGCCGGCGGGGAGGCGGTGGGCGACTGGGTGCGGCGTCGCGCCGGCCTCTGCCGGGAATAGGTCTCTCATCCAGGCTTCCCGCTCCTCCTCCAGATCCACGATCTCGTCCTGCAGCCTCCGGACATAGGGGACGAGACCGGCGATGCCGCCGGCAAGCAGGGGGATCGCGCCGACCTCGCCCCAGGTGTCGCCCACGCCCAGCACGAGACCGACCACCATGGCCGCCAGCGCCACGCTCAGGAGAGGCACGTACGCCCACTGTATGACCCGCAGCTTGAATCTAAGCGACGGCACGCTGCGATCGATCTCCCTCAGTCGCGCTTGAATGCGCAGGGGACCGTGCTCCGATCCGCCCACTTGGATGTCGGTGTGATCGCCCACAGTCTGCGCCTCCCCTCCTCAGAGCCGGAACCCGACGGTCAGCGGAAGGCAATCGGCGGCGTCGGTCACGACGTGCACGTCCAGCTCGATGAACGCGTGCACCCGGGGCAGCCGGACGCCGACGCCCAGGTCGACGCCGAAGTCCGTCGCGCCGTCGCCGCCGCCACCCCCGGCGCCGGTCAGCTCGTGCCAGTAGGCACCCAGCCCACCTACGACATACGGCACCAGGGGCGAGGCCGCGGGGGAGGGCGCCATGACGATGTCCAGCGTTCCGCCGACGCGACGCTCATGCAGGGTCTCTCCCCGGCAAGCCACACCCAGTGGGCAGGGGAAGGCCAGCGTGACCCCGGAGGGAAACCGGTCGTAAAGCCCCTCCACGCGGTACGTCACCACAGACCCGGACCGGCCGGCCTCCACCCCGATCTCCAGCTGATAGCCGGTACGCAACTCCTCGTCACCGCCGTGCCTCGGCACCACCACGCCGCCCCCCACGACGAAGTGAGTCGACACCTCGCCCTGGGCGCGCAGCGGAGGCGGCCGGAGAAGAAGCGCCAGCGAAAGAAGCGTCGCCGTGCCCAACGCGGCGCGTGCGATCCCGGTCATGTTCGTCCTCCCGGCAGTGCTGGGCCGACACGGCTCTCCTGGGCAGTCGCCTCCCGACCCATACGGCGCATCCCCCGCAGCACCGCAAACCCGCACATAAACGTCCCGCCTCCTCTGCTCGTGACACTGTCGCCCACCATCCGAGGGACCAACGATGGGGCGCACGGGGTTCCCCCGAATTCCCGAGTGGAGCGGGCGGCCGCCGAGAGGGGGGAGATCCGGGCGCGAGTCGTGCGCCGCCCGCCGGGCCGGGCGCTCCGTCGCTGCGTCCATGATGCACATCCGCTGTCGCGCCCCGCAAGGCGACGCGGACCCGTTTCCGGTGGGGAGCCGCGGTGGGAGGCCGTCACCTCGCCGAGGGGAGACCCCGGTCCCGCACCGCTGGCCCACTCCCCCCACCCCGCCCATATTCGCCCCGACCGTCACACCCCCGGATCCATCCCGAGGAGGCGCCGTCGTGCGCTCGCCCATCCGTTCCGTCGCCCCCGTTTCGCTCCTCTTGGCCCTCCTTGCCGGCGCTCCCCTCGCGCTGGGGCAGTCCGCGGAAGCGCAGCAGACCGTCCCCACCCCGGAGTCTGTCCTGGGCTTCGCTCCCGGCGCCGACTTCCACCTGGCCACCTACGAGCAGTCCGTCACCTACCTCAAGGCGCTGGCCGCGGCCTCGGACCGGGTCCAGCTCGTCAAGACGGGGAAGACCTCCGAGGGGCGCGACTGGTACTTCGCCCTCATCTCCTCGCCGGAGAACCTGAAGAACGTCGAGCACTATCGTGAGATCCACCAGCGCATCGCAGACCCGCAGAGCCTCACCGACGCCCAGGCCCACGCGCTGGCCCGGGAGGGCAAGACCATCGTGGACATCAACGGGGGGCTCCACGCCAGCGAGGTGGCCGGCGCGCAGATGACCATCAAGCTCGCCTACGACCTGGTGTCGAAGGCCGACAGCGACCCGCGCATCGGCAACATCCTCGACAACGTCATCGTGATGCTCTGGCCCTCGCTGAACCCCGACGGTCAGACCATGGTGGCCGATTGGTACATGAAGAACGTCGGCACGCCGTACGAGGTCTCGCCCCTGCCCCGCCTGTGGCAGAAGTACGTCGGCCACGACAACGACCGCGACTCCTACATGCTCAACATGATCGAGTCGCGGCAGGTCGAGCGAACGTGGCGTCACTGGGACCCGGACATCATCCACGTCCATCACCAGACGGCGCCCTTCCCGACGCGCATCTGGCTCCCACCCTTCGCCGAGCCCGTCGCTCCGGACGTGCCTGCCCTGATGTCCCGCGAGGTGAACACCATCGGCATGGCCATGGCGCAGCTCCTGGACGAGGAGGGGCTCCCGGGGGCGACGCACATGGGCAGGGGCTTCGACGCATGGTACCCGGGGTACCTCGACTACATGCCGATGCTCCAGAACCAGGTGTCGTTCTGGACGGAGACGGCGGGGTACAGGTACGCGACGCCCCACTTCTACACGATCCAGGACTTCCCGCCGAGCTACCGGGATCTGCGCCCGCAGTCCCTCTACTCCAGCCCCTGGCAGGGGGGATGGTGGCACCTGGCGGACGCGGTGAAGTACATGGAGGTCGCTTCCATCGGGGTGCTGGACTACGCGGCCAAGTACCGCGAGGACGTGCTCTACAACCGGTATCAGGCCGGGCGTGACGTGGTGGCTCGCTTCACCGCGAACGCACCGTACGCGTACTTCGTGCCGCAGGACCAGCACGACCCGGAGGCCCCGGTGGCCCTGCTGCGCCGCCTCGCCTACAACGGCGTCCGGGTGACCCAGCTCGACAAGCAGGTCACGCACGAGGGAATCACGTATCCGGCGGGCACGTGGGTGATCCCCATGGACCAGCCCTTCGCCGAGCTGGCCAAGCAGGTGCTGGAGGTCCAGCACTATCCGGACCTCCGGCAGTACCCCGAAGGCCCCCTCGAGCAGCCCTACGACGCGGCGGGCTGGACGCTGCCCTATCAGATGGACGTGCGCGTCATCGCGGCGACGCAGCCGCTCTCCGACGACGTGAAGAGCGCCATGAAGCCCGTGGAGGGGAAGGCGCTGCCGTGGGATGCGGACGTGAAGGATGCGGCGCCCTTCGACGAGGTGCCGGGTGTGGGCTTCAACGACAACGCGGAGGCGGCGGGCATCGTGCCGCCGCCGGGGCGGATCACGGGATCCGGGCCCGCCCTGTGGCTGAATCCGGCGGAGAACAACTCCTTCAAGGCGCTCAACGAGGCCTGGGACGCCGGCGCCCGCGTGCGCTACGCTCCGGACCACGGCGGCCGCTACGTGGTGACGGGCCTGAGCGACGCCACGGCCAACCGCCTGGCCCACGACCTGGCGCTCCGGGCGAGCCGAGGCGCCGCCACCGGCACCGAGGTGGCCCGGCCCCGGGTGGGCCTCTACCGGCCCTGGACCGCCAGCATGGACGAGGGATGGACCCGGTGGCTCCTGGAGCGCTACGACTTCCCGTTCAAGAGCCTCTACAACGCCGATGTGCACGCCGGTGACCTCCGTGATCGCTATGACGTGATCATCCTTCCCGCCGCGCGGTCGCGCTCGCTCATGAGCGGCTTCGCCAAGGGTTCGGTCCCGCCGGAGTATGCCGGCGGCCTGGAGGATACGGGCATCCGCGCGTTGGATGCGTTCGTTCGCGCTGGAGGCACCCTGGTGTGCATGAACGAGTCCAGCGGCCTGTGCATCCAGGAGCTCCATCTGCCGGTGAAGGACGTCGCCGCCGGCCTGAGCCGGCAGGTCTTCTTCGCCGGCGGGTCCATCCTCCAGGTGCGCACCGACACGGGCCACCCGCTCATGGCGGGGATGCCGGACCGGGCGGCCGTCGACTTCGACTCGAGCCCCGTCTTCGCCCCCCAGGAAGGATTCCGGGGAGCGGTCGTGGCGGCCTATCCCACGGAGGGGTCACCACTGATGTCCGGATATCTCCAGGGCCCGGAGCACATCGACGGTTGGGGGGCGGAGGTCGTGGCCGACCACGGCGACGGCCACGTGGTCCTCATCGGGTTCCGGCCGCAGTGGCGCGGACAGCCCTTCGGCACCTTCCGCGTGCTGTTCAACAGCGTGCTCTTCCACGGACAGGTGGCCCGCGCGCAGGGCACGGAGGGCTTCTGGACGGCGCCGCAGGAGACCAAGAAGGCGCCTGCACCGAGCCGCACGGGAAGGGGCGGGCGCGGCGGCATGGGGGGCTGAGCAGGCCCCCTCCGCTTCTCAGGGTCGGCTGGCGCGGATCGCTCGGGGAAACGGTCCTGGCGTAGGATCTTGTCCGGGGGGGCGCCGCCCCCCCGGAACCGGCACGGATCCTGCGAGCGGGCGTCTCTGTCGAACCACCATGGGCCGTCCGCGCTCCGGGGTTCTCAGGTCCCCCCAGAGACCGGTATACCAAGCGGAGCGCGGGCGGGCCCGCCAATGTTGCAGTCCGTCCGAGATGTTGCGGCGACGCAACTTCTGTGACACCCCCGCATCGTGAGCGCACGCATGCTGTCCTGGACGCCTCCCCCCGAACCCCTGGAGCTACGCCGTCCCCGCATCCTCACGGAGGGTGCGGATTCAGGGGAAGACGCCGTCTTCTCGGGCCGTCCGGGCTCCGATCCGGCTCACATCGGCCTCATCGCCTGGTTCAAGGATCTGAGTGCCGGAGACGTGTCGTGGGTGGGCGGCAAAGCCGCTTCTCTCGGGGAGATGTACGGCGCGCTCGCCGAGCGCGGTGTGCGTATACCCAACGGGTTCGCCACGACCGTCGAGGCCCACCGCCGCTTTCTCGATGCGAAGATCGCGCCGGACACATGGGGCGGCTTCAAGGAGTCCATCGCGGCCTGCGAGCCGTCCGTGTTCGGTGCGCGGACCCTCCGGGAGGGCCTCGAGAGGCTTCTGGGCCATGCGGACACATCGGATCATCTGGCCCTGCACAACCGCGCCGAGCTGGCACGGACGCTGGTCCTCGCCACGACGATTCCTACGGACGTGACCGAGGCTCTGCGCGAGGGTTTCCGCGGGCTCACGGACTCCTACGGTAAGGACGTGGACCTGGCGGTCCGCTCGTCGGCCACCACGGAAGACTCGGAGGTCGCCTCCTTCGCCGGCCAGTACGAGTCCTACCTCAACGTGCGTGGCGTAGACGCCGTGCTAGACGCCTGGCGCAAGTGTTGTGCATCGGCCTATACGGAGCGTGCCGTCGGCTATCGCCTCCGCCACGGGGTCGACCCCCTTGAGGGAGGCCTGGGCGTCGTGATCATGAAGATGGTGCGCTCCGACATAGCCACGTCCGGGGTCATGTTCACCCTGGACCCGGACTCCGGGAACCCCAACGTCATCCACATCACCGGCGCGTACGGCCTCGGCGAGCTCGTGGTCCAGGGGAGTGTCTCGCCGGACACCGTCGTGGTGTGGAAGGAAGGCATCCGCCGGGGCCGGCCCGCCGTCGTGCACCGCCAGATGGGCGCCAAGGACCGGAAGCTCGTGTACTCCGTCCAGGGAGGCACGGCCACCGAGAGCGTCGACGTCAACGCGAGCCGCCAACGCCAGTGGGCGGTGTCACCGGACGACGCCATCCAGCTCGCCGCGATGGCGCTGGTCATCGAGGACCACTACGGCCGGCCCGTGGACATCGAGTGGGCCAAGGACGGATACTCCGGCGAGCTCTACGTCGTGCAGGCGCGCCCGGAGACCGTGCATCGCACCAGCACGGCGTCTCTCCTCCGTTATCACATGGACCCGGCGCGCGTGCGGGCGCTCGTGCAGGCTGGTGACGTGCTCGCGCGCGGGCACGCCGTGGGGAGCGGCATCGGCGCGGGACGGGTTCGCGTGTACGCCTCCTACGAGGAGGTCATCGTCCGCAAGCGCGAGCTGAGGAACCGTCTGGCGTCGGGTGAGCGCCTCGAGGACATCCCCCCCGAGAACCACGTGTTCGACGCCGGTGACGTGCTGGTCACCGAGCACACGACGCCGGACTGGGAGCCGCTCATGAAGGAGGCGGCCCTCATCGTCACGGAGCGGGGCGGCCGCACCTCGCACGCGGCCATCGTGGCGCGGGAGTTCGGGATTCCGGCCATCGTGGGGTGTGCCGGCGCCACCAAGGTGCTCGAGCCTCTCATGGAGGTGACGGGCTCGTGCGCCGAGGGCGACCAGGGGCTCGTCTTCCGGGGCATCCAGCCCTTCGAGGTCGAGGAGATCTCCGCCGACCAAGTCCCCGAGACCCGCACGAGGATCAAGCTCAACGTAGGCTTCCCCGGCAAGGCCCTCCACGATGCCATGCTCCCCTCGGACGGCGTGGGCCTCGCCCGCCTGGAGTTCATCCTCACCGCCCAGGTCGGGATCCACCCGTTGGCGCTCTCCTGTTTCGAGTCCCTCCGGGACTTCGTCGACGAGGGAACCCTGGCGCCCGAGCTGGAGCCCTTCCGCGAGCGTCTGGCTGCGGAGGATCCCCACGAGCTGCGCACGCTCCTGGGCGCCATCGAGCGGCGCACGCCCGGGTACGGAGACCGTCGCCAGTTCTTCGTGGATCAGGTGACCTACGGGGTCGCGCTCATCTGCGCGGCGTTCTACCCGCGGCCGGTGCTGGTACGCCTCTCGGACCTGAAGTCCAACGAGTACCGCGAGCTCCTGGGCGGAAGGCTCTTCGAGCCCCAGGAAGAGAACCCGATGATCGCCTGGCGAGGTGCGTCCAGGTACGTGGACCCGCACTTCAGCGCGGCCTTCGAGATGGAGTGCGACGCGCTGCGCGCGGTACGCCAGCATCTGGGGCTGGACAACCTCCAGCTCATGGTGCCGTTCTGCCGGACGCCGGAGGAGGGCGAGCGCGTGGTGAGGGCGCTGGACCAGCACGGGCTGTCCCCGCAGGCGGGAGTGCCCCTCTACCTCATGGTGGAGCTCCCCTCCAACGTCATCGAAGCTGAGCGGTTCATCGAACGCATGGGTCTGACCGGCGGCTCCATCGGCTCCAACGACCTGGTTCAGACGGTCTACGCGGTGTCACGCGACGACCTCGAGCGCTACGAGCCCGCGGTGGACGCTCGCTCGCCGGCGGTACGGGCCCTCATCGGCCGTGCGGTCAGGACCTTCCTGAACGAGGGGCTGGAGATCGGCATCTGCGGGCAGGCACCCTCGGACTATCCCAACGAGGTCCCGCCCTTCCTGGTGGAGTGCGGCATCTCGTCGATCTCCGTCACGCCGGATACGGTGGTGGACGTGCGCCGGGTGGTGGCCGACGCGGAGAAGAAGTTCGCCCGCCCCTCCCTGCGCCAGATCGGCGAGAGCTGGTAGGCCCGGGCACCCGAACGGGCGCCCGCTTCCCGGCTCGGAGCGGCTCCTGGCGAGGAGTCGCGCTCAGGCCTGGTGCGACATCCGCTTCCAGAGCTCGTTCAGCTGTGCCGACACCTGCTGCATGGCGTCGATGACGATGGCGTCCAGCTTGCGGGCGATGTCATCCCCCACCAGGGTGCGCAGAAACTGCGCGGGGTAGACGAGATCCCAGTCGAGGAACGGCTCCGGACCCTTGTCCAGGTGCTGCAGGGTGCGGATGACCAGGTAGGCGTCGTCCAGGAGCCCCGCGAGCCCCTGGGTCATCTCGGGGATGAGGTCCATAGGCTGCAAGAAGTACTGCTCGGCGTGGCCCAGCAGCGGCGTGACCACCGACGTGAGCCCGCGTTCCTGCGCTTCCTGTCTGGCGCGGGCCAGAAAGATGGGGATCGAGTCGATGATCTCCACCGACACCTCCGCGGCCTCGTGCACCTCCGCGCTTTCCGCGTCGGGAAGGCGGCGACGGATGAAGCGTTCCAGCGCCTCCATGCCACCCCGGGCCTTCGCGCTGGAGATGACTGCCTGGATGTCCGAGAGGTTCGTCATTCCGAAAGGGGCCTCCCCAACTCTGTCCTCATCCGGTTGAATGGGCATTTCAGGCTCCGTTCGAGGAATCGATGCGCTCTGCCGGCACCGAGCGCATCGCCAGGGCATCCGTCACAGCCGGGGATCAGAGTCCGCACCTGCCGGCTTCGCCGGGCACGTACGCGGACCCCGCTCAATGCACTCCCCTGCGCCCTCCGGGCCGCAGGAAGCAGTGATACTCCCGAAGGTACTATCCGCCAAGCCGACGGGGAACCGACGCCGGGAGCCCGTCCGGTGGCGTGGCCGAGCCTGGTCGCGGCCGACCTTGCGGGGTGTGCCCGCGTCCAGGGCCGGCCTCCCTCGCGACCTCCTCCCACCCGGTCGGCCCCACGTCCGAGCCACCACCCGGGGGTAGGCTCAAATGCGGTCGAGGATCCAGCCCAGGACGAGCCTGAGCACCCGCTTGAGGATCGTGATCATGCCTGATCTTACGCGTGGAGGGGAGGCAGAGGTCCCCTGGAGCGGATCCGGGGCGGCGACGCCACGGTTCGGGACGGGGGCCCGACCGAACCCCATCCGTTGCCCCTCCAGGCGCGTCTTCGCGATCTTCGTGCGTCTTTCCACCAGAGGAAGCGCATGTCGCTGAAGTCGTCCATCCGCACCATCAAGACCCTGGGCAAGGGAGTCGTCGTCGGCATCCCGGAGGCCGCCGCCGACCATGATCCGGTCGAGCTCTTCGGGGAGTGGTTCCAGGCGGCCCGTGAGTCGGGGCTCTACCTGCCCGAGAGCATGTCCCTGGCCACGGCGACCCCCGACGGGGTGCCTTCCGTGCGCATGGTGCTGCTCAAGGCGTACGACGAGCGCGGCTTCGTCTTCTACACCAACTACGAGAGCCGCAAGGCCAAGGAGCTCGAGGCGAATCCGCGCGGCGCGCTGTGCTTCCATTGGGGCGTCCTGGAGCGCCAGGTCCGACTGAACGGGACCGTGGAGCGGGTGAGCCACGAGGAGAGCGTGCGCTACTTCGCCACTCGATCGCGCGGGAGCCGCATCGGCGCGTGGGCGTCGAAGCAGAGCGAGCCCCTATCGGAGCGCGCGGAGCTCGAGGACCGGGTGCGGCGCTACGATGCGGAGTATCCCGGCGACGACGTGCCTCTGCCCCCCTTCTGGGGAGGGTACCGGCTCCGCCCGGAGAGCATCGAGTTCTGGCAGGGGAAGGCCGACCGTCTCCACGAGCGCCTGCGTTTCGAGCGCTCGGGAGACGGATGGAGGACGACCCGGCTGTATCCGTGACCGACCCTCTCGCCGAAGGAGCGCCCCATGGCGGCCGGCCCCTACTTCACGCAGGACACGTTTCGCTTCCTGAAGGAGCTGAAGGCGCACAACGACCGCGCCTGGTTCGCCCGGAACAAGGGCCGCTATGAGGACGACGTGAAGGTCCCGGCGCTGCGCTTCATCCAGGACTTCGCGCCTCACCTGAAGAAGCTCAGCCCGCACTTCGGTGCCGGGCCGCGATCACTCTTCCGGATCTACAGGGACGTCCGCTTCTCCAAAGACAAGAGCCCCTTCAAGACCCATACGGGCATCCAGTTCCGCCACGACCGCGGCCGCGACGTGCACGCCCCCGGTTACTACTTCCACATCGAGCCCGGCCAGTGCTTCATGGGGCTCGGCCTGTGGCATCCCGACGGCGGGACCCTGCGCGCCATCCGCGAGCTCATCGTGGAGGAGCCGGCCCTTTGGAAGAAGGCGACGCGGAGCCGGAAGTTCACCGCCGCCCTGGAGATGAGCGGCGACAGCATATCCCGCCCGCCCCGGGGATTCGACCCCGAGCATCCCTTCGTGGAGGACCTCAAGCGGAAGGACTTCATCGGCGGGTGCTCCCTCCCGGAGGCCTTCGCCACCAGCCCGGCGCTGCCGAAGGAGCTCGCCAGAATGTTCGCCGCCGGCACGTCCCTCATGGCGTTCCTGTGCAAGGCGGTGGGCGTGGCCTTCTAGGAGACGCTCCCCGCCCCCGGCACCTCCAGCATCCGCCGCGCTACGGCGTCCGCTCCGCTCTCCCGCGGCCGCCCGTTCGTGTCACCGCGTTGCGCCCCCAGGAGCTCGGGGACGCGCTCCACCCATCCCGCCCCGGCGAACCGGTCTCCGGGAATCTCGAACCCGGACATCTCCCGCTGCACCCAGGCCCTCACCGGCCCGGTCTCCCGGAAGTTCGGGCGGGTCACGTAGGCCAGGGGACGCCGCTCCTTCCAGGCTTCCGCCACCGTGCTGTAACCCAACTTCGCCACCACCACGTCCGCCGCGCGCACGAAGTCGGGCATGTAGATGCGTGTGTCGGCGTGGAATCCGTGGACGTTGCCCTCCACCCGCGTCTCGGGCATCCCGGTGACCAGGAACGTGATGTCTCCCGCGGCGTGAAGCTTCGAGACGAAGGGCAGCGGCTCCGGAACGCCGCCCATGGTGAGCACCACGAGCGGGACGTCGGCTCCCACCCCGAGACTCTCGCGGACCTCGGCCCGGCTCCGCCGCGCGGGCCGACCGATGGGCGGCACCACGAGCTCCGCGCGGGGGTCGGCGGCGCAGAGCGGCTCGGTCTCGATGCGCACCGTCACCCGGTCCACCCAGCGCTCCAACTCCGCCGCCCGAGCCTCCAGCTCAGGGGCCTCGGCGAAGAGCGGCTCGTAGAGCCAGGGCCAGGTGAAGCTCTCCACCAGGACGGACGGGAGCCCCGCGCGCTCGGCGACCGCGATCCCCAGCGGAGCGATGTCGCACAGGACCGCACGGCACCCCGCGCGCTTCACCTCCAGGGCGAGCCCCTCCACCAGCGCCTCGTCGAACGGGAGGAGCTCCGCCAGCGCGGCGACGGTGCCTTCCAGATCGTAGGCCAACGCCGACTTCTGTCGGAAGCCCACGTCGGTCACCACCTCGTGATAGCGATAGAGGCCCGCCACCGACTCGTCGTAGAACCAGCGCGGGCTCGAGGTGAAGAGCTCGAAGCGCGCGCCGGCGAGCCGGTGGAGGGCCTCCATGACCGCCGAGGCTCGGGCGGCGTGCCCGAAGCCGTGGGGCGATACGAAGACCGCGATCTGCGGTGGGGTCAATCGGCGGCCGCCTTGCCCGCCTTCGACAGGATCGGCGCCAACGCGTCGTGCAGGTCCGGTTTGCCGAGCACGTCCAGGCTGTAGCGGATGCGCGTGTGGGGCACCGGGATCTTCACGAGGCGCGCCAGGTCGATGGGCGTGCCGATGGCTACCGCCTCCACGCCGCCCTCCGCCGCCTTGCGCAGGGTGGCCTCCAGGTCCGCTACCTGCTGCTGGCCATATCCCATGGCAGGCAGAACCGGGCCCACGTCCGGATAGCGCGCGAAGGTGTCCTTCAGCTCCCCCACCAGGAACGGCCGGGGATCCACGATCTCGGTCGCGCCGGCGGCCTGCGCCCCCAGCATCCCGGCACCGTACTTCATGCCGCCGTGGGTCACGGTGGGCCCGTCCTCGATGGCCAGCACCCGCCGGCCCTTCAGCACGCCGGCGTCGTCCGGCGCGATGGGCGACGCCGCCCGGATGACCATGGCTCCCGGGTTGACCTGCTTGGCGTTGGCCATCACCTGCTCGACCGCGGCCGGGTCGGCGGTCTGCACCTTGTTCACCAGCACGACGTCGGCCAGCCGCAGGTTGGTCTCGCCGGGGTAGTAGCTCAGCTCGTGGCCGGGTCGATGGGGATCCACGACGGTGATGTACACGTCGGTGCGGAAGAACGACGTGTCGTTGTTGCCGCCGTCCCACAGCACCACGTCGGCCTCCGCCTCCGCCGCCCGCAGGATGCCCTCGTAGTCCACCCCGGCGAACACCGCCGAGCCGTTGGCGATGTGGGGCTCGTACTCCTCACGCTCCTCGATGGTCGCCTCGTAGCGGACCAGGTCCTCTTCACCCCCGAAGCGCTGAACGGCCTGCTTGACGAGATCCCCGTAGGGCATGGGATGGCGCACGACGCTGACGTGGAGCCCGGCCTCGCGCAGGATGTTCGCCACGGCGCGACTGGTCTGGCTCTTGCCCGACCCGGTACGTGCCGCACACACGGCCACCACCGGCTTCGTGGAGCGGAGCATGGTGCGCTCCGCACCGCCGATCTCGAAGTCCGGGCCGGCCGCGTTCACCCGGCTCGCCATGTGCATGACGTACTCGTGGGAGACGTCCGAGTAGGCCATGACGCAGCGGGTGACACCCTCCTTCCGGATGATGGCCTCCAGCTCGGCCTCGGGCCGGATGGGGATGCCGTCCGGATAGCGCGGCCCCGCGAGCTCCGGCGGGTACCGGCGGTCTTCGATGTGGGGAATCTGCTGGGCTGTGAAGGCCACGACGACCGCGTCGGGGTCGTCGCGGTAAACGGTGTTGAAGACGTGGAAGTCGCGGCCCGCGGCTCCCAGTATGAGGACTCGCTCGTTCACGGTTCCACCGGCTTTCTGCTGGGGAGGGCCTCTCCAAGCGATAACACCCTGGGTCATCCCGGGGAAGCCCTTGCCCGGAACGCTGCGAGGCATCTTCTTCCGGGATCGGCTGTTCCTCGGCGGAGGTTGAACATGCCGAACATTCTCATTGTCGACGATGACGACGACATCCGCAGGGTGCTGCGCCGGATCCTGGAAACCGACGGGCACGCTGTGGTGGACTGCGCGAACGGGCACGACGCGTTGCTCGCCATGGGCACCCGCCGGCCGGACCTCGTCATCACCGACGTGTACATGCCGGAGATGGACGGCATCGAGTTTCTGGTGCACCTGCGCGAGAGGGACCCCGACCTCCCGGTGCTGGCGGTTTCCGGGGGCTCGCTGGCCACGGCGGACTTCGTCCTGGAGGACGCGTCACAGCTCGGGGCGAACGCGGTGCTGACCAAGCCCTTCGACATCGACGAGATGAGGCAGACGGTCCGCCGCCTCCTGGGCGGAGGCCCGTCCGGCCGCTGAGCGCCGCGGCGCGAGGGGTGCCCTCCCTACTCGCCGTGCTCCATGACGTGGTGGATGTCGACCCTTCCTCGCGCCGGCGGCGGAGAGGGCAGGGTGCGGTTCCCGGCGGAGAGATCCGGCTCCGGCGGCCTCCGGTGGTGCCAATCCGTCACCGCCTGGTAGGCAGCCACCGCTGCCAGGAGCCGCTCCTCGCCGAAGGGAAGAGCCCCGAACATCCCCGCCAGGGGCAGGTCGAAGCCCCGGCTGGCCTCCGAGCCGATGGGGAACGCGATGAGGGGGAGGCCGATCATGTCGAACGGGTAGGGCTCGGTCTGCACCACGACGTCGCACTGCGAGAAGATCCCGTCCAGCACACGTGAGAGCAGCAGCAGCTTGGCGCGCTGACCGCGGAGATACTCCGGCGCCGGCAGCAGCAGCCCGTTGATCCACGGCGAAAGCGATACCCCGAAGAGGCGGACATCCTTGCGCAGCGCGTCCATGAACGGCTCGGTACGCTCAGGGAGGCGCACGTTGTTGAAGGCGCTGGCGGTGAGGGTCTCCCAGTCGTCGGGGAACGGAATCTCGACGACCCGGGCCCCCAGGGACTCGAAGGTCGAGAGCATGGCCTTGCGCGCGGCGACCTCCGACCCGGCACGGACCTGGGCCTCCTGCCGACGGCGCGCCCGCTCGCGCTGGCCGAGGCCCCTGGAAGAGCGGCCGTACTCCCCCCGGCCGCCCGATCCCCGGCCGGCCTCGAGGTATCCGGGCAGCACGCCGATGGTGGTGGGCCAGCGCAGCTTCACGGCGCTCCCGGTCCTCACGGGCTCGGCGGCGGTGGTGAAGTCCGGCACCGGCGGCAGGCCCAGGGTGCGGGGGTCGGACGGGTCCGGGCCAGCCATGGCCTGGAGCATGATGGCGGCGTCCCTGGCGTCCCTCGCCAGGGTGCCGGGGTGATCGCGGGTGTAGGTCAGCGGGACGATCCCGTGCAGGGAGCAGCGCCCCATGGTGGGCTTCAGACCCGTGAGGCCTTGGCGGCTCGAGGGGTCGGTGATGGAGCCGCCGGTCTGGGTGCCGGTGCTGCACGCCGCCAGCCCCATGGCCACCGCGCACGCCGATCCGCTGGAGGAGCCCCCGGGGCTCACCGAGGGGTCGTGGGCCGCCCACGGGTTCACGGTGGTGTTGTGGCCGTCGGGGGTCGTGGCCCGGGTCGTCGCCAGCGGGCCCATCTGCGTCTTCCCCAGCAGGATGGCCCCCCCGTCCCGCAGATGCGCCCAGCACGTGGCGTCGAAATCCGGCACGAACTTCTCGTAGATGTACGAGTTTGCCGTGGTGAGCACCCCCTGTGTGTAGTAGTTGTCCTTTAGGGCCAGCGGCATCCCGTGGAGCGGACCCTCCCAGGGCGCGTCCGTGGCCGTCCGTGCCGCGGCGCGGGCGGCGTCGGCGGTCACCGTGTTGAACGCCATGAGGAGGCCCTCGTAGCGGTCGATGCGGTCCAGGTAGACATCCACGAGCTCCGTCGGGCTGAGCTGCCTCGCCTTCACGAGCCCCGCCAACTCCGCCAGGGTCATCTGCCACGGCTGGACGGCCTGGACGGAGCGTGGGTCGGGAAGGCGCGGCGGCCTGCGCACCGGAGGGGGGAGCCCCGCGGCGAGGTCCGGGGGGACGAACGCGGATCCGGTGGCCACCGCCGCCGTGAGGAGCCCCATGCGCTGCAGGAAGAAGCGACGGTCGAGCTGGAGGTCCTGAGGCGCCGGAACGGTGGGCGTCCCGTCGGAGGTCTCCGGCGGGCGGGCCGGCGCGGTCCCTCGCCCCTTCGCCACCCGGCGGTTCCCCCCGGGCGGTCGCCCGCTACCCCGCATGGTTCCCCTCCTTACGGACCGCCACGGAGCGCGCCGCCGGATAGAGGGTGGGCGGGACACGCTGCACGTCGGGCTCGAACGCCAGGATCGCCGCCGGCGTGCTCCTCAGGAAGCGCCGGGCGCCGGCCAGGATCCCCTTCCTGTCCGCCGGGGCGGAGGAGTCGTCCTCGGGAAGGACGCTCAGGTCCACTCCGGCCATCTTCAACCGACCGTGGATGTAGGCGTCGAGCTCGTCGTCGGTGAGCTCGGGGATCCGTGAAGCGTCCATGTCGCTGCCCGCCTCTCGTCGTGGCCTCGTCCGTCCCGCCGCCGGATGCGGCGGGCCGCGCAAAGTAGGGGAAGAGCAGGGACAGAGGCGAGTGGCCTGTGCATCGCATCACCCCCGGTGCCGGCAGACCTCGTAGGTTCGGGACCCGGCCCCGGGAGCATCCGACACGAAAGGCCCGGAGCGACGTTTCATGCCGCTCCGGGCCTCTTCTCGCCAGGTGGCATTTCCTCCTCCTGGGAGTCGAGCCGACTCTCGTCTGCGGACCGCCGCGGCGTCGGCTCGCCGGGTCTCCGCCTTTCGGAGCGGAGTTGCGGTCCGCGCTGCCCGTCTCATGCCACGCGACGCATCGCGTGCCCTCACCGAGGGCGGAGGGCCTTCATGCGTTCCCCATCGGCGGCGTCTCTCGCGGCCCACGGGGCGGGCAACACCGAATGAATCGTCATTTCGACGGGCCGACGCAAGCACTCCGATTACGTAGTCGCGAGGAGTGCCGGCGTCATCCTCCGTGCTTCTTGAGCATCTCCTTGCGCATCTGCTCGCTGGCGTAGATGGCAACCTCGACGCGCCGGTTCTCCTGCCGTCCCGCGGCGGTCTCGTTGCTGGCCACGGGCTCGGATTCGCCGCGCCCTGCGGCCTCCACGCGGTCGGGTGCCAGCCCGTTCTGGAGCAGCGCCACCCGGGCGGAGTTCGCCCGCCGCTCGGACAGCGCTTGGTTGTAGGCGGCGGTTCCGGTGGAGTCGGTGTGGCCCACCACCAGCACGCTGGTGCCCTCGTAGTCCTTCAGCGACGTGACGAGCTCCTGCAGGTCGTGCTCCGCCGCCGGACGCAGCGCGTCGGAGTTCACGTCGAAGAGGATCCCCGAATTGAAGGTGACCTCGATGCCCTCACCGACACGCTCGACCTTGGCGTCGGGGAGCTTGTCCTGGAGATCCTTGGCCTCCTTGTCCATCTCGTGACCGATGGCGGCCCCTGCCGCTCCGCCGATCACGGCACCGAGGATCGCACCCTTGGCGGTGGAGCCGTTGGCCCTGCCGATGAGCCCCCCCACCACCGCGCCGGCGGCCGCGCCGGCTCCCGCTCCCTTGGCCGTGCCACTCCGGCTGTTGAGCCAAGCACACCCCTGGGTCAACAGGAGCGCACCGACCATGAGCGCAGCCGCACCTGGCCGGGCCAGTCGCATACGCCGGTAAAAAGTACCCACTTCAGCCTCCGCAAGTTGTGTTGCGCTTGACCGACATGATACTCGCACGAAGTTGGATGCAGAAGATGTGCCATCCCCGCGCCCCCAGGCGAGGGAGCGAGGGGCGACGGGGCTACACGCCCGTGGCGCCGGCATCCACGGTGGGGCCGGCGGCATGCCGCCGGCCCCACGCGAGGAGATCAGTGGAGCGCCTCGTGGATAGCCCGCGCCAGCCTGGGATGGAGGCCGGGAATCCCGGACAGGTCGTCCACGGATGCGTGCTGCAGGCTCCAGGCGGTCCCGAAGCTCTCGGCGAGCGCCTCGCGTCGCTGGGGGCCGAGACCCTTCACCGAGGCGTGCTCGAGGATGAGCTTGACGCGCTCCCTCTCCAGGGCCAACCCGATGTGATCCGGGTCCGTGGTGTCGTACCCGGCGTCGGTGAGCTCCGCCAGAAGGCCGAGCCACTCGAGGTGGCTCCATCCGTTGTGGTGAGCACTCACGAAGTTCCTCAGGTAGCCCTTGAACCCGCTGTTGCCGGTGGCCATCCGACTCCCTCCTCTATGTGGTTCGGGCCGTTTCGGCGGCGGTTGCCGGTACGGCCGTGGGCAGCGAGCTTCACGCGCGCACCCGGGGTGATAGATTGCCCCCTGAGATTCTCCTTGGTACCCCCAACATGCCGTAACAGGTTCACCACTCCATGGTGGATGTTTCTGGTAAGATTCCGTACTTGCCGGAGCGCATCCGGGGACTCCAGCGCATCGCGCTGAACCTCTGGTGGCGCTGGAACCGGCGGGCTCGCTCGATGCTGCGTGCCATCGACCCGGTGCTCTGGTCCGCGACGCGGCACAACCCCGTGGCGATGCTCCGGCGCGTGAGCCCCGGGAGGCTGGCCCACTGTGCGTCCGACTCCGAGTTCCTGGCGATGTACGACCGCACCATCGCGGAGTTCGAGGCGGCGCTGAGCCGCACGGACACCTGGTTCGAGACGACCTACGCGGATGCCGATCCGAAGCGACCGGTGGCGTACTTCTGCGCCGAGTTCGGACTGCACAACTCCATCCCCATCTACTCCGGCGGTCTGGGGGTGCTGGCGGGCGACCACTGCAAGGCGGCTTCCGACCTCGGCGTTCCCCTGGTGGGTGTCGGGCTCCTCTACTCCAAGGGCTACTTCGACCAGAAGTTGAACCTGGAGGGCTGGCAGGAGAACTCCGACGAGGTCTTCAATCCCGAGATCATGCCGCTGGTGCGCCTCACGGCCCCCGGCGGCGACCTGGCCCTGACGTCGCTGGTCACCGCGAGGCGGCCGGTGCACATCGGCGCGTGGCGCCTCCAGGCCGGCCGCGTGAACCTCTACCTGCTGGACACCAACCTCGCCGAAAACCACGAGGAGGACAGGCAGCTCACGTACCAGCTCTACGGGGGTGGGAAGGAGCATCGCCTGAAACAGGAGTGGATCCTGGGCGTCGGGGGTGTGCGCGTGCTGCGGGCGCTCGGCATCGAGCCGGCTGCGTGGCACGCGAACGAAGGCCACGCGAGCTTCATGATGGTGGAGCGCCTGCGCGAGCACCTGGAGGCCGGCGAGACCCTGGAGGAGGCCCGCCACGCGGTGCGGGCGCGGAGCATCTTCACCACGCACACGCCGGTGCCCGCCGGGCACGACATGTTCAGCCCGGACGACATCGACGCGGTGTGCTCGGACTACTGGGCCAAGGGCCCTCTGGACCGCGAGACCTTCTTCTGGCTCGGATCGCACCCGGAGCTCGATGCGGGTCGCTTCCACATGACCGCCGCCGCCATCCGCCTGGCGGCGCGGGTCAATGGAGTGTCCAAGCGGCACCAGCAGGTGACACAGGGGCTATGGACCTCGCTCTGGCCCGGGCGCGATCCGGCCAGCCTGCCCATCGGCGGAGTGACCAACGGGGTGCACCTGCCGAGCTGGATGGCCCATCGGTACATGGAGCTTCTGGAGGGGCCTTTCGGCGAAGTTTGGGAGAACAAACACCGGGACCCGGAGGCCTGGGACGCCGCTCTCGACCTGGACGACGCCGAGGTGTGGCGGATCCACCTGGAGCTGAAGAAGGCTCTCCTGAAGTTCTGCCGCGAGCAGGCGCGTGTCCGTTGGATCGAGCTGTGGAAGGAGGCGGCCCACCTCGTGGGTGCCGGTACGCTGCTCAGCCCGGAACCCCTCACCATCGGCTTCGCGCGCCGCTTCGCGACCTACAAGCGCGCGCACCTGCTCTTCCACGACGAGGAGCGCCTGCGGCGACTGCTGACGGATCCACGGCGTCCCGTGCAGCTGGTCTTCTCCGGCAAGGCGCACCCCGCGGACGACGACGCCAAGCGCGTGCTTCAGCATGTCTGGCGGCTGACGCGGGACTCGCGATTCGGCGGGCGCATCGCCTTCGTCGAGGACTACGAGCTGCACGTGGCGCACCGTCTGATCCAGGGTGTGGACGTGTGGCTCAACCTTCCCCGGGTGCCCATGGAGGCGTCCGGTACCAGCGGCATGAAGGCGGCGCTCAACTGCGTGCCCCAGATCAGCACGCTGGATGGCTGGTGGGCCGAGGGCTTCAACGGCGAGAACGGCTGGGCCATCCCTCTCTCGGAGGGCACGGACGACGAGGTCGACGCACAGGACCACGACGCGCTCTTCACGATCCTGGAGCGCGACGTCGTGCCCATGTACTACGAGCGCGATGACGAGGCGATGCCGCGACGCTGGATCTGCATGATGAAGCACGCCATGCGAGCCGCAGGAGCCCACTTCACCACGGAGCGCATGGTGCGCGAGTACGCCGAGCAATGCTACGTGCCCGCGCTCTCGGGAAAGGTGGAGGGGGACGATCCACCGCCGGTGTGACGGACGTCGGGCGGGGGGGCCCTCATCCCCTGAACCGTCCGCCTTGCGCACCTGCCGCGCAGGCGTTCTACTGCCCCGTCTCGAGTCGCTCACACCTACGGAGATCCCGATGTTCCGTCGTGTCTTCCTGTTGCTCGCGACCCTCCTGACCGCGTCGGCGACGCCGACGCTTCTGGGTGCACAGGCCGTCTGGCCGAGGCACCACACACCCCAGCCCACCCAGGCCGCCATCACAGCCGCGGACCTGATGACGCGTCTCTACATCTTCGCCGATGATTCCATGCAGGGCCGGGAGATGGGGACTCTCGGCAACGTGAAGGGCACGGACTACATCGCGGCCCAGCTCAAGCGCATGGGCCTCGAGCCCGCCGGTGACAGCGGCACGTACTTCCAGACGGTGCCGTACAAGACACGCACCCTGGACACCGCGTCGGTCATCGCCGTGGGCTCGAAGAGGCTCGCCCTGGGGACGGACTGGATTCCCTCCAGCAGCGTGAGCGCGGACCTGAGATCGGTCTCCGTGGTGTACGGAGGCGCCTTCGGCGATGCGGACCACATGATCTCCGAGCGCCAGGCCAGGGGAAAGCTCGTGGTGCTGTCGGTGCCGGAGAACACGAACTTCCGGGCGCTGCGCGGCGCGTCGGTCCCCGGCGCGGCGGCGCTCGCCCTGGTGACCATCCACCCGAACGCGGCGGGCAGGGGGGGCCGGGGCGGTTTCGGGCGAATGATGGCGTCGTTCCTCCTCAGGCCCCGGGGCTTCGTCGACGACCCCGACGCTCCCCGCCCGCCCGGCGCTCCCACCACCGCGACGCCCACGGTGCAGATCTCCGACGACGCCGCGGCAGCGCTGTTCTCCAAGCCGCTGGACCAGCTCAAGGTCGGCGCCTCGGGCAGGAAGGCGTCCATCCACATCCGTTACCGGGTGGAGCCTGCACCCTTCCCGTCGCGCAACGTGGTCGCCATCGCCCGTGGCAGCGATCCGCAGCTCGCCGGTGAGTACGTCGCCATCGGAGCGCACAACGACCACCTGGGCTTCAACCACAACCCGGTGGCCGAGGACTCGCTGCGTATCTTCAACCACATCGTGCGTCCTGAAGGTGCCGACGACGGACGCAAGCAGGCCACGCCGGAGCAGCAGGCGCAGGTGAACACGGAGCTCGCGGCGTACCGGGCTCTCCACCCCGGTCCCGTCCGCATGGATTCCATCTACAACGGGGCCGACGACGACGGGTCGGGGAGCGTCACGGAGCTCGAGATCGCCGAGAAGGTCGCCGCCATGAACCCGCGGCCGAAGCGTTCCATCCTCTTCGTCTGGCACGTCGGGGAGGAGAAGGGGCTCCTGGGCTCGACGTACTTCACCGACCATCCGACGGTGCCCCTGGACTCCATCGTCGCCCAGCTCAACATGGACATGGTGGGCCGCGGCGATGCCGACGACGAGACCGGCCGCACGAAGGACGGAGCGCCCGTGCACGGCGGGCCGGGCTACGTGGAGCTCGTGGGGTCCCGACGTCTGTCCACCGAGCTGGGCGACCTCATCGAGAGGGTGAACACCGAGGACAACCACAACCTGGTCTTCGACTACGTCTTCGACGTCCCCGGGCATCCGTCGCGCATCTACTGCCGGAGCGACCACTACGAGTACGCGCGCTGGGGTATCCCCATCACCTTCTTCACAACCGGGCTGCACTCCGACTACCATCAGGTGAGCGACGAGCCGGAGTACATCGACTACGCGCACATGGCGCAGATCGGCAACCTGGTGTGGGACGTGGCCGTGCACGTGGCGGACCTGAACCACCGTCTGGTGGTGGATCAGCCCAAGCCGGATCCGTTCGGGGTGTGTCGCTGAACGGTCGAGGCGGGACGGGACGGGGAGCCCCGGGCCCACGGACGGCCTTGGGCTCCCCTGCCCTCGTCAGCCCGTGTCGCCCACCCGCTTGAGGTAGAGCACGCTCAGGCCGGGAAGCGGCAGCTCCAGGTACTGCTCCCGGCCGTGGAGCCGGCCGGGCGTCGTCACGATCTCGGCGGGGACGGGGTGCCCTTCCCCGCCGAACTCCGGCGCGTCGGTGTTGAGCACGACCCGGTAGGTGCCTGGAAAGGGCACGGCCAGCAGGAAGTCCTCGCGGCGCACCGGCGTGAAGTTCGCCACCGCCGCCACGAAGTCCTTCCATCCCGGGGCCCACCGGACCCACGACAGGATGCTGCGGTCCCGGTCGTGGCAGTCCAGCCACTCGAACCCCTCGGGATAGTGGTCCAGGGCGTGGAGCGCCGCCTCGCTGCCATAGATCCAGTTGAGCGCCGTGAGAAGACGCCGCAAGCCCTGGTGCACGGGGAAGGGCAGGAGCGCCCAGTCCAGCTCCCCGTCGACGTTCCACTCCACCCACTGTCCGAGCTCGCCGCCCATGAAGAGCAGCTTCTTGCCCGGGTGCGCCCACATGTAGGCGTAGAGGGCACGGAGGTTGGCGAGCTTCGCCGCCTGCGAGCCCGGCATCTTGGAGGCGAGCGCCCGCTTGCCGTGCACGACCTCGTCGTGGGACAGGGGAAGAACGAAACGCTCGCTGAAGGCATACACGAGGGAGAACGTCATGCTGTCGTAGAGCGCGCTCCGATAGACCGGATCGGCCTCCATGAACCCCAGCGTGTCGTTCATCCATCCCATGTTCCACTTCTGGTCGAAGCCCAGCCCTCCGCGGTCGGTGCCGTGGGACACGCCCGCCCAGGAGGTCGACTCCTCCGCGATCATGAGCGCCCCCGGCACGTCGGCGTGCACGGTGTCGTTCACCTCACGCAGGAACGTCAGGGCGTCCAGGTTCTCCCGCCCCCCCCGCTCGTTGGGGGTCCACTCCCCCTCGTGTCGGGAGTAGTCCAGGTAGAGCATCGAGGCCACGGCATCCACGCGGAGGCCGTCCACGTGGTACTCCTCCAGCCACCACAGCGCGCTGGACACCAGGAACGAGCGCACCGCGGGGCGCCCGTAGTCGAAGATCCGGGTGCCCCAGTCGGGGTGGCGCCCCCGCTGCGGGTCGGGGTGCTCGTACAGCGCCGTGCCGTCGAAGTGCACGAGCCCGTGGCCGTCCTCGGGGAAGTGGCCCGGCACCCAGTCGAGGATCACCCCCAGGTTCAACTGGTGGGCCCGGTCCACGAACCAGCGGAAGTCGTCGGGCGTGCCGAAGCGTGAGGTGGGAGCGAAGAAGCCGAGGGCCTGGTACCCCCAGCTGGGGTCGTACGGGTGCTCCAGGACCGGAAGCAGCTCCACGTGGGTGAAGCCCATCTCCTTCACGTAGGGGAGCAGGTCCTCGGCCAGGGCGCGGTACCCCGGCCAGCCGTTGTCGCCGCCGGCGCGCTCTTCCGGGGGCGTGCGCCTCCACGAGCCGAGGTGGACCTCGTAGACGCTCATGGGCGCGCCCATGGGGTCCCAGGAGCGGCGCCGTTCCATCCATGTCTGGTCGCCCCAGGCGTACGCCTCCCCGTCCCACACCACCGAGGCAGTGGCCGGGCGCAGCTCCATGGCGCGGCCGCACGGGTCGGCCTTGTCCATCCGCCGTCCGGACGCCGTGACGATCTGGTACTTGTACACGGTGCCCCGCCCGGCACCCGGGACGAAGAGCTCCCACACGCCGGTGGAGCCACGGGGGCGCATGGGGTGGCAGCGGGCGTTCCATCGGTTCATGGTGCCCATGAGGTTCACCGCCGCGGCGTGGGGAGCCCACACGGCGAAGAGCACACCGTCCACGCCTTCGCTGGACAGCGGTCGCGCACCCAGCACCTGGTGCACCCTGTGCTCGCGCCCTTCGAGAAAGCCCCACACCCGCGTCTCGTCGAGGAGCGGCGGAAAGCGGTACGGGTCGTGCATTTCGACGGTGTGCCCGTCGTGGTCCTCCACCCGGAGGCGGTAGGGGAAGAACTCCTTCTCGTCGGGAAAGACCTTCTGGAAGAGACCTCCGTCATGGACCGGCTCGAGCGGCACGGCCCCGCCGTCATCCCGGAGGAGGGTCACCCCCGCCGCCCACGGGATGAACACGCGCACCACCCTCCCCGATTTCGCGTCTCCGGCAACGGGGTGGTTGCCCAGGACATCGAAGGGAGTGGAACAGCGGCCCTCGACGAGGGCCGCGATCACGGCGTCGGTCGGTCTAGGATCCACAGGGGAACGATCCACAACGTGGGTGCCCACCGCAACCGCCTGGGGGTAGGCAACCGACCGCGCCGCGCTTCTGGAGGCGTCGGGAGGGGGGGATCGTTGACCGTTCACGCTAGAAGACCGGGAAGAGGCACAGTAGGTTACAGGAGAGCCGACGCGCGACTCCTCCCGAAGGCCAATTTCGTGCCGAGCGCCGCCCTACCACGTCCCGGGTTCGACGAAGCCGTCGTCCACCTCGCGGCCGAGTACTGGCCCTACGCTCGCTCGGGCGGGCTTGCGGAGGCCGTACGGGGGATCGCCCGTTACCAGGCCCGTGCGGGGGTGCCGACGATGGTGGTGCTCCCCTTCCACCGAAGCATCCGCCGCACCTTTCCGTGGATCGAGCCGTTCTGCGAGGTCGGGGTGCCGGGCCCCCGCTGGGAGCGGGCACGCATCTTCCGGGCTCCGGCGAGCCCCGGCACACCGGATACCTACTTCATCGGCAACGCCGAGTATTTCGACCGCGACTCGCTCTACGGATGGAACGGCGACGCGTACCCGGACAACCACCGGCGCTTCGCGTTCTTCTGCCGCGCGGCCCTGCAGGCACTGCCGCGGATCTCCCCGGGCCCGACCCTGGTGCACGCCCACGACTGGCACGCGGCCCTCGCTCTCGTCTACCTGCGCACCCATGCGGATCGACAACCCTACTACGACCGGGTGGCCTCGGTGATGACCGTGCACAACGCGGGGTATCAGGGGCGCTTCGGCCCCGAGGTCCTGGGCGAGCTCGGCCTGGACCCCCGGCACTACCACTGGCGATTCCTGGAATGGTACGGGAAGCTGAACGTGCTCAAGGGCGCCTTGGTGTGCGCGGACATGGTGACCACCGTGAGCCCCACCCATGCGCTGGAGCTCCGCACCCCCACGGGCGGCTTCGGGCTGCACCACACGTTCGAGGAGCTGGGGGACCGCTTCGTGGGCATCCTGAACGGCATCGAGCTGGATCTGTGGGACCCGGCGACGGACCCGGTGCTGCCCACGCGCTTCGATGCGGAACGCCTGCCCGGCAAGGGCGCCTGCAAGGAGCGCCTCCAGACCATGTGCGGATTCGAGGTGGACCCCACCATCCCTCTGGTGGGGATGAGTGCCCGCCTCGTCCAGCAGAAGGGACTCGACCTCATCCTCGCAGCCGGCATCACCGATCTTCGCGCCCAGTGGGTCTTCCTCGGACACGGGGAGCGTCGCTACCATGAGCGGCTCCTGGAGCTGGCTCGGGGTGCGCCCGGCCGGGTGGCCGTCCGTTTCGACTTCAGCGAGGAGCTGGAGCACCGCCTCCTGGGTGGTGCGGACATGCTGCTCATGCCTTCGCTCTACGAGCCTTGTGGAATCACCCAGATGCGGGCGCAGCGCTATGGCGCGCTCCCGGTGGCACGGCGCGTGGGCGGCCTCTCCGACACCGTCGAGGACGGCGTGACGGGCTTCCTCTTCGACGAGTACCGTCCGGAGGCGCTGCGCGCGTGCCTCGAGAGGGCCGTAGGGGAGTATGCGGACCGGTGCGCATGGCTGGGCCGGATGCGGACGGCGATGGCACGGGACTTCGGGTGGGCCCGTTCGGTGAAGGAGTACCAGGACGTGTACAGGAGGGCCTTGCGGCGGCACGCCCAGCGCGTGTCGCTTCCCTGAGATGCTGAGCGCCGAGGCATGATGGCAGCGCGACGGTCCGTGGTCGTCCACGGTCACTTCTACCAGCCGCCCCGGGAGAACCCCTGGACCGACGAGGTTCCCCGGGAGATCTCGGCGGCGCCGTTCCACGACTGGAACCATCGCATCCACGACGAGTGCTATCGCGCGGTCGTCGCGGCACATGTGCTGGACGCCTCCGGACGCATCGCCGCGGTGGTGAACACCCTGGAGTGGATCAGCTGGGACGCGGGCCCCACGTTGCTTCGTTGGATGGCGCGGGAGACCCCGGACACATACCGCGCCTTCCTGGACGCCGACGCCCGCAGCGCCGGCCGCCTGGGTCACGGCAACGCCATGGCGTCCCCCTACCACCACCTCATCCTGCCCCTGGCGACCTCCCGGGACCGGGTCACGGAGGTGCGCTGGGGCATCGCCGACTTCCGGCGCCGCTTCGGCCGGGAACCCGAGGGCATGTGGCTCCCCGAGGCCGCGGTGGACACCGCGACCCTGGAGGTCCTCGCCGGTGAGGGGATCGCGTTCACCGTGCTGGGGCCCGGACAGGTCTCCCCGGTCCCGGAGAACGGGCTTCCCGGCAGGGTCCGGCTCCCCTCCGGGCGCGACATCGCGGTGTTCGTCTACGACGGCGCGCTTTCCCACGACGTGGCCTTCGGCGACCTCCTCCAGGACGCCGGTGCCTGGGTGCGGCGCATGGCGGCGGACCCGGACGACCGCCGCCTCGTCGCCCTGGCCACCGACGGTGAGACCTTCGGCCACCACCGCCGGTGGGGAGACATGGCCCTGGCGGCGGCGGTCACCGCCATGCGGGACCACTCCGTCGTCCGCGGCGAGAACTTCGCCTCCTTCCTGGCCCGCAATCCGCCGGTGGAGGACATCGAGATCATAGAGCCCAGCTCGTGGTCCTGTGTCCACGGCGTGGACCGATGGCGTGCGGACTGCGGATGCCGCGTGGACACCTCGAAGCCCAAGGCCCAGGCGTGGCGCGCCGTGCTCCGGGACGCTCTGAACGAGCTCGCGACCTCGCTGCACGGGCTCTTCGAGCGCGATGCGGGGCTCGCCTTCCCGGACCCATGGGTGACCCGGGACGCGTACGGCACGGTCCTCGACCAGGGCGTGGCGGCCGTACGGCGCTTCATCGAAGAGCAAGCGACACGCCCACTCGTCGACGAGGAAGCCCACCGGGTCGTCGAGCTCCTGGAGATGGAGCGCCACGCCCTGGCCATGTTCACCTCGTGCGGGTGGTTCTTCGACGACCTCGCGGGCCTGGAGCCCCTCCAGGTGATGCGCTACGCCGCCCGCGCCCTCGACCTGGCCGGTGCGCCGGGCAGCGCGTGGGAGAAGCGGCTGCGGGACCGGTTGGCGCACGCCGTGAGCGCCGATCCCGCCGAGGGCGACGGCAGGAAGCTCTGGGACACGGAGGTGCGGGGGAGCGCGACG
>JAJDNC010000084.1 GCA_022340865.1 Gemmatimonadota bacterium
GGCGGCGCCGACGGATGGCTCCTGGAGCTGGGGGGCGAGGCCGGAAGGTCCTACGACCTCCGCCTGTACGGAGCCGTGCCTAGAGTCGGCGCGGTCACCGGCGCGGTGGCCACCCTCACCACTGCCACGGGGACGCCGAAGGACCCCCACGTGCTGCACGTGACCTTCCCACAGGGAGTGGGAAGGAAGGACGCTTCGATCCGGCTTACGGCCGGTGGAACGGGAGGCCGGTGAGGCCGTTCGGAAACCCGGAGACTGCCTCCGCGTAGACGAACCTGTAGGCCGCGCACCGCGGGAAGCCGCCGTCCGGGGTGCCGGCGGCCCGCAGCGGCGGCGAAAGCAGAGACCCTCCCATGCGCGACATCGTCGGATCCATCGAGTCGGAGTACAGGAGGTACAAGGCCCTGGGCGAGGGGGCACTGAAACAGCTCCACGACGACGAGCTGGGCGCCCGCGAGACGCCCGCGGCCAACTCCGCGGCGACGCTGGTGTGGCACCTCTCCGGCAACCTCCAGTCCCGCTTCACCGAGTTCCTCACCAGCGACGGCGAGAAGCCGTGGCGGGAGCGCGAGGAGGAGTTCGCCGAGCGCCATGTCTCCCGGAACGAGCTCACGGCGAAGTGGGAGAGGGGCTGGAGCGTGCTCCTGGACACCCTGGCCTCCCTCACCGACGACGACCTGCACGCCACCGTGCATATCCGCGCCCAGCCCCTCACCGTGCACGCGGCGCTCCACCGATCCCTGGCCCACACCGCCTACCACGTCGGCCAGCTCGTCTATCTCGGCAAGAACCGCCGGGGTGAGGCGTGGCAGTACATGACCATCCCGCCGGGCAGGAGCGCCGAGTACAACGAGAACCCGACCCTGGAGAAGGCTCCCAGGAAGGTGTAGGAGGGCGATAAGCAGGGGGAGCTGGCAGCCACGCGCCAAAGCCGTTTCCTGGCCCGGTTTGATATTTTGTCTTATACTGGCGCCGGAAGCAGTGGATCGGATCCGGACCGGGGGACGTCATGGGTCGAGGAGAGCACCTGGGCGAGTTCGAGGCGTTGGTCCTCACGGCGGTGATCCACGCCGGGAAGCGAGCGAACGGCACCGCGGTCTACCGGGAGATCGGAGAGCGTTCCGGCCGCGACCCCAGCCTCCCCTCCGTGCACGTGACGCTGCGGCGGCTGGAGGAGAAGGGCCTGCTGACGTCGGATACCGGCGACCCGTCCCCACGCGGCGGCCGGCCCCGCCGCTACTACCGCCCTACGCCGGCGGGCGTGCGGTCCCTCCGGGAGTTCCAGGAGATGTGGCACAAGGTGTGGGGCGGGCTCGACCTCCCCGACCCCGAAACCCTCTCGTGAAGCCGCCTTCGGCGCCGCCCCCGCCGGGCCTGGCGCGTCGGCTCCTGGGCTGGGCCGCGAGGCGCGTGGACACCCCCGACCTGCTTGACGACGCCGCGGACATCTTCGCGGAGCGGGTCGTGCGCGACGGCCCGGGTCCCGCACGCCGGTGGTACGGGCGTCAAGCCATCGCCGCGGTCGGCCATGCGGTTCTTCCCGCGCGGAGCGGCCCACGGGTGAGGTCTCCCCGTCTTCAGCGATACGGATCCTATCCGCGATGGGCTGTCCTTCACGCGGAGGGCGAGATGTTGCGGGATTTGCTGGCCGACCTGCGCTCCGCCCTGCGCTCCCTCCGCCGGGAGCCCGGCTTCGTGCTCCTGGCGGTCCTGACCCTGGCGGTGGGCGTCGGATGCACCGCCACCGTCTTCGGGATGGTGAATCAGCTAGTCCTGAGCCCCCTGCCGGGGGTGAGGGATCCGGATCGGGCGGCGTATCTGGAAATGAACGAGCCTCCCGGTGCGAGGTTCCAGACCCCCACCTTGAACACCCCCGACTTCGACGAGCTGCGGCAGGCGGCGACCCTGCTCTCCGGCCTTGCGTCGTCCGGCCCTTCCGGAATGCCGCAGGTTTCGAGCGGAGGCGGGCCGGCAGTCCGCGTACACACCGCTGACGTGTACGGAGACGTCTTCCGCATCCTCGGCGTCCGGCCGGCCGAGGGCCGCCTCCTGCGTGGCGACGAGAGCCTGGGCGACCCCCGCATCGCGGTCATCAGTCAGGAGCTGAGGGCGAAGCTCTTCGGCGACGCCAAGAGCGCGGTGGGGCGCACAATCGAGGTGGACGGGCAAACCGTAACCGTCGTGGGGGTGGCGGGTGGAGGCTTTCAGGGCGTCGATCGCCGCATACCCATCCAGATGTGGCTCCCCTTCTCGTCTCTGACCGTGTTCAACGGCTTCAAGCCCGAAGACCTGACGAGCCGAGACCCCAGACTGTTTGGGGGAACAGCCTGGCAGGAGCAGCTTGTCGCCCGGCTGAAGCCGGGGGTCAGTGTCGAGGCTGCCGAGGCCCAGATCCGGACGCTGTTGCGTGACCTCGCGGCGGCACATCCGGACGACGCATACCTGCTCAAGGCGAACCCCGTGCTGGTGCCGGGACTCCCCCTCTCGCCTCAGGTCGTCAGCTACATCTCCCGCTCTCTGACCCTCTTCGCCGGCGTCGTGATGCTGGTCCTCCTCATCGCCTGCGCGAACGTGGCCACGCTGCTCCTCATGCGGAACGTGACCCGCCGGAGCGCCATCGCCACGCGGCGGGCCCTCGGCGCGTCGCCGGGCCGCATCGCCCGCCGGCACCTCACGGAGAGCGCCTTCCTGGCGGTGCTGGGTACGGGGGCCGGACTGGGCGCCGCGTGGTTCCTCGCGACCCTGTTACACGGGCAGAGGATCACGCGCGGGCTGCCGGCGTTGAATGGCTTCACCATCGACGTGCGCATGCTGGCCTTCGCCGTTGCCGCGTCGGTGGCGACCCTCGTCATCTTCGGTGCCGTCCCTGCCATGCTCGCCGGGCGCTTCGATTTGGCGGCTACGCTCCAGGAAGCCGGGAGCCGAGAGACGCACCGGATGGCCGGCCTCCGACGGCTCCTGTCCACCGCCCAGATCGCGGTGTCCATCATGCTGCTCACCGGCGCGGCGCTTCTCGTACGGACGGTCCACAATCTGTACGCCATCGACACCGGGCTGAGCCTCGATGGCGTGTCGACGCTCTCCCTCGGTTCCCCCGGAGCGCTGGGACCTCCGTCGCAGCTGTCCGGCATCTACCGGAGCGTCCTCGCCGCCGTGGGTCCGGCGCCCGGAGTCGAGACCGTCGGGCTCGGCATGGGCGGACCGCTGTCACGACCCGCGGAGACCTCCGTCGCCATGCCGGACTCCCCCCAACGGACCACTTTCCGGAACGTCCGACCTGTGACCGCCGGGTGGTTCCGGGCGCTGGGCGTGCACATGGTGGACGGCCGTCCCTTCTCGGACGAGGAATGGGAGCCCGGCGCCGGTGCCATCCCCATCGTCGTGACCGCATCCATGGCCCGTCACCTCTTCGGCCGCACCGAGGTGGTCGGGCGCAAGCTCCTCGTCAACGTGGGGGACATGCAGGACGCCACGGTGGTGGGTGTGAGCCAGGACATGCGTCTGCCCGACGCACCGGACCGGCCGCTGGACGCGATCTTCCTGCCCATGGCGTCCTTCCCCGTGAAGTCCGTGACTCTGATCGTGCGCACGCTTTCCCTGGACGCAGGCACGCGGAAGGGAATCCAGCAGGCCGTGGACCGCGTGCTGCCGAATCCGGTCCCGCCCGGCCTGGTCCCCGTGAAGAGCGAGTACGCTCGGATCTTCGCCGAGCAGAGAAGCTTCGGGCGTCTCTTGGAGCTGCTTTCGGTCCTGGCCGTGATCCTGGCGTCGATCGGCCTCTACAGCGTCATTGGCTTCTCGGTGGCACAGCGCCGGCGTGAGTTCGGAATCCGGATCGCGCTGGGGGCGGAGGCGTCCCGCATCGCGCGCCATGCCCTTGGCGACGCCGCCACCATCATCGCCCTGGGGACCGGCGTAGGCCTCGTGGGTGCCTACATGCTGTCGATCCTGCTGGCGAACCAGCTGTATGGCGTGGCCCAGGTGGATCCCCTGTCGTACGGGGGAGCCGCGCTCCTCTTCGCCGTCGTCGCCGCGGTGGCGTGCTGGATGCCGGCCCGCGCGGCCATGCGCGCCGATCCCGTGGAGACGCTCAGGGAAGAGTGAGCAGGGGCCAACCGAGCTATGCCTTCATGCGAAGGCGCGTCCCACCCGACCATTCCCCTGCCCGCATCCCCCGGCACCTTCCCCTTCGGAGCGCAGCAGGAGCTTGACATATCGACACGCATAGTGATATGTCATGACATATGCGTACCACGGTTCGCCTCCCGGAGGAGCTCATGCGCCAGGTGAAGCGCCTGGCCGCCGAGACTCACAGGACCCTCACCCAGGTCATGGCCGACGCCCTCAGATCCGAGATCTCACGCCATCAGGCGCCTGCGCGGCGGCCTCGCGTCGAGCTTCCCACCGACGAGGGCGACGGACTCCTCCCCGGCGTGGACCTCGACGATACCGCAGGGCTCCTCGACCTGATGGAAGAACACGAGGTCCCAGCGCGCGACGCCGAGCCCGGGGCGGCGAGTCGTTCCCCATCGATCCCGGGCCGGTAGGGACCGGATGACCTCTCTCCGTGCCCGTCACGGGGCGCCGGGACCCTCGTGATTCTCCCGGACGTCAACGTCCTCGTGTATGCGTACCGTACCGACGCCGCAGACCACGACGCCTACCGCGGCTGGCTTACGGAGCTGGTGAACCACGACGCGCCCTTCGCCGTGAGCGGCCTGGTGCTGGGCGGGTTCCTCCGCATCGTGACCCACCCGAAGGTCTTCCGCACACCCTCGAGGATCGAAGACGCCCTGGCCTTCACCGCCGCCCTGCGCGGTGCGCCCGGCGCGGTGACGGTCACGCCCGGATCCCGCCACTGGGGGATCTTCGAGGAGCTATGCCGCGACGCCGGCGTCAAGGGCAATCTCGTCCCCGATGCCTACCTCGCGGCCCTGGCCATCGAGTCGGGGTGCGAGCTCTGCTCCACGGACCGGGATTTCACGCGCTTTCCCGGCCTGCGCTGGCGACACCCCCTGAAGTAGAGCCCCCCTACCCTCTCGGCCACACGTTGTCCGCCGGGTCCCTGTCCGGGAAGCGGCGTCGCGGATCGAACGTCACCCGCTCCACCGTGCGTCCACCGAAGTCCAGGACCGCATCGTACGTGCGGCTTCCGCCGAACCAGACCTCCACGGGGAACGTCACGTCGTACGTGCGGTCGTCCACGCGCACGGCGTCGCTCGGCGGCCGGATCGGGGGGCCCGACCCTGCCAGGCGCACCCGGAGCACCACCGGCGAGGGCATCTGCCCGTCCTCGCGCACGGTGACGGTGGTGCGACCTCCGGAGGTGGCCACGTTCTGGATGGAGCCATCCACCGACGCGGTGGTGAAGAGCCAGTAGTACCAGAACCACCCCAGGTCGCGGTGCAGCGATCGCTGCATGGAGAACATCCAGTCCCACGGCGAGGGGTGCTTGAAGCGCCACTCCCGGGTGTACTCCCGCTGGGCGCGCCACACGGCGGTATCGCCCACGATGCCTCCGAGCATGGACAGCATGAGGGGCGTCTTGCTGTAGGTCTGGAACCCGTACATGGGCCCCGCGTAGTTGGCGTCCCACATCATGGGGGGCTCCATCTCGTTGCCGCTCGTCCTCCCGTAGGCCTGCCCCCGGCCGTCCAGGTCCGGCACCTTCCCGTCGCGATCGGCGGCGGACAGGATGTTCATGTACTGGTTGAAGCCCTCGTCCATCCATCCGTACCGGGTCTCGTCGCCGCTGACCATCATGGGCCACCAGGAGTGGCCGGTCTCGTGGTCGGCCGCACCCTGGTTGGACATGATGACCATGGGGTACTCCATGCCCGTGTCCGGCCCGTCCAGCAGCGTGAGCACGGGGAACGGGTAGGGGATCCACAGCTTCGAGTAGAACTCCAGGGCGTGACGGGTGACGGGCCCGGCGTTCTCGTAGGCGCTGGCCCGCCCCGGGAGGTACAGCATGTAGATGGGCACGGGCCCCTTCCCGGGGATGGTGGCGCGGGTGGCCTGCCACTCGAAGTGCTTCGCCGTCCCCCACGCGAAGTCGTTGGCGGTGTCGGCCACGAAGTGCCAGGTGAGGCGATCACCGGCCGCCGTGGCCCTCCCGGGCCCGGTCTCGTCGGGACCGACGATGGTCCTCGTCGCGTCGGAGTCCAGCACGTGGCTCAGGCGCTCGCGCTCCGTGGGAGTGAGCACCTCCCCGGGGTTCTGGAGCACGCCGGTGGCGCCTACCAGCCAGCCGGCCGGCACGGTGAGGCGCACGTCGAAGCGCCCGAAGTCGTGGTAGAACTCCGAGGGCCCCAGGTACAGGTCGGTGTCCCAGCCGTTGAGGTCGTCGAAGACCGCCACCCGCGGAAACCACTGCGTCACCTGGTACAGCGAGTCCGCCCAGCGCGCCGTCATGCGATGCCCGCGCCCCCCGGGGCCCCCCGCGAGGTGATAGTGCCACTCGACCCGGAGGGTCGCGGTGGACTTCCCCGGGATGGGTCTGGGCAGCAGGATCGCCGCCACCGTCTGCGTCCCATTGAGAAGCGCGGGCTGCGACACCGACGGCATGCCGCCCCGCCGGCGACGGAGGTCGCGCATCTCCGGATGCAGATCCACCTCCTGCCCGTCCACGCTGGCCCCGGTCAGGACCATCCCTCGGGTGTTCTCCGAGGGTACCGAGGGATACGCCCGCGGCGCGTCGCCCCGGAAGATGTTCTGGTTCAGACGCAGGACGATGGCCGACATTTCCTTCGGCCCTTCGTTGTGTATGGTGGCGGTCTCGCTCCCGGTGAGCGTGGACGTCGTCGGGTCCAGGGCCGCGTCGATGGAGTAGTCCACCCGGGTCTGCCAGTAGTCCGGTCCGGGGGCGCCGGTGGAGTCGCGGGTGCCTTCTGCGAAGGCCCTCCGGATCATGTCGGTCATGGGGATCGTGCGGCGCACCGCCCGGGTGTCCTGCGCCGAGGCCGGAGACGGAAGCCAGGCGGCGCCGGCCAGGACGACGGCGGTGAGCACCCAGCCGAGGGTGAGCGCGGTGCGGGCCCCGCCACCCCGGGAAGTCGAACGAACGAAATGTCGGCGAGCCTTCGGACAACGGCGCTGGACGGTCATGGCGGCGTCCTCGGAGATGGTGACCACGGTGACCCTCGCGACAGCGGGGCGGCGTGCAAGGTGCGCTCGTCCCGGGTCGGCGCCGGCCGCAACCCGGCCGCGCCCGGTACGGGTGCCAGAGATACCACGTCCGGGCCCCCGGTGCGAGGGTGGGCCGCGACGGGAGCGGATCCCTGGACGCCACGCCATGTCACGGGATGGTGAAGCCCTCCAGTGCGGCCGCGGCCGCCAGGCGCTCATCGAACGTCACCATCGCGCCCGAGGCCGGTGTTCCCGACCATTCGAGGGCGGCGGCGAGCTGAAGCGCATCGGCAGCGCGGAGAGGGTGGAGCCGGAGCACGCGGAGAGCCTGCGCCCGCACCTGATCACCAGGAAGCACTTCGTGCCAGCTTCGCCGTAGCGCGTCGAGGCGGTGTGACGCGGCGGCTTCGTCTGCGACGGAGAGCACGCCGTCCCGGCGGAGCCGCGCGAGCGCCGAGGCGCACTCCACCGGCGTCCCCCACCAGACCACCACCCGTCCGTCCTCCTCGAGCAACTCCCTCACGCGCCCGCTTCGCGGCTCCTCGAGCAGGAGGGGCACGACGGCCGACGAGTCCCAGAAGCGCATCAGCGCCCCTCGCTCCGCTCGTCCAGCAGATGCCGCAGAGCGCGCCCCTCCGGATCCGGCGGAAGACCACCCTTCTGGGCGTCCGCGGGTGCGGCGTCCATCGGCGCCCGCATGCGGCCCTCGCGCACGAGCTGCGCCACGCGGGCCGTGGGCGCATCGAGGTCGAGGACCCCCGTCAGGCGCGCCACCGGTCGACCGCGTTCGGTCACGATCACCTCCTCGCCGGCCTTGACCGCGTCAAGGTACCGGCTCAAGTGGGCCTTGAGGATGCTGATGGAGGTCTTTCTCATGATGGGACTATTTTAGTCAGTTCCTAATAGTCGATCAAGTCACTGCACTCTCACTGCAGCCCGAGTCCTTCGGCGGGACGTGGGAGTGACCCGTATCCGTCGGCGTGCTATCGTGTCCCCCTTCCTTACCGTCGTGCCGCTCTCGCCCGCAGGATCCAATGCCATGGAACGCCGTGACTTCGTGAAGACCAGCGCCGCCGGCCTCGCCGTCGCCGCCGCCCCCTCCGCCCTCACCGCCTTCCCGGAGCGTGCTCCCGAGGTTCTGGTGAGGCGGACGACGCGCCCCGTCATCGTCGCCGACATCAGCAGCATCCGCTTCAAGAACGGGGGGCCCGAGAGCAGCGTCGAGCGGGCGTTCCGGGGAATCACCTCCGACGAGGACGTGCTGGACGCCCTGGTGGCGGGCGTGAACATCCCCGAGCTCGACCCTGAGGAGACCGGAATCGGGTACGGGGGTCTTCCCAACGCGGACGGCGTCGTGCAGCTCGACTCCTGCTGCATGCACGGGCCCCGGAAGTGGGCCGGCGGCGTGGCCGCCCTGGAAGGCGTGCGCACTCCCTCCAGGGTGGCCCGAGCGGTGGCCGAGTACACCGACCACCACCTTCTCGCCGGCAAGGGCGCCCAGGACTTCGCCCGCGAGCTGGGGTTCGAGATCGAGGCCGACCTGAACACCGAGCGCTCCCGGCAGCTCTGGCTGGAGTGGCGACGGCGGGTGGATCCGGGCCACTGGCTCGACCCCGAGGAGCGGCTGAAGGGGATGGGGCATCCGGGCGGGCGCGGCGGCAGCGGTGGTGGTGATGGTAGCGGGCAAGCTGCGCCATATCGGCATCACGGTCATCCCTCCACCGGAGCCGGCCTGCGCACGGACGGGCGTCCCCGCACCGACCCCCGGGAAGCCGGCGAGCGCATGCGCGCCTTCGTCGACGCCGCGCTGGACGCCGGCCTCTCCATGGTGCGCGACGGCCTCATCCCCATGCACTCGTTCTGGGGCACGACCAGCGTCGAGGCGGTGAGCGCCACGGGCGACATCTGCGGCGTCACCACCACCAGCGGCCTCGCCTGGAAGATCCCCGGGCGCGTGGGTGACTCGCCCATCCTCGGTGCGGGCCAGTATGTGGACAACGACGTGGGCGCGTGCGGCTCCACCGGCCGCGGCGAAGCGAACCTGTTCAACCTCTGCTCGTTCTTCATCGTCGAGCAGATGCGCCGCGGCATGAGCCCGAAGGACGCGGGCATGGCGGCCTTGAAGCGCGTGCAGGCCAACACCATCGAGGCGCGTCTGAAGAACAGCCGCGGCCTGCCCAACTTCGATCTGCGCTTCTTCATCCTCGACAAGCGCGGCGAGTACGCTGCCGTGGCGCTCTACGGGACCGAGGAGTCCACCTTCGCCGTGTGCGACGAGAACGGCGCCCGGGAGGAGCCCGTCGAGGGCATGCTGGAGGGTCCGATCCGAGACTGACAGATTAGGAGACACGCCGCCGGGGCCGGAGACGCCCGGCGACCTGTGTCGGAGACCCTGCCCGCCATCACCACCCTCTCACCCCGGGCGGAGGCCACATGCGCATCGCGGTCCTGGGCGGGTACGGCAACGCCGGACGGATGCTGGCGGGGCTCCTGCGCCGCCACACACCTTCCGATCTTCTGATCCTCGGACGCGACTCCCGGCGCGCCGAAGCCACCGCTCGCGGTCTGGGGCTCCTCGCGGGAGCGGGGTCCGTCGACTGGGCCCCCGTGGATGCCCGACACGTCCGGAGCCTCCCCGCTCTACTCGAGTCCTGGGACGTCCTCGTGGTGGCCTCCTCCACCGTCCCCGAGACGGAAGCCCTGGCCGACGCGGCGCTCGAAGCGGGATGTGACTGGTTCGACCTGAACTCATCGGTCGCCACGAAGCGCAATGCCCTCAAGTGCCGTCTTCCGCGCATTCTCGAAAAGGGGTGCTGCTTCGTCACCGACGGAGGCGTGCACCCCGGTGTGCCCGGCGCCCTGGTCCGGCACGCGGCTGCGCGTATGCCGCTCCGGCGGGCATCGGTCGCGGCACGCTTCGAGATCGACTGGTCGGCCCTGCGCCTCTCCGCCGCCACCCGGGAGGAGTTCCTGGACGACCTGGCGGAGGCGGAGCTGCGCCTCCTGGTAGACGGCACCTGGGTACGGGGATACCGCTACGCGCGGAGCTTCGACTTCGGCCCCCCCCTGGGGTCCGCCACGTGCGTGCCCATGTTCCTCCCGGAGCTGCTGGAGGTGCGCGACGCGCTCCCGAATCTCGAGGACCTGGGGTTCTTCGTGGCGGGCTTCGGTCCGGTGACGGACTGGATCGTCATGCCCGTGGCCACTTTCGGCGCATGGGCGTTGCCCCTGGCGCGCAGGTGCTGGGCGGACTTCCTGGGCTGGGGGCTCGCCACCTTCGGCGAGTCGGGTGGGGGCTCGGCGGTCCTCCTCCAGGCCGAGGCCACGACAGGCGAGCGTCTGGCGATCCGCCTCTACCACCCGGACGCGTACGCGCTCACCGCAGCCCCAGCGGCGGCCGCGCTCCTCCGGTGGCAGGACACCCGCCGCCCAGGGCTCCACACCCAGGCCGGGTTCGTGGATCCCGCCCTGTTCCTCGACGACCTGCAGGTGATGGAGGTGACCGTAGCCACCACGGAGTAGCGGCGGCGCGAGTCCCGCGGGAAGCCCTCCCCCGGGGCTCCCGAGCCCGGGCGGACCGTCTCGTCCCTTGCGCGTCTTCGACAGGTGTCGTACACCCATGATCGAAGGCAGGCCCTCCCGGTGTCCTCCCCCCGATCCACGTCACAGGGAGTATCCCGATGTCCCGCTTCACCCACCCGGTGGGCCGGCTGGCCGCTCTGCTGCTCGCGGCCGCGGCTCTCGCTCCGGCAGCGCGCGTGCGGGCCCAGACCCAGCCCAACGACACGGCGTACACACGCCTGATCAAGGAGTACCTGCAGGACTCGCGCATCACCACCGAGCTCGTCGATCATCTGCCGGCCTCGGCCACGGTGCCCACGCCCCTCCAGTTCAACGGGCGCATCGTCGGCACGCCGGGAGAGCTCACGTACGCGAGCCAGATCCACAAGTACATGCGTGCCATCGCGGCCGCGTCGCCCCGCGCCAGGGTCTGGTCCATCGGCCGGAGCGAAGAGGGACGCGAGATGATCGTCATGGCTATCGCCGACTCGGCGACCATCGCGAACCTCGACACCTACCGGGGATACCTCCACGAGCTCACCGACCCGAGGGTGACCTCGGAGGCCCACGCCCAGGAGATCATCAACAGGCTGGGCAAGCCCATCTACTGGGTCACCGCGGGGATGCACTCGCCGGAGACCGGCGGCCCGGAGATGCTCCAGGAGCTGGCGTATCGGCTGGTAGTCGAGGAGACGCCGTTCATCCAGGCCATCCGCAACCACATCATCACCTTCATCACGCCGGTCATCGAGGTGGACGGCCGGGAGAAGGAGGTGGACACCTACTACTTCAACAAGGCGCGCCCCCGGGGTGAGGCCCGGCTCCCCCTGGTCTACTGGGGCAAGTACGTGGCCCACGACGACAACCGGGACGGCATGGGCCAGTTCCTCGATCTCACCAAGAACATCACGAAGACGTGGCTCGAGTGGACGCCCACCATCCTCCACGACCTGCACGAGGCTCAGTCGTATCTGTACGCCTCAACCGGGACCGGGCCGTACAACGAGTCCTTCGACGCCATCACCATCGACGAGTGGTGGGCGCTGGCGAACAACGAAGTCATCGAGATGACCAAGCGCGGCGTGCCCGGCGTGTGGACGTACGGCTTCTACGACGGCTGGACGCCCAACTACATGTTCACCATCGCCCACGCCCACAACGGTATCGGCCGCTTCTACGAGGTGGCGAGCTACGGCCCGGAGAACCGCACGATGCGGGTGGGGGCCACCACCACCAGCCGTGAGTGGTTCCGGCCCAACCCGCCGCTCCCGACCATCCAGTGGGGCCCGAGGAACAACACCAACATCCAGGAGTCGGCGCTCCTGTTCTCGCTGAAGTACACGGCGGAGCGCGCCAACTGGTTCCTGGAGAACTACTGGCTCAAGAACCAGCGCCAGGTGCAGATGGGCAAGGACGGCCCCATCAACGCGTGGGTCTTCCCCGCCGACCAGCGCCGCAAGGCCGACGTGGTGGACGCCGTCAACGACCTCATGCGCCAGGGCCTGGAGTTCAAGCGCGCCGACCGCGACTTCACCGCCGGGGGCGTGCAGGTGCACAAGGGCGACTACGTGGTGCGGGCGGACCAGCCCTTCCGCATCATGGCCGACATCTACTTCTCGCTCCAGCGCTTCAGCCTGGCCAACCCCCGACCGTACGACGACACCGGGTGGACCTTCCAGCTCCAGCGCGACCTGGTGCTCCACGAGATCAAGGACAAGGCCGTCCTCGACCAGCCCATGACGGCGGTGACGTATCCCACCAGAGCGCCTGGCGGCATCAACGGCAGCGGGGACGTCATCGTGGTGGACAACACCGCCGACAACAACCTCATGGCGTTCCGTATGCGCAACGCCAAGGTGCGCATGCTCGCGGCGGAGAAGGCCTTCGACCTGGGCGGCCATCACTTCGGCCCCGGTGCCTTCATCATCCCGAAGGCCGACCGCGCCGCCATCCAGACCAGCCTCGAGGACCTGGGGCTGTGGGCCTGGGCAGGCGCCATGCCCGACGTGGCCACCCACGAGCTGGACGTGCCCCGCATCGGGTACGTGCACTCGTGGCAGCGCACCCAGGACGAGGGATGGGTCCGGGCCGCCATGGACACCTACGGCGTGCCCTACACCTACTTCGGCGACAACCTGCTGAAGCAGGGCAACCTGAAGGCGAAGTACGACGTCATCATCATGCCCAGCATGGGCGGGAGCGCGCAGTCGCAGGTCAACGGCATGGCCACCACCGGCAAGCTGCCCCTGCCCTACAAGAAGACGGCCAAGTTCCCGAACCTGGGCGTGGAGGATCAGAGCGACGACATCCGCGGCGGCATGGGCTTCGACGGCCTTGTGGCGCTGGCGAAGTTCGTGCAGGACGGCGGCACCCTCATCGTCGAGGGCTCCACGGCCAACATCTTCCCGTCGTACGGCCTCACCCCCGGCGTGAGCGTGGACGATGCCTCCGGGCTCATCGCTCCCGGCTCCGTGGACCGGGGCATCTTCGCCGACAAGGCGAGCCCCATCGCCTACGGCTACGCCGGCGAGCAGCTCCCCGTCTACTTCAAGGGCGACGTGGTACTGTCGGCGGGCGGCGGCTTCGGACGCGGTCGGGGCTTCGGCTTCGGCCGCGGCGGTGGCCCCTGGCAGAACACCAACCCCATGGCCACGCGACCCCGCCTGAGCCCGTGGCAGACCGACAGCGCCCAGGCCCGTGGGGGCCGCGGGGGGCGCGGTAACGCCGAAGCCGACCAGATGGCCGAGTTCCGGCAGATGGCGCGCCAGTACGGCATCAGCCTGAACGAGGGGAGCGCCCGGGTGGTGCTGAAGTTCCCCGACAACGCCAACCAGATCCTGCTCTCGGGAACGCTGGACGGCGGTCAGGCCCTGGCCGGCAAGGCGCAAGTGGTGGACGCGCCCATGGGCAAGGGCCACGTGGTGATGTTCGCCATCCGGCCCTTCTGGCGGTGGCAGACCCAGGGGACCTTCACCCTGGGCTTCAACGCCATCCTGAACTGGAACGACCTGGACGCCGGTAAAACGCAGGAGAGCGCGGACCCGACGCGGGGCGGCAGAGGCAGGTAGCGCCGCGACGGGAGACGGCCCGCCGAGCTCTCCGGCGCGCGCCGCCCCCGGCGGCTCACGGGCGGCCCGCATCCGCAGGGGTGCGGGCCGCTCGGCGTCTGGCGGCGCCACGCCGGGCTGGAGTCCGACGGGTCACTCGTCGCAGGGTTCCGCCGCTGAGCCGACGCGCGTGCCCATCCTGGCCCGGAGGCACCCGGATCACCTCACTGTGTGTACCTCGTTCAGAAGTGGTACCGCAACGTCGCGAACACCTCACGGGGCGCACCGGGGGAAACGAACCCGCCCGCCTCGAGCTCGCGATAGCTCGTGTCCAGGAGGTTGTGGATGCCCGCCTGCAGGTGGACCGGGCCCACCTGGTAGCCCCCCGAGACCTGGAGAAGCCCGTACGGGGGCCTGACGACGCCGGGCTCGTCGAAGGGACTGTAGGGACCGACGACGTTCGTGCCGACACGCAGCCGCCACGGAGCGTCACCTGGAGAGAGATCCACCGCAGCCACACCCGTGTAGCGGGCGGTGTTGAACACCCGGGCTCCGTTCAGCGTGTCGCCGTCCGCGGTGACGAGCTGCTGGTAGCGTGCGTTGGTGAACGTCCAATCCGTGGAGATCCGCAAGCCTGCAGTGAGGTCGGCCGTGCCCTGGACCTCCACGCCGTCGCGTCGGCTCCTGCCTCCGCTGACGTCGCGCAACGTGATGGGATCGAACGTCTGCTCGTTGCTCACGTCCATGCGGAAGAGCGCGACGCTGCCGTGGACGCGATTCCCTTCCAGCTTCACGCCGGTCTCGTAGGCCCACTCGGTGATGAAGGGAAGCGCGGGATCTTCGATGACGCCGTCGGTGGAGCGGAAGCCCCGGGAGACGTTGGCGTAGAGGTCGAGGTGCACCGGAAGGCGGTACAGCACGCCCGCCTTGGGGGAGAAGATCGACTTGCCGTGGCTGCTCGTGGCGCCTCCGTCGGGGGTGGATGACGTGTTCTGGTAGTCCAGGCGTCCACCCAGACGAAGCCGCAGGCGCCGCCCCAGGTCCTCCTCCGACTGGATGAAGAGGGCCGCCGAGCTCTGGTGCGCGGTCACCAGCGCCTGTGCCGAGTCGCGGACGCGGTCCGTGGTCAGCCAGTTCTCGTAGTGTGCGTGATCGAAGCGGTCCTCCGTGCCTACGGTGATCCGGGCCCGGGGCAGGTACCAGGTGAGCGCGCTGGTGAGCCCCAACCCGTAGCGCCGGTCCTCCTCCTCCGTCTGGCTCCCCGTTCCCTCGCCGCTCCCCGGCTCCGGGGGGATGGTCAGATAGAGCTGCCACCGGCCCTGGGTGGAGTAGAGCGTGGTCCGCCACAGGAGCGAGGGCCCGGCCAGCACCTTGAGGCTGACACGCTCCTGGGCGCGGTTCTTGAACCCGCCGTCGGTCCGGTTCGCGACCTGCCGGAAGAGGCCCGATTGGAACGCGCTCTCGGAGAGAAAGCCGGGAGAGCTCCAGTTCGTGTGGTACAGCTCCACGCCGGCGTCGAGGGTGGCGGAGCTCGACAGCGCCTGCACGATCCGCCCGTGACCCTGATCGAGGTCGTAGGCGCTGTTGGGGCGCCAGCCGTCCTGGTGCACCGCGCGCACACCGAACACGCCCCCGTCGCGGCCGTGGTCGTACCCCGTGAGCACCGTACCACCGACGTGGCCGTAGGAGCCGGGGTCGAGCCAGAGCGTCGTGCCATGCATCCGTTCCAGCGTCTGCACGTTGACCACGCCGGCGAACGCGAAGTTGCCGTACACCGCGCTCGTGGGGCCCTTCATCACATCGACGGCTTTGATCGCCTGCGGGAACAGGAGGCTCCAGTCGTTGTAGCCCTCGGCGTGCCCGTTCACGGGCTCGTTGTTGGGAACGCCGTCCACCCAGAGCGCGATGTCGGTCGAATGGTCGGAGCTGAACCCACGCAACGAGGCGTCGGAGGCGAAGCCCGGACCCTGGCCCTGTTCGTGGACCTCGATGCCCGCGGTCTGACGCAGGAGGTCGTAGGCGTCGGTGGCCGGAGTCTGGTGGATCACGGCCGGCGCGACGCTGATGGATGCGATGGGTTGCTGGCGCTTCGCCGGTGCGGCCGTGACGGTGATGGCCTCGAGCCGGATGGGGTTGCGTGTGAGCGTGTCCCCGTGCTCGTGCACGGTGTCGGGCCGCTGTTGCCCGGACACGCCTGCCGGACCGAGAGCCAGGGCGCCGGCCACAATGCAGGATAGAAGCGGTCTCATGCCGCCGATTGTCATCGATACCTCCCGGGCCCCCGGTGGGCCATGGCGCACGGGTGCCGTCGGATCTCATGGGCAGGAGCGCGAGCGGAGGTGCCGGCTCCGGGGAGGTCACCCCGGGGCACGACGGCCTGCTCGCCTTCAGAAGCTCGAAGGGTGGCTCAGACCCGGGGAGGCGGGGTGTCGACGGTGGGCGGCGCAGGGACCGGTGCCCAGAGGGGAAGCTCGATCCCGGCCTCGGGCGGCTCGTCTCCGAACACCGGGAGCTCGACCGCCACGAGGGTGGCGGGTCCCACGGAGCCCACCGGGATCGCGGGGGCCGACGTGAGGATGGTCCCCGAGAACCCGCACACCATGTCCACGGCCGGGGCGTCCGCGGCCCCGTTGGCGACGAGGTGTTGCCCCGGTACGGAGGCCGCCGAGGGGACCGCGGTGTCACCACCGATGTGATCCAGGATCAGGCAGTGCACCGCGCAGAACATGCGGGGCTGCGCCAGGACGAAGAGGGCCACGGCCAGGGTGGCCATAGCCTTCCGTCCGGGTTCCGGGGACATCCTCACCTGGAGGAGCCCCGGGCACACCTGTCCCATCGATCCGACATGTCCCGCCCGCCCTCGGGGATCGTTTCGGAGTGAGGCTGACTGCAACCCGATGCGGCCCGCAGGGTTCCGGTGCCGAACCGACATACCCGCCCACCCTGGCCCGGAAGGGCCGGGGGTGGCATCCTGTCAGGCAGGCGCCGGCCCGGGGGCCGGCGCCGGACACGACTCCGCAAGCTCATGTGCGCGCAGCACGGGGGGATCCCATGACACACCGCACCCTCTTCGCCCTTCTGGCCGTCGTCCTCCCCGTCGTCTCGTCCTGTGCTCCCGCGGCGCCGCCCGCGGACCTGGTCCTTCGCAACGGCAAGGTGGTGACCATGGATCCCGCCCACCCCGAGGCGCAGGCCATCGCCATGGCCGGCGACTCCATCGTCGCCGTGGGCACCGATGCCGAGATCCAGCGCTACGTGGGGAGCGCGACGCGGGTCATCGACCTGCAGGGCCATCTGGCCATCCCGGGGTTCATCGAGTCCCACGGGCACTTCACCGGATTGGGCGCGTCGCTTACCGAGCTCAATCTCATGCACGCGCACACGTGGCAGGACATCGTGGACATGGTGGCCGCGGCCGCCAAGAAGGCGCAGCCCGGCCAGTGGATCCTCGGCCGCGGCTGGCACCAGGAGAAGTGGGATTCGCCGCCGCCGCGGGTGGTGGCGGGTTTCCAGACCAACGACCTCCTCAACCAGGTGGCGCCGAACAACCCGGTGCTCCTCACGCACGCCAGCGGCCACGCCCTCATCGCCAACGCCGCGGCCATGAAGGCCGCCGGGGTGACAGCGTCCACGCGCAGCCCCGCCGGCGGAGAGATCATCAAGGACGCCCGGGGCCGCCCCACGGGCATCTTCGTCGACGACGCCGAGGGGCTGATCCGAGGCGCTCTGCGCAAGTACCAGGCGGAGCGCACCCCCGAGCAGGTGCACGAGGACTTCACCAACGAGGTGCACCTGGCGGTGCACGAGGCGCTGTCCAAGGGCGTCACCAGCTTCCAGGACATGGGCGAGTCGCTGGCCACCATCGACACCATCAAGAAGATGGTGGACGAGGGCGACATGCCGCTCCGGCTGTACATCCTCATCAGCCAGGGTGAGGCCACCCCGCAGAACGAGGCCGCGCTGAAGGCACACCGCATGATCGACTACGGCGACGGCCACCTCACCGTGCGGGCCATCGGGGAGATCACCTCCGACGGCGCCCTGGGATCGCGGAGCGCGTGGATGCTCGAGCCGTACTCCGACGATCCGCACAACACGGGGCTGAACGTCACGCCCATGTCGCGCATCAAGCAGATCGCCGAGATCGGTGCCCGCGACGGCTTCCAGATCTCCGTGCACGCCATCGGCGACCGGGCCAACCGCGAGACGCTGGACACCTACGAGGCGGTCTTCAAGGAGATGAACCTCGACAGCGACACGCTGCGCTGGAGAATCGAGCACGCCCAGCACCTCAACCCCACCGACATCCCCCGCTTCGCGCAGATGGGGATCATCGCGTCCATGCAGGGCATCCACGCGTGCTCCGACGCGCCCTACGTCATCGCCCGGCTGGGCGAGAAGCGCGCCCGGGAGGGCGCCTACATGTGGCAGACGCTGTGGAAGAGCGGTGCGGTGGTGACCAACGGTACCGACGTGCCCGTGGAGGACATCAGCCCCATCGCGTCGTTCCACTGCAGCGTCACCCGCTACATGGTGGGCACCGACTCCGCGTTCTTCCCCGCCGAGAGGCTCACCCGGGAGCAAGCGCTCAAGTCGTACACCCTGAACGGGGCGTACGCCATGTTCCACGAGAAGGAGCTGGGCTCCCTGGTGCCGGGCAAGTGGGGAGACGTCACGGTCCTCGACCGCGACATCATGACGGTGCCGGCGGATTCGATCCTGGGGACGCAGGTCCTCTACACCATCGTCGGCGGCAAGGTGGTCTACCAGCGGCAGGAGAACGCCGGCGGGAGCTGACGCGCGGGGGAAGCGAGTGGTGTTCAGTCATCGCGTGCGTGTCGCCCTGGTCATCGCGGGCGTGGCCGTGCTGGTGGCCGCGGTCGAGGGCGGCCTGGCTCTGCTCCACCGGCATCGCACGCTGCGGGAGCTCGAGGCGCTGCGCGACCAGGTCTACCACGCGCGCGTCGACGCGGACGCCTGCCGCAACGAGCTGGCGTACACGCAGCGTCTCTTCGAGCGCTTCGACACCGTGGTGGACTCGCTGCACCTCGAGGTGGCGAAGCTGGAGACGCTGGATCCCAGGGGCGTGCCGCAGGCCCGCTACGACGAGTACCTGAAGGCGTTCCATGCCTACAACGACTCGGTGGCCTCCTGGCACCTCAAGGCGGATTCCCTGAAGGCCCGGGAGGCCACCTGCCGCCGCCTGGCGGAGGCACACAACGCGCTGGCCGACTCGCTGAAGCGGCGCCTGGAGCAGGCGGGAATCCCGGTGTCGTAGCGCAGGCGCCGGGCCGTCGCCTCGCCCCGGCGCCCCGCGAAGCGCGTCCCGCTGCTACCTGCCCGGGTCCCCGGGCCCGGTGCGCAACGGGACCGGGTGGTTGGGGTCCTCGTACGGCCGCAGGTGCTCCTCCATGAACGCCCACGTCCTGTTCCAGGAGTCACGCTGCGCCGGCGAGTCCACCCGCTCCAGCGTCTGCGGGTCCACACGCCGGCTGAAGGAGTGGCCCACGCTCCGGCCCCACGGCGCCGGGTCCACGTAGATCTTCGTCTCCGTGAGGTCCGGATACATCGCGCGCAGCTTGTACACCAACTGCTGGTCCTCGACGAAGTCCACGTCCTGGTCGTTGGTGGCGACGTGGACCAGGAGGGGCGTCTTCAGGTGGTCCACCGCGTACAGCGGCGACCGCTTCACGTACTCCTCCCGCTTCTCGAAGGGGAGACCCCGGATGCGCTGCTGCGTCGAGAAGCCGCGCTGATAGCGGGGACCCTTGTAGGAGAGCCGGAAGATCAGGTTCGTTACCGGCACGATGGCCGCGCCGGCCTTGAACGGGTGCCGTTCCCGGGTGACGGCCATCACCGTGATGTAGCCGCCGTGGCTCCAGCCCATGATGCCCACCCGCTCGGGGTCCACGTGGGGGAGGTTGGCGACCATCCACCCGTAGGCGTCGATGACGTCGTCCACCTCGTAGCCGCCGTAGTCGATGGCGTTGTGGAAGTCCTTGCCGTAGCCGGTGCTGCCCCGGTACTCGGGGCAGATGATGACGTAGCCGCGCTCCACGGCCTCCCGCACGAAGGGCCACATCGTCTGGCCCCAGTTGCCGTGGACGCCGCCGTGGACCCACACCATGGCGGCATGGCCCTTCGGCCCTCGCTTCTCCAGGGGCTGGAACACGTAGGCGGGGATCTGCATCCCGTCCACGCTGCTCTCGTAGGTGATCTTCTCGAAGTCCACCACGCCCCTGGTGACCGCCCGGTAGATGCTGTCCGTGCGCACCTTGTTCGCCATGTCACGGGCGTAGTCGGCCACCGGATGGTCCTCGGGCCGGTCGCTGACGTAGAGCGCGCGGGCCCGCGCGCTGTCCATCGGCACCACCTGACGCGGCCGGGTGGGCTGCTGCGCCCCCAGGTGCGGGACGATCAGGAAGGCGAGGAAGAGCGGGCAGGCGCGCGCCAGGCATCGCGCGGTGGAAGCAACGGAGCGTCGGTGACTCATGATCCGCAGTCCTGCTGGGGTTGTCGGGAGGAGGGCCGGACCACGATCCGGCAGAAAACGACAACTGTCAATGACACGCCGACGAGGACGACGAGGTCCGAGCTCCGTCTTTCGCCGGCGGGGCGGCGGCGCGACAATCGAGGGCATGAGGAGCCTCCCCCTGATCGCGCTGGTCCTGGCCTCCGCGGCCTGTCGGGCGGACCGGGCCGTCCCCACCGACCGCACCGAGCCCCCTCCCGCTCCATCTCCCGTGGTCGTGCCCCTCATCGGGGACTACGCGGCCGGCGCGGACACTCTGTCGGTCCTGGAGGACGCGGGAGCGCTGTATGTGGAGCGTTGGCACGCAGCGGAGCAGGCCCTCGTGCCGGTCACCGCCAGCACGTTCGAGGTGGGCGCGGCCCGCCTCACCTTCCACCGTGCTCGCCATGCCGCGGTCTCCGGCCTCACGCTGGGAAGCACCGCCTTCGAACGTCTCCGTTTCGCCCCCGAGGACGGCTCGCAGTTCCGGATCACGCCCCTGCGTTCCCCGGCGGAGCTGCGCAGGGAAGCGTTGGCGGCCACGCC
>JAJDNC010000091.1 GCA_022340865.1 Gemmatimonadota bacterium
CGACGGCCACCTGGTGTATGTCCAGGCGGACGGCTCGGTGATGGCCATTCCCTTCGACGTGCGCCACGAGCGGGTGACGGGAGCACCCGTCCCGGTACACGATCGCGTCGGGGTGGAGCGGGGACTCAACGGCAACTCCGAGATCTACGTCTCCAACGGCGGGAGCCTGATCACCGGGGAGGCGAGTTCCACCGGACAGTTGATCTGGAGGTCCCGTGACGGGACGACGAAACCCGCGGTGCCGGGCGCCCGCGAATACGACTGGCTGGGGCTGTCGCCCGACGGGCACCGCATCGCCGCCGTGGTCTCGGACAGTCAGGGGAGCGACGTGTGGATCTGGGACGCGGCGCTGTCGACGTTCTCCAGGCTGACGACGGTGGGGACGGTCTCCTCGGTGAGCTGGACCCGCGACGGATCCAGCGTCGTGTACGTAGCTTCGGACAGTGCATCACAGGCCACCGTGTGGTCGCGGCCCGTCACCGGCGGCTCCGCCCCCAGGAAGCTGTTCGCGGCGCCGGACATCATTGCCCAGGCGGTGCCTTCCCCGGACGGCACGTCCCTCGTCCTCCAGGTCTTCCGCAACTCGTGGGACCTCATGCACGTCCCCCTCGACTCCACGAACGTCGTGCAACCGTACGCGGCAACCCGGTTCAACGAGGCTTTTCCCCAGTTTTCGCCCGACGGCAAGTGGGTCGCGTACAGCTCGGATGAGACGGGCCAGGTGGAAGTGTACGTCCGCTCGTTCCCCGATCCGTCGAAGAAGATCCAGATCTCCACCGGGCGGGGTGCCCTTCCACGGTGGTCGGCCGACGGGAGCCGTCTCTACTACCTGAACACTGCCGGCAGCCGCCCCGCTCTCCTCGAGGCGCGGGTCCGCCTGTCACCGACGCTGCGCCTCCTCGGGCGCGACACCGTCATGTCGGTGGCCGACCTCACCGGCCCGACGTACGGGATCTCGCCCGACGGCACCCGCGTCCTGGCCGTCAAGCCGGTTTCCAGCGGCTACCGACTCGTGGTCTCCCCCAACTGGGGCACCGAGCTCCGAGAGCGGCTGGCGGCGAGTGGGGGAGGGGGAGGAAAACGGTGAGCACGGTTGTCGGCCGCATCGCGCTGCTCGCGGCCGCCTCGGCGCTGAGCACCCTGCCCGCCCGGGCGGTGGCGCAGGGTCGGCCTGCGCCCCTGGTGCAGCAAGGCGACGAGATCCTCGTCCTCGGGACGAAGGGCGGCCCCGACCTGAACCGGGATCACTCGGAGCCCGCGACGCTCCTCGTCGTGGACGGCCGCCCCTACCTCATCGACTGCGGGATCGGCACCATGCGGCGCCTCCTCGAGGCGGGGGTCCGCTCCCCCACCATCCGCAGGATCTTCCTGACGCACGACCACCCGGATCACACCCTCGGCCTCGTGGCCGTGCTGGCCAACGACTTCAACCGCACGGATCCCACCGGCGGGCCGAGGGCCACGGGCACGTTCGACATCTACGGACCTCCACAGACGACGGCCCTGGTCGCCGCGGCGTGGAACTTCATCCGGATCCCGTACGACATCTTCGCCGCCGAGCATATCGGCAGTGGCACCCTGACGAATCCCTTCAGGGTGCACATCATCGACCACGACGGCCTGGTCTACCAGGACGACCGCATTCGCGTCACCGCCGTGGAAAACACGCACTACCGGCTCATGCCCGCGAAGGACACCGCCCGCATGAAGTCGTTCTCCTACCGCTTCCAGACGCCGTACGGCGTCATCGTCTTCACGGGGGACACGGGCCCGAGCGCAGCGGTGGAGCGGCTGGCCAGCGGAGCGGACGTCCTGGTCTCGGAAGTGGAGGACCTGGACCGTATCCGCAGGGCGGTAACATCGGGGCAGGGGGCGGGCGGTGTGGAGTCACCGAGCACCCGGGCGTTGCTCGAGCACCTGCGGCTCGAGCATCTGACCATGAAAGCGGTCGGCGAGCTCGCATCCCGGGCGCACGTGAAGGCCGTGCTCCTGCACCACTACGTGCCGCCGGAGGATACGGCCACGTACGTCTCCGGCGTAAAGCGGTTCTATGCCGGCCCCGTCTTCGCGGGCCTGGACCTCGCAGGCTACTGCCTCGGCCCCGCGGGGGCCGACGGCCGAGGGCTCAGGTCGTGCCAATGACCCGCGGGCGGCGTGGCCACGGTGGGCTCCGGCAAGACGCTGGCTGAATTCGTGCCCTCACAGCATCTTGGCATCGATGCCTGATCCCCCCTCCCGTCTCGCTTCCGCTCTCTCCGACCGCTACCGCATCGAGCGTGAGCTCGGCGAGGGCGGAATGGCCACCGTCTACCTGGCCGAGGACCTCAAGCACCACCGCAAGGTCGCGATCAAGGTGCTGAAGCCCGAGCTCGCCGCGGTCCTCGGGGCCGAGCGCTTCGTGCAGGAGATCAAGACCACCGCGGCGCTGCAGCACCCCAACATCCTCCCGCTCTTCGACTCGGGGGAGGCGGACGGCTTCCTCTTCTACGTGATGCCGTACGTGGAGGGCGAGACGCTCCGCGCCAGGCTCGACCGCGAACGGCAGCTCGGCGTGGAGGAGTCCGTGCAGCTGATCCGCGAGGTGGCCGACGCGCTCGAGTACGCGCACGAGCACGGGGTGGTGCACCGGGACATCAAGCCGGAGAACATCCTGATCCACGCCGGTCGGCCCATGGTGGCGGACTTCGGGATCGCGCTGGCGGTGAGCGCGGCGGCGGGCGGGCGGATGACCGAGACGGGGCTGTCGCTCGGTACGCCGCACTACATGAGCCCGGAGCAGGCGACGGCCGAGAAGATCATCACGAACCGCAGCGACGTGTACTCGCTGGCGAGCGTGCTGTACGAGATGCTGACGGGGGATCCTCCGCACCTGGGGGCGACGGCGCAGCAGATCATCGTGAAGATCATCGCCGACGAGGCACGGCCGGTCCGGCAGATACGGAAGTCGGTTCCTCTCAACGTGGCTGCCGCCCTCTCGAAGGCGCTGGAGAAGCTCCCGGCGGACCGGTTCGAGAGCGCGAAGGCGTTCGCCGACGCTCTGGTGGACCCGGGCTTCCGGTCCGCCGGACCCCAGGAGGCGGGCGCCGGAGGCATCTCCTCGTCCGGGCCCGTCGGCTGGCGCGGGCGGTTCCGCGATCCGGCCTTCGTCGCCGTCTCCGTCGTCGCGCTCGCGGGGATCGTCGCGACGGTGCTCCTCGCACGCCGGGCGCCGCCGGCCGTGAGCACCCTCCCGCCCATCCGCTTCGTCCTCTCCACCACGGACAGCGTCAAACCGGCGGATGGCGTCCCGTGGCCGGGAGCGATCTCGCCGGACGGCGGCACGGTGGTGTACACCGCCCCGGGGCCCGACAACCATCTCATGTTGTACTCCCTCCGTACCGACCAGTTGGATGCGCACCCCATCCCCGGGACCGCGGGCGCGCTTCAGCCGTATTTCTCGCCCGATGGAACGTGGCTGGCCTTCGAGCAGAACGGAGAGGAGCGCAAGGTGCGCCTCGACGGCAGCAGCCCGGTCACCATCACCGTCGGGGGTATGTCGGCGAACGGTGCCACGTGGACCTCCGGTGGCCAGATCGTCCTCGGGAGCTTCGGCTCGTTCAAGGGGCTCGCGCACGTGAGCGCCGGGGGCGGCGACGCCGCGGCCCTGACGAGGGTGGACACGGCGAAGGGCGAACGGGCCCACGTGTGGCCCATCTCTACGCCGGACCCCAACGTCGTGGTCTTCACGATCTGGTACGGGAGCCTCGGGTCGTCGAAGCTGGGGGCCGCGAGGCTGGACGACGGCCGGGTCACTCCCCTGGGCGTCACAGGCATCCGGCCCCTGGCGGTCCTCGACGACCACCTCGTGTACGTCCAGGCCGACGGCTCGGTCATGGCCGTGCCCTTCGACGTGCACGACGAGCGGGTGACCGGCGCGCCGGTGCCGGTGCATGATCGAGTCGGCGTGGATCGCACCGTCAACGGCAACTCCGAGATCTACATCTCCAACGGCGGCAGCCTGATCACCGGTGAGGCGAGCTCGACTGGACGGATGGTCTGGGTATCCCGTGACGGGACCACCCGACAGGCGATCCCGGGCGTCCGCGAATACGAGGGGCTGGCCCTGTCGCCCGACGGGCACCGCATCGCCGCGGTGGTGTCGGACGGCCAGGGAAGCGACGTGTGGATCTGGGACGCCGCGCTGTCGACGTTCTCCAGGCTGACCACTGTGGGAACGGTGGCGTCCGTGGCCTGGAGCCGCGACGGGTCCGGCGTGGTCTACGTGGCTTCGGACAGCGCGTCGCAGTCCGCGGTATGGTCGCAGCCCGTCACCGGCGGCTCCGCCCCCAGGAAGCTGTTCGCCGACCCGGACATCATGGCTTCGGCTACACTCTCTCCCGACGGCACGTCCATGGTCGTCCAGGCGGTCCGCGGCTCGTGGGACCTTCTGCGGGTTCCCCTCGACTCGACGCCCGTCGCCCGCCCGTACGTGGCGACCCGGTTCAACGAGATGCTGCCGCAGATCTCGCCCGACGGGAGATGGGTCGCGTACATGTCGGATGAGACGGGCCAACCTGAAGTGTACGTCCGCTCGTTCCCCGATCCCTCGAAGAAGATCCAGATCTCCACCGGGCGGGGCACCCTGCCGATCTGGTCGGCCGACGGGAGCCGCCTCTACTACGTGAACAGCGCCGGCAGCCCTCCCTCCCTCCTGGACGCACGGGTCAATCTGGCACCGACGTTCCGCGTCCTGGGACGTGACACCGTGATGCCGCTCGTCGGTCTCACCGGCCCCGCCTACAACATCTCATCCGACGGAACCCAGGTGCTGGCGGTCAAGCCGGTCTCCAGCGGTTACCGGATCGTGGTCGCGCCCAACTGGGGCACGGAGCTCAGGAAGCGGCTCGCGGCCAGCGAGGGTGGGGGTACCCGGCGATGAGAACGGTCCCGCGGCACGCCATCGCGTCACGGCGGGCGCCCTGGTGAGGTGGGGGTCGGGCCCGAGGGCAACCAGCCCGGCCATCCTGGCCTGAGCCGGGGCACGGCCACATCTTGGCCCGCAATGCGCGACCTGCCTCCCCGCCTCGTCACCGCCCTCTCCGACCGCTACCGCATCGAGCGTGAGCTCGGTGAGGGCGGCATGGCCACCGTCTACCTGGCCGAGGACCTGAAGCACCACCGGAAGGTGGCCATCAAGGTGCTGCGCCAGGAGTTGGCGACGACGCTCGGACCCGAGCGCTTCATGCGGGAGATCGAGATCGCGGCGCGCCTCCAGCATCCGCACATCCTG
>JAJDNC010000102.1 GCA_022340865.1 Gemmatimonadota bacterium
TCGGAGAGCTTCAACATGGCCTATCTGGCCATCCGCGGGAGCGGCGCGGTGAACGGCGTGAGCCGCCTGCACGGAGAGGTCAGCCGCCGACTCTTCGAGCCGCTCTTTCCGCGCTGGCCGGCCGACGAGGTGCCCGTCGGACACGTGACCAACGGCGTCCACGTGCCGAGCTGGGACTCGGCGGAGGCCGACGATCTCTGGACGGAGGCCTGCGGTAAGGATCGCTGGATCGGAACGACGGAAGACCTCGAGCAGCGTATTCGCGACGTCTCCTACGACCGGCTCTGGGAGTTTCGTGTTGCCGCCAGCCGATCCCTGGTGGACTACGCGCGTGACCGCTTGTCCCGACAGCTGATCGCGTCGGGCGCATCGCCCGACGTGATCGAGGACTCGAGGCACTTCTTCGATCCGCACGCGTTGACCCTGGGCTTCGCGCGACGGTTCGCGACCTACAAGAGGCCGAACCTGCTGCTGCACGACCCCGCGCGGTTGCTGCGTATCCTCACGAATCCCGAGAGCCCGGTGCAGCTCATCATCGCCGGCAAGGCACATCCCGAGGACCAGCCCGGCAAGGCCCTGATCCACGATTGGATCCAGTTCATTCGCCGCCCGGAGACGCGATCCCACATCGTCTTCCTGGCCGATTACGACATGCTCTTGACGGAACGGCTCGTGCAGGGGGTGGACGTCTGGATCAACACGCCACGACGGCCCTGGGAGGCGAGCGGGACGAGCGGCATGAAGGTGCTGGTCAACGGAGGGCTCAACGTCTCGGAGCTGGACGGCTGGTGGGCGGAGGCGTACACGCCCGAGGTGGGGTGGGCGCTGGGGGACGGCCTGGAGCGTGGCGACGATCCCGCGTGGGATGCGGCCGAAGCCGACACGCTCTACGAGTTGCTCGAGCAGAAGATCATCCCGGAGTTCTACGACCGGAACGAGAACGGCATTCCCGTCGCATGGGTCGAGCGCATGCGGGAGAGCATGGCACGGTTGACGCCGCGCTTCTGCGCCAACCGCACGGTGCGCGAATACACCGAGGAACGCTACATCCCGGCCGCGGTCGCCTATCGTCGGCGCAGCGCCGACGGGGGGGCCGTGGGCGCACGGATGGTGGAGTGGCGGCGTGATCTGGAGCGGAGCTGGAGCAGGCTGCGCTTCGGCGAGATGAAGGTCGAGACGCACGACGAGCAGCACGTCTTCGAGATCGAGGTCTTGCTCGGCGACCTCGACCCCGAGGCGGTACGCGTGGAGCTCTTCGCCGACGGTGCCAGCGGCGGCGTGCCCGTGCGACAGGCGATGGAACGTCGTCGCCGGCCGGCCGGCGCGGCGGGTGGCCACGTGTACAGCGCGACGGTGTCGGTCGCCCGTCCCGCGGGGGATTACACCGCGCGGGTGCTGCCACACTTCGACGGCGCCGCGATCCCGCTGGAGGACGCCCGCATCCTGTGGCAGCGATGACATGGCACCGTCCAACCCGCGCATCCTGACCATCAACGGCGGCTCGTCGAGCATCAAGTTCGCGCTCTTCGAGGCCGGTGCCTCGCTCCGGCGGATCCTGGAGGGCGCCATCGAGCGGATCGGGCTGCCGGATACGACCTTTCGGGTGACGGGCTCCAACCCCGCGGCCGACGTCCGGCACCCGGTGACGGCGCCGGATCACGCGACGGCGGTGAGCGCCCTCATGGATTGGCTCGAGGAGGGTGGGGGGGCTGATGCGCTGACCGCGGTGGGGCATCGAGTGGTGCACGGCGGACCGAAGTACAGCGAGCCCCAGCGGATCACCCCGGAGATGGTCGAGGAGCTGCGCCGGCTCGGTCCGTTCGACCCGGAGCACCTGCCCGAGGAGATCCTGCTGACCGAGGCGTTTCATCGCCACTTTCCCCATCTGCCGCAGGTGGCCTGCTTCGACACGGCGTTCCACCGCGACCTGCCGCGCGTGGCCCGGCTGCTGCCGATCCCGCGGCGGTACGAGGAGCTGGGCGTGCGGCGGTACGGCTTCCACGGCCTGTCGTACGCCTTCCTCATGGAAGAGCTGGCCCGCCTGGTCGGCGCGGAGGCCGCGTGGGGCCGCGTCATCCTCGCCCACCTGGGCAACGGCGCCAGCCTGGCGGCGCTGCGGGACGGCAAGCCCGTGGACACCAGCATGGGCTTCACCCCGGCCGCCGGGGTGCCCATGAGCACCCGCTCCGGCGACCTGGATCCCGGACTGGCGTGGTATCTGGCGCGCACGGAAGGCATGAGCGCAGGGCAGTTCAACGAGATGGTCAACGCCCACTGCGGGCTCCTCGGCGTGTCGGAGACCAGCTCGGACATGCGTGACCTCCTGGACCGCGAGACGCACGACCCGCGCGCGGCCGAAGCGGTGGCGCTGTTCTGCTACCAAATCAGGAAGTGGATCGGTGCGTTCGCGGCGGCGTTGGGTGGCCTGGACACGCTGGTGTTCTCCGGTGGCATCGGCGAGCGGTCGCCCGTGATCCGGGCCCGCATCTGTGAGAGGCTCGGCTTCCTGGGAATCGACATCGACGAGGAAGGCAACGCGGCGAACGCGGGGGTGATCTCCGCGGCGGCCGGCCGGGTCACCGTCCGCGTCATGCGCACGGACGAAGCGCAGATCATCGCGCGCTCGGTGTGCCGGGTCCTCCGACTCGGCGGGGCCGGAAGGACCGTGGCCCCCCGTGACGGTCTCTGAAATACGCCTCTATCAAAGACGTGAGACATGAAGACGAAAGCGGAGACGCTGGATCCAGAGTTACTCAGCAGAATAGACGCCTACTGGCGCGCCGCGAACTACCTCTCCGTGGGGCAGATCTACCTCTACGACAATCCGCTGCTGAGGCGACCTCTGACGCCCGCCGACGTGAAGCACATGCTGCTGGGGCATTGGGGCACGACCCCCGGGCAGAACTTCATCTACGCGCACCTCAACCGGGTCATCAAGAAGTACGACCTGGACATGATCTACGTCTCGGGGCCCGGGCACGGCGGGCCGGCCGTCGTGGCGAACACGTATCTCGAGGGCACGTACAGCGAGATCTACCCCGACATCAGCCAGGATGAGGTCGGGCTCCGGAAGCTCTTCGTCCAGTTCTCGTTCCCCGGGGGGATTCCGAGTCACGCGTCGCCGGAGTGCCCGGGCTCCATCCACGAGGGCGGCGAGCTGGGATACTCGCTCAGCCACTCCTTCGGGGCCGCGTTCGACAACCCCGACCTCATCGTCGCCTGTGTCGTCGGTGACGGCGAGGCGGAGACGGGTCCGCTGGCCACCGCCTGGCACTCGAACAAGTTCCTCGACCCGGTGACCGACGGCGCGGTGCTGCCGATCCTGCACCTCAACGGCTACAAGATTGCCAACCCGACCATCCTGGCCCGCATCGAGCACGAGGAGCTGGAAAAGCTGCTTCGCGGCTACGGGTGGACGCCCTGGTTCGTGGCGGGTGACGATCCGGGGACCATGCATGAGGCCATGGCCACGACCCTCGACGCCGTGGTGGAGGAGATCAGGAAGATCCAGGAGGATGCCCGGGTCCACGGCAACCTGACGCGTCCTCGCTGGCCCATGATCGTCCTCGACTCCCCCAAGGGCTGGACGGGCCCGAAGCTGGTGGACGGCAAGCAGATCGAGGGCACGTTCCGGGCCCACCAGGTGCCCATCAAGGAGGCCGCCACCCGTCCCGAGCACCTCGCGCTCCTCGAGGAGTGGCTGCGGAGTTACCGGCCGGAGGAGCTCTTCAACGAAGAGGGTCGGCTGAGGCCGGAGGTGGCCGAGCTCGCGCCCGAGGGCGACCGGCGCATGGGGGCCAATCCCCACGCCAACGGGGGCATGCTGCTCCGCGACCTGCGCATGCCGGACTTCCGCGACTACGCGGCAGACGTGCCCACGCCGGGTGCGCCCGGCATCGGCGACACGCACGTCCTCGGGCGCTTCCTGCGCGACGTGGCGAAGCTGAACGACGAGCAGCGCAACTTCCGGATCTTCGGCCCCGACGAGACGCTCTCCAACGGCCTCGAGGCGGTCTTCGAGGTGACCCGGCGCCAGTGGGACGCCGCCACCGTGCCGAACGACGAGTTCCTCGCCCCGGCGGGGCGGGTCATGGAGATGCTCAGCGAGCACCAGTGCGAGGGGTGGCTCGAGGGGTACCTGCTCACCGGGCGCCATGGGCTCTTCAACTGCTACGAGGCGTTCATCCACATCGTCGACTCGATGTTCAACCAGCACGCCAAGTGGCTGAAGATCACGGCGCACATCCCGTGGCGACGCAAGATCGCCTCATTGAACTACCTGCTGGCCTCACATGTGTGGCGCCAGGATCACAACGGCTTCACGCACCAGGATCCCGGGTTCATCGACCACGTGGTGAACAAGAAGGCCGAGATCGTCCGTGTCTACCTGCCTCCGGACGCGAACTGCCTGCTCTCGGTGATGGACCACTGCCTGCGCAGCCGCCACTACGTCAACGTCGTGGTCGCGGGCAAGCACCCGGCGCCCCAGTGGCTGAGCATGGATGCCGCGGTCAAGCACTGCACCGAGGGCATCGGCATCTGGCAGTGGGCGAGCAACGACCAGGGCGTCGCCCCCGACGTGGTCATGGCCTGCTGCGGCGACGTGCCCACGCTGGAGACCCTCGCAGCGGTCTCCATCATGCGCGAGCATCTGCCCGACCTGAAGATCCGGGTGGTGAACGTCGTCGACCTCATGAAGCTGCAGCCGCAGAGCGAGCACCCGCACGGGTTGAGCGACACGGACTTCGACGAGCTCTTCACCAGGGACAAGCCGGTCATCTTCGCTTACCACGCGTACCCGTGGCTGATCCACCGGCTCACTTACCGGCGCACCAACCATGACAACATCCACGTCCGCGGCTACAAGGAGGAGGGCACCATCACCACGCCCTTCGACATGACGGTGCTGAACGATCTGGACCGCTTCCACCTCGTGATGGACACCATCGACCGCGTGCCGAAGACCGGCGACAGGGGCGTGTACCTCAAGCAGCAGCTCAAGGACAAGCTCATCGAGCACAAGCAGTACATCGAGAAGCACGGCCGGGACATGCCGGAAGTCAGGAACTGGAAGTGGAGCGCTCCATGATGAAAGCCCGAGACCTCGTGGACGGCCTTGGGCCGATGCCGCTGTGGCTCTACCTCATTCGCCACGGCGGTACCGCGTGGTCGATCTCCGGCCAGCACACCGGCCGCACTGACATTCCCTTGACACCACGGGGCGAGAGCGAAGCGACGAGGCTGAAGCATCGTCTGGACAACATCGGGTTCGCGCACGTGCTGACGAGCCCCAGCCGGCGGGCACGACGAACCTGTGAGATGGTGGGCCTGGAACGCGCGGCGGAGATCGATCCGGATCTGGCCGAATGGGACTACGGCCAGTATGAGGGTCGCCGCTCCGTGGACATTCGCGCGGAACGACCAGGATGGAACGTCTTTCGGGATGGCTGCCCAGGCGGCGAGACGCCGGCGCAAGTGTCCGACCGCGCCGATCGACTCATCGTGCGTCTCCGCTCGCTGGACGGCACTGTCGCGCTCTTTTCACACGGTCAATTCGGGTCTGTGCTGGCCGCACGATGGATCGGATTGCCCTTGATCGAAGCCCAGCATCTTCGGCTCGACACAGCTTCCCTCAGCATCCTCGGCAGTGACCCCCACCACCCCGAGGTGCCCATCATCGCGTCGTGGAACACGACCGGGGAAGAGACGGTCGGCCCGCCAGGGGTCACGCGCGTCCGCGGGGCGGCCGAGATCCAGCAAAGGGCCATTGACCGATGGGAGAACGAGGGAGGGGAGCCGCGGACGGAGGAGTACCCGCGATGACGCCCGATGGCGAGCAGTCTACGGTGCCCGCACCCGCGCCTGACGCGAAGGACGATGCGAAGCACGAGGCAGCGCCCGATGCGAAGGACCAGCGCGAAGGCGACGCGGTCCAGGATTGGCTCCAGGCGGAGCGCAACATCGGCAAGGACAGGTCCCCGAAATGAACCGACCGAAGCACGGCGGCCCCTGATGCGACGGCCCGGGTGCCTGTTCGCCCCCCTTGCCCTGGCCATCACCTGTGGAGCGCTGTCCGCGCAGGATACGACCAGCACGACGGTCTCGTGTGATGGCAAGATCGTCTCGGCGATCCAGGTCACTCCCCAGGCCCCATCGTTCCTCAAGGTTCCCCGGAGCGTGCGCGCGCTCGCGCGTGCCGTCGGTGTGCTGCACACGACCACCAGGGCGAAGACCATCGGCAGCTTTCTGCTTCTGGAAGTCGGCCAGCCGTGCACGGAGCGGCGCCGTTCGGAGTCGGAACGCATCCTG
>JAJDNC010000108.1 GCA_022340865.1 Gemmatimonadota bacterium
ACGGCTGCGGAGGGCTGCTTGTGTCCGGATGGACACGTTGGGCTGGGTCCGGTTGCGTCCCGCGGACTGATTCGAGGAACGCCGGGTGGCGGCGGGTGGGCGGGGCGAGCGAGGATTCGACTTGCGCCCCTCGCGACAACCCGGAGGACCCCCCTGCGTGACGGCGCGTCGCTCCGAGCGAGCCCGCCGCCCACCGCCGCCCCGCTACCACCCAGGTCGCTCAGGTGCCGGCCGACGTTCCTGCGGGTCAGTCCCGCTGGATGCCCAGGCGACGCATGATCTTGAGGAGGCTCGCGTGGTCCGCGAGGCCGAGCTCTTCGGCGGTGCGGGTGACGTGACCGCCGTTGCGCTGCAGCGCGGCGAGGACGATCTCGCGCTCCGCGTCGGCCTTGAGCTCCGTGAATGTCCGGTTCGGTGCGGTGGGTGCGGACTCGGACGAGCCGTCCCGGATCTCGGGCGGGACGTCCACGGCGCGCACGACGTCGTCCGCGGTGGCGATGACGAGCCGCTCGACGATGTTGCGGAGCTCGCGGACGTTGTTCCTCCGCCAGTCGTAGGCCGAGAGGATCTCGAGCGCTTCGTCGTCGATGGACTTGGCCGGGACCCCGAAGCGCTCGCAGATGCGGGTAAGGAAGTGCTGCGCGAGGAGCGGGACGTCGGAGCGCCGCTCGCGCAGCGGAGGCACCCTGAGGACGTGGACGTTGAGGCGATAGAGGAGATCCTGGCGGAAGCGGTTCGACTCCACGTCGGCCTCCAGGTCGCGGTGCGTAGCCGCCACGACGCGCGCCTCCACGGATATCGAGCGTTCTCCCCCGAGGCGGACGAGCTCGCCGCCCTCGAGCACCCGGAGCAGCTTCGCCTGTGCCGGCAACGGAAGCTCCCCGACCTCGTCGAGGAAGAGCGTGCCCTTTCCCGCCTGCTCGAAGGCGCCGCGCCGGGTGCGGTCGGCACCCGTGAAGGCCCCCCGCTCGTGACCGAAGAGCTCGCTCTCCACGAGCGTCTCGGGTAGGGCGGCGCAGTTCAGCGGAACGAAGGGCGCACCCTCGCTCGCCCGAAGCGCGTGGAGGTCCCGCGCCACGAGCTCCTTGCCGGACCCGCTCTCGCCGAGGATGAGCACCGGGCTCGGAATGGGCGCGAGCCGGCGGATCTCGTCCCGGAGCCGCTGCATGGGCTGGCTCACCCCGACGAGGGACGTCTCCGCGTCGACCCTGGCACGCAGCACCTTCACCTCGGAAGCGAGGCGTCCCCGCTCCAGGGCGGTGCTCACCTCGTGCATTACGCGCTGCATCGACTCGGCTTTGTCGATGAAGCCGTAGGCACCGAGCCGGATCGCCTGGGCGCAGCGGTCGAAGTCGCCCGTCCCCGTATAGACGATGACCGGTAGGTCGGAGTCGTGGTCGCGCATATGGCGCAACACGTCGAATCCGTCGAAGCCCGGCATCTCCAGGTCGAGGATGACGCAGTCGATGGGCTCGTCGGCGAGCACCTCCAGAGCCTCGCGACCTCCGGTCGCCACCCGCGTATGATAGCCGCCGAGACGCCGCAGATCGTAGGCGTACTGCTCGGCCATGGCGGCCACGTCATCCACCACGAGAATGTGCTTCTTCATTGCGCCTCCTCGTGCGCGGCGGCCGAACCCTCCAGGGAGGGCAGCTCGACCCGGAACCGGGTCCCCCGCCCGGGCTCGCTCCGAACGTCGATTCGACCCCCGAGGTCGGCTACCAGGCGTCGCACGATGGACAGGCCGAGACCGGTTCCGTCCGGCTTGGTGGAGAAGAAGTCCTCGAAGATGCGCTCCAGCTGCGCGGGGTCGACGCCGCGGCCGGTGTCCTCCACCGTCAGCACGACCAGGGCTCCTTGTGGCCCACCTTCGGCGGACGTCCCCACCGCCACCTCGCCGGGGCCCTCCAGGCTCTCCAACCCGTTCACCACAAGGTTCTCGATGATCCGGCGCAACACGACCGGGTCGGCGGCCACCCGCGGCAGCGGCTCCGCGAGGCCGGTGCGGAGCCTGGCCCCGGTGGGCACCACCGCGTCCCGCACGACGCCTCGGGCGACGTCGTTCACGTCGGTGGGTCGCCGTTCGGCGCGCGGCGAGAGCCTCGCGTAGGTGGAAGCCAGGCTCTCGAGATACGCGATGCCCCCGTCCAGCGTGCCCTGGCGCTCGGCGAACACCGGGGCCAGCTCGTCCGGCGACTCTCCCGCGACCTCGGCCAGGTGCCGGACGACGTTGCGGATGGGCACCAGGCCATTCCGGATGTCGTGGTTCACCTGCCGGGCCAGGTCTCCCACCGTGGCGCGGCGCTCGGCCTGCCTGAGATCCGCCACGCTGGCCTTCAGGCGCTCGACCATCGCGCCCATGAGACGTGAGAGCGTGCCGATCTCGTCGAGGCGACCCGAGCGGAAATCCACGTCGAGACGGTCGAGGTTCAGCCGCCGGGTCTTCCCGGCGAGCTCGGCCAGGGGACGGCTCACGCGTGTCGAGACCGCGTGGGCGATGAGCAGGGCCAGCAGCAGGGCGACCACGAGCCCGCCGCCGAACCAGAGGTCCATCCGACGCTCGAGGGCGGCCAGCGGAGCGAGGGAGTGCGTGACCACCACGCGTGCGGTTTCTAGGACGGGTGCCGGGGTCGCGTCGTCCAGGAAGGGCAGGGCCAGCTCCGCCCGCATGGCCCCGGGACCGGCTCCGAGACCAGGCCGCGACCCGGCGTTCCCTGTCGCCGTTCCCATATCGATCACGGCGGCGCTGTCGGCGAGCGCGTCCACGCCGCCCGGCCCGAGCAGCGTCACCGAGGGGTCCCCGGCGCCTTGCTGGCGGGCCAGCCGGTCGAGGAACCCCCGGTCCACGGCGATACCGCCCGCCAGGAGGAAGCGCCGTCCACCCATCTCGAACACGTGTCCGCGCGCCAGGGTGAGGAACGAGCCTTCGGCCGTGCGCGCCCGCACCAGCACCGGTCCGGCGGTCGCTCGGAGAACGGAGTCGACGGCCGTCGCGCGTCTGTCGTACTCGTTGCGGAAGTGTCCGGAGCTCAGGATCCGCCCGGACGGATCGAGGAGCATCAGGTAGTCGAGCCCGGCCAACGGCATGGCGCGGCCGGCCCAGTCCAACACCGCCGGGCTCTCCTGGCCGAGAAGGACGGCGGCACGAACCCGAGGGTCGGCCGCGACGCCGGACGCGAGAGCCGAGAGCCGGGCGTCGACGGTCCGATTCTGGCGGGCCATGTCCTCGTGGATCACCGCTACGAGCTCCTGGACCCTCGCTCGGTACTGTGCGGTGAGCGTCCTGTCGACCTCCTTGCGGATGCCGACGGTGAGGACGGCCAGCGGGGCCAGGGCGACCACGATGGACGCGATGAGGACCCGAGCGCGGAACGTCATCGTACGCGTTCCGTGGGACGGAAGATCAGCGTCCCGTCACCGTCGATGCCGATGCCCGTGATCCCGCTCCGGACGACGGCCGAGGAGCGCACGTCGAGGAGCGGGGTCACGCGGAGGCCCGAGGCGGAGGAGAGGGCCCACTTCGCCACGTCGTCTCCGGCGCCGAGCGATGCCGAGACGCAGGGACCGCCGGGGGCCCGCGGCACCGGGATCACAAAGGCCAACGCGCTCCCGTCGCGCATCGCTCGCACCAGGGAAGGTTCGTCCAGAGTGGCCGCCACGAGGGATCCGCTCCCGGCTCCCACGGCCGGCACGGCCTGCGCGAGCCAGGGCGGCGGCGCCGTGCCGAGGTCGGTGAGCCCCACCAGGCGCTCCGCCAGGGAGCGGGCCACCGGATCGCCCGACGGGTAGGCGATGCGGAGCCCGAACCCATGCGGCGATGGACGATCCGGAACGGAGGCGTCCTGGCGGGTGGCGCTCTCTTCGGCGCCTACCCCTCGGGGGCAGTCGCCGGCGGTCCACCAGAACGGTGGTTGGGCCGGGCGCGCATCCGCCCGCACGGCGCCCCGCGCGAGCCTCTCCAGGGCCTCGACGGGAACCACCGCTGCCGTCCCGCCCTCGCCCCCCGTCTCCTCCGCGGCGACGACATAGGTTCGCGACCAGGGCAGCGGCACGGTGGTGAAGCCCGGCAGTGCCCGGGCGTACGCCAGCACCTCCGGGTCGGCGGACACCAGAACGTCCACACCCCGATCGAGGGCGCTCCTCGCATCGGAGCTTCCGGAGGTCCCCACGGCGCTGAACGTGATGGATCCGCGCCAGGGCGGTGCCTCCCCGGCCACCACGCGGATCTCTCCCGGCGGGAGGTCCGAAGCCACCAGAGGCCGGTAGAATCCGCTCCCCTCCGGCCAGGGACCCAGGCTTCCCGCGCCGGTCACCGCCAGCTCCGCCCTGTCGAACGTCTCCACCGTCGTGGACGGCTCCGTCAGGAAGACCGCGAGCTCGCGGTCCCCGACAACAGCCACGGAGTCGACGATGGAGCCGACTCGGCCGCCGGCGGCGGTCGCGACTCCCCGCGTCGTCCAACTGCGTGCCACCGCCTGCGCATCCACCGGCGTTCCATCCCAGAATCGGGCGTCCTGCCGGAGCGTGAACGACCAACGGCGGCCCTGCCCGTCGTGCGACCAGGAGACCGCGAGAGCGGGCTCGGGGCGGCCCTCGCAGTCGACCCGCACCAGGGTCTGGTAGAGCTGCCGGAACACCAGGCGCGCGCTCGCGTTGTCCGGGTCCGGAGCGCGGGTGGGATCCACGGGATGCTCGAGAGCCACCCGCAGGTCGCCCGCCACGGGACGCTCCTCCGCCGCAGGCGCCGCGCCCTGCCTCGCGGCTGCAAGCGCCGAATCGTGTCCCGCCGCTGCGAGCGTGGCCAGAGAGCAGCGCGCTGCGACCCCGACCGCCGACGGGGGCTCGGGCCGCGGGCCCGACACCGCGCACCCGGCGACGAGGAGAGCTTGCGCCGTCGCGAGGAGCGGAATCGGGCGGGTACATCCGGACATGGTCGGGTTCGCTTCCGTGGTCGGCGATCACCTTACGGCCGCACGGTAGCGTACACCGCCACGTGGGGGAATGCCCTGGCTACCCCTCCGTTACGACCCCACGCGTGTCGCGGTTCTGCCACTGCACCATCCAGCCCGGGTACTCGCTGGGGAGCGCGCTCGCCTCGTCCAGACGCCGGATCTGGTCGCTGGAGAGCTCCACGTCGGCGGCGGCGAGGTCGTCGACGAGCTGCTCGCGGGTCCTGGCGCCGAGGATGACGCTGGTCACGAACGGCCTCGTGAGCTGCCACGCGAGGGCCAGGCGCGCCACCGAGATTCCGAGCTCGCCGGCGACCTCACGCATCACGGGAAGGACGCGACGCAGGCGATCGTCATCCACCGGAGGAAAGTCGAAGGACGTCCGCCGGGCGCCCTCCGGCCCGGGCTCGCCGGGCTCGAACTTGCCCGAGAGCAGGCCGCCCGCGAGGGGGCTCCACGGCAGAATCGCGATCCCCTCGCTCTGCGCCAGGGGCACGATCTCGCGCTCGATCTCGCGCCCGGCGATGGAGTAGTAGACCTGCGCGCTCTGGAAGCGCGCGAGCCCGTGCGCATCGGCGAAGCCGACGGCCTTCATCGCCATCCACGCCGGCAGGTTGCTGAACCCGACATAGCGGGCCTTGCCGGACCGCACGACGTCGTCGAGTGCCCGCACCGTCTCTTCGATGGGGGTGGCGGGGTCCACGCCGTGGATCTGGTAGAGGTCGACGTAGTCGAGACCGAGCCGCTCCAGGCTCTGATCGATCCCCGCGAGGATCCGGGATCGCGAGAGTCCGATCTCGTTCACGCCCGGACCCACGCGTCCGCGCACCTTGGTCGCGACGACGATCTGGTCCCGCGGTGGCGCCAGCGCCTCGAGGGCGCCGCCGAGGAGGCGCTCCGCCTCGCCCTGGGAGTAGACATCGGCCGTGTCGAAGAAGTTCACGCCGCCGTCGAGCGCGATGCCCACCAGCTTCTCGGCCTCCTTCTTTCCGAGCTTGCCGATGGCCTCCCAGAAGCCCCTTCCCCCGAACGTCATCGTGCCGAAGCACAGCTCGGAGACGAACACCCCTGTCCTTCCCAGCGCGTTGTATCGCATGACTTTCCCCAGCGTACGGTTCGAAGCGTTCGACGCGGGCTCGTAAGCCCGCCCCGATCGCGACTCGATCGGCGCGTCGACCCGCATCCGTGGCTCCCCACCCCTCCGGGGTCGACGACTACGTCACACTTCGCCCCGGCGAACGTTCCGGCCGTGTGTCCGCCCGAGTGGGAGACCGAGCGATGCCTCTCCGGCGCTACCCGACCTCCTGCCGGCGCCGGGCCAGGGCGTCGCCGATGGCTCGCGCGCTGGCAGGCTCCACTCCGACGTCGCGGGCGTACCCGTCCCACCGGGCGAGCACCTCGCGGGTCTCGTCGATGATCCGGTGTGGCGCCCGGAGCCCGAAGGTCCGGCCGAGCTCGATGAGGTCCTTCCGGGTGATGCCCGACCGCTTGTCGGCGACCCGCATCTGGTGCGCCGAGGTCCATTCCGTCCCCTGCGCGTACGTCACGTCGTACGCCGGAGTGAGCCGCCAGCCCCCGTCCCTGTCCATGTGGAAGGACAGGTTCTTCACGTGATCGTCCTGATTGACGGCGAGCACGTTGAACACGGCGCGCCGGTAGCCCTCGATGACGGCGGCCGTCGGCATTCCCAGCCGCAGGATGGTGCGCAGGTACTCCTCGTAGCTGCTGGCCCCCAGGTCGTTGTAGTCGACGTGGAGCAGACCTCCGAGGGTGTGCTGGTGGAGCGGGTCGTCCCCCGGTCGGTCGAACCGCGGAATCACGAGGTGCGCGTGTCCCTGGGGCCCCTCGAGGACGATGACCTCGACGACGTCCAGGCCGGCATCCCGGGCCATCGCCGCATAGGCGGCTTCCACGCGGTTGTGCGGCTGCGGGGCCCCCATCCGGCCCTTCCGGGCGTCGCTGCCCACGCCGTCGAACTTCAGGATGGCCGGAATGTCGCCGGGCCGGGCCGGAGCGAACCCCGACCGGATCTCGCGCGTCTCCGGATTGTAGAGCACAACCGCCTTGGGCCGCATGCCCCCGGCGGACGAGCCGATGCGATAGATCTCCGGGAGGACCACGTTCAGGTCGCCCTCGAGGATCCGGCGCGCGTCGGCCACCAGGGCGGCGATGTCCAGCGCCTGGGCTTCGGCCGCGCGCGGGGGCACATCCTCCGGTGGGTGGAACTCGAGGGCGCCGATCCCCCGGGTGCCCACGTAGAGCAGATGCTGCACGGGAGAGAGGGCGAGGTCGACCTGGCCGCGGGCCGTGTAGTAGGCTCGGATGACCTGGCTGCCGAACGCGTCCGGGAGCGCGTCGGCGAGGACCCCGGGCAGTCCGCGGAACGCGGGCTTGCGCAGGAGCTCGCGGAACTGGATCGGCCCGCGGAGCGTGCGCGGCAGGTGGATGGGCGAGATCTCGAGCCCGCTGCGACGGTAAGGGTCGGCGTACTCGAAGATCACGCTCCGGTCGTCGAGCTCCGCTACGGCCCCCACCAGGCGGCCCCAGAGGCGGATCTCGGCGGACGCGGCCACTTCAGCCACGCGTGCCTTCGCTCCTTCTCTCCCGGATCAGCGCCATGGGGCTGATCGCCGGCTCCGGGACGAACTCGTTCAGGGCCGTGAGCCGCTCGTAGACACGGAGCAGGCGCACCACGGTCAGCGTGGTGGGATTGAGCCCGTGCTCGGCTCGGGACACCGTCTTCTCCGAGAGGCCGGACAGGCCGGCCACGTGACCCAGGGTCAGATCCCGGCTTCGGCGCAGCGCCTGGAGCCTCAGGCCGATCTCCTTCAGGACCTCGGGGTCCGTGGAATGCGTACTTATATGTCCCATCGTCGGTCTTCTTGATGAAAATCAGACATGTATGTCTTGTCCAAGGTAACCGGAGACCGGCGCGTCGGACAAGGGCGAGCTCGTACATATATGTACGATTGTCCGGAAATATGGCGCCCTTAGGACTTTTATGTCCGCAAGCGCGACCTGTGGGCGTGCCTCGCGTTGCCACGGACTTGACCCTGTCCGCTCGAGTGCGGGATGGCGCACCGCGCGACTGCGGGAGCGAACTTGCGCGATCCAATTTCCCACGACGGCGTGACGCCCGAGGGGGGCATCGGACCGAGCTTTGGATCGTGACGCGGTGGACATGCCGCGTGGCGACGTTCGGAGGGAGGTGCCCCATGGGAAAGTCACGGATGGGCGAGGCCTACGACCTCGATCGAAACGACGAAGCGCGGAGCCATCTCTGGCTCCAGAGCCTTCAGGAGAGTCTGGCGGCACGGCTCACGGAGATCATGCCTCAGGTCCCTCCGGAGGTCGTGTCGGGGCGGGCGAAGCCCGAAGCAAGGGCGTCCGCCGCGACGTCGGCATCCTCGACTCATGTGAGCCTGGTAGAGCGGCTGAAGCGAAGGAAGGTCGTGCAGTGGCTGTTGGGGTACGTGGCCGTGAGCTGGATGCTCCTCCAGCTCAATGACGTTCTCGCGGATGTCTGGGGCGTGCCTCTCACGCTTCAAAGGGCCGGATCGCTGGCACTCGGCCTCGGCGTCCTTCCGGCCCTGGTGCTCGCGTGGTACCACGGAGAGAAGGGTCGCCAGCGAGTCTGTTGCGCGGAGTTGGGTCTCATCTCCGTCACGCTCGGGGTCGCCCTCGCAACGGTGTGGCGGGTGTGCTTCGGTTGACCCATGAATCGAGCGGGCAAGACGGAGCCGCGAACATCTGGCGCCCGACGTAGACCGCGCGTATCCTCCCGTGAGGAGTGCCGGCGTCACGGACCGCAACCGCGGGTAGGGTCCCTCCCGTGATCGCGTGAGGCGCCAGGTCGAAGTCCGCCGTAGCATCGATTCGTCCGGACCATCGGCCAGGACCGGCGAGTCACTCCTGCCCACTCCCGACCGGCCGAGGCTCCACTTCCCTCTTGCCGGGAGCGGCAATGGGTCAGCCAAGTCACGGGGTCACCGACGTCATCTCGGTGTGGGTGGTCGAAGACCATCGCGAGACCCGCGAGACGATCAAGGAGCTCATCGATTCGGAGCCCGGTCTGATCTGCACCAAGGCGTTCGGGTCCGCCGAGGAGATCCTGGCCTACATCAAGGACCACTACGTCCCTGAAGTCATCATCTGCGACGTGGGTTTGCCGGGGATGAGCGGGATCGAGCTGGTGGAGCGGCTGCGGCCCATCGCCTCGGGCACCAAGGTGGTCATGATGACCGTGCACGAGGAGAAGGAGAAGATCCACAGCGCCCTCACCGCGGGTGCGTCGGGATATCTCACCAAGCCGCCCTCAGCCGACGAGCTCATCGGCGCCATCCGAGACGTGATGAACGGCGGGGCCGCCATGTCCCCGCGGGTGGCGCGCAAGGTGCTTGAGATCTTCGCCCAGCAACACGTGTCACCGTACAACTACCAGCTCACGGCCCGCGAGCAAGATGTCCTCGAAGAGCTCGTGGCCGGGAAGACCAAGAAGCGTATCGCCAGGGATCTGTCATTGAGCGTGTGCACGGTCGATACGCATCTACGAAGCGTATACGCAAAGCTGCACGTGAACACACAGACGGCAGCGGTCGCCAAGGCTTTCAGGGAGGGGTTGGTGCGGTAGGCCCCTCCTTCCGGATACCTGTCCATCGACACGAGGGCTTCTGCAAGGAGAGACACATGCCAAAGTCACCACAAGGTGTATTGCCGTCCTCGCTGGATTGGTACGTACCGGGGTCCGTGGTGAGCGCGCTGTGGGGAAGCGTGATGCCGCGGCTCGCGGCCACGGTGTGGAAGGGTGATCTCGTATGGCCACCTCCCTCGGCCCAGAAACAGTTGGTCCACGGGGATATGTACGCCTACCCCCTCACGGCGAAGGCGCAGAAGGACTTCTGGACGAAGCTGGCCCAGATCGCATTCGGCTCGGTGAAGGTCTACCAGAGCCTGCGGAAGGAGCTCGATTCGGGGGGCCAGGCCAACCCGCGCCGTTTCAGCGCCGGCCAGCGTGCGGCCCACGTCGTCCTGGACTACTTCGACCCGGACCAGCAGACGAGCCATTGCATGCGCCTCCGTGTGATCCGGGCGCACGGCTACGACTTCGTGCTCAGCAGCAATGGCCTGGACATCTTCATTCCCGAGAACCCCTTCGAGGACGGAGGGTCGGGCAACGGGGCTGAGAGCGGCAGGGCGAAGGTGCTTCAGATGTACAAGTTCCGGGAGACCGGGAAGCCCCCCATCGGATTGCCCGGCGTGCCGGCGAGCTTCCCCCAGAGCGGAGACGACATCCTGATTCCCATCCCGCAGCTCTCCACCCCCACAGGGGCCTACCAGGTGAACGAGGACTGGATGAAGGGGATGGCCAACGACGTCGCCTGGTGGATCTCCGGGACGGCGTACCGGGGCATGATGGCCGCCCTGCCCCGGATCATCGCGTGCATGTGGTACGAAGAGGTCGTGTGGCCGAATGAGCCTCTCAAGGTCAAGGGCAAGCCCAATCCCAACACCACGCGGGGACGCTTCGACACCGAGCTGAAGGAGCTCCTCGAGGAGCGCATGGAGACCGTCCTTCCGGCGGACATGGCCATCGAGGTCGTGGCACCCAGCGCCGTCGATCCCGATGCCTTGGGCCTTCCTGGCTGGAAGCCGAGGGACATCATGATCGCCAAAGAGGGAATCTGGATCCCCCGTCCCGACGAGGCGCCCGGAGCGTCGGCTCTCTTGGACGCCATCGAGAAGGGAAGCGCCGGGAACCCGGTCTTCACCGACAGTGGCCCCTGCACCCAGTGACATGGCGACGCCTGGCAAACCCCTCACGCTGAGACCGGCCCTCCTTCCGGGGGGGGCCGTCCTCTGCGACGACCATGGCCACGTGAAGATCGGTGTCCGCGAGGGGGCGTTCGAGGCTCTGGGGAATGGCGCCCCGGATTTCCTGCGGCTGGCCGTGGCCCACCTCGCCGGGATGCATGCCGTCGATGCGGGGCTGGTAGTGCCCTCGGCGGCAGATGCGGCAGCGGCCCTTCCGGGGCCGGCCGAGGCGACCGTGGAGGAGTCCGGCGAATGCTCGCCTGGTACCTTCCATCCGGCCGACAAGGCGCCTGTGATCATCTTGGCAACCAGCTATCTGAGCCGAGATCTCGAGCGTGCCGCGCTGGATGTGCGCGCGTCGGGTGGGGATGCGCTTCCGGTGGTTGTCGATGGCGGCGTCACGTACGTGGGGCCGCTCCTGGAGCCGGATGCTTCGCCATGCATCCTCTGCGTGCAGCGCTGCATCGCGCCGAATCGCCAGGCGGACGCGCTGTTGGAGAGGCCGGCGCCCGGGGAGACAGAGCGCGAGCGGCTTCGGCAGACGGCACGCTCTTGGTGGCACCGGCGCTCCTCGGTGCCGACGGACACCATCCTGGAGATCGACGGAGGAGGCCGTGAGGTCACACGCCACCATGTACGTCGCTTCGATGACTGTCAGGTGTGCGGCCTTCCGGCGACCCGTCGGAACGGCGCGCCTCCCCGCCTGCGCTCCGTGCCCAGCCGCCCGGGATCGGACACCGGGTCTCGTATCACGCATCCGGATGAGGCCTACGCCCGGTTCGAGCATCTGGTGAGTCCCCTCACCGGCGCGGTGCGTCACGTAAGGGAAGTGGACACGGGAGCGCCTGGCCTGATCCACGTGTACACGGCGGGCCACGCCGTGCGGCTGGGCGCCGCTTCCCTCAGGGAGTTCATGCGTGACGGACGGGACCACAGCGGTGGCAAGGGTGGCTCGGCGGCGCAGGCGCGGGTGAGCGCCCTCTGCGAGGCGCTGGAGCGCTTTTCTTCGGTCTTCCGGGGTGACGAGGTGGACGCGGTGGGGACTCGCTGCGACGTGGAGGGCGCGCTGGATCCGTCGGACTTCCTGTTGTTCAGCAACGCCCAGTACGCGGCCCGGCAGGTATGGAACCGAAGGACCACGAGCGGCTTCCAGAAAGTCCCCGAGCCCTTCGACGAGGGCGCGGAGGTGGCATGGAGCCGGGTCTGGTCGCTGATCTCGGGAACGGAGGCCTATGTGCCTACCGCGCTGCTCTACCTGGGCTTCCGGGGGCCGGGCGCCCACTTCTGCAATGCGGACTCCAACGGCCTCGCGGCGGGCCAGACTCTGGAGGAGGCGGTTCTCCAGGGTTTCCTGGAGCTCGTGGAGCGGGACGCCATCGCGCTCTGGTGGTACAACCGGACCCGGCAGGCGGCCGTGGACATCGAGAGCTACGACGACGACTACGTTCGCGGGGTATTCCGGCACTACGAGTCCATCGGCCGGCGAGCCTGGGTCCTCGACCTGACTTCGGACCTGGGCATCCCGGTCCATGTGGCCGTCTCCGCGCGGATCGAGACCGGTCCTCCCGAGATCATCTTCGGCTTCGGGGCCCACCTGGATCCGTCCATCGCGCTACGGAGGTGCGTAACCGAGATGAACCAGATGCTCGCCACGGTCATGCGCCCTCCCGAGCAGCGTCGAGGACAGCTCAGGGGGGAGTTCGACGATGCCCTCGATTGGTGGGCGAACGCCGGATTGGAAGGGCACCCCTACCTCGTGCCGGCGGGTCCCCCCGTGAGTCACGGGGATGCATCGCGCGCGTACCGACCCACGGGGGACATCCTGGACGACGTGATGTCGTGCCTGGACATCGCTCACCGCCACGGACTGGAGGTCTACATCAGGGACATGACCAGATCGGACCTGGGGCTTCCGGTGGTGAAGGTGCTGGTGCCCGGTCTTCGCCACTTCTGGCGCCGCCTCGCACCGGGACGCCTCTACGAGGTTCCGGTGGAGATGGGGCGGCTGGATGCTAACCTGGCCGAGGCGGAGATGAACCCCGTCTCGGTGTTCGTCTGAGGCGGGGGCTCGCATGCGCACTCGAAAGATCACCTGGGGGGCGATGCTCGCGGCCGGCGTGATCACGGCGGCGCCCGCTACCGCAACCGGGCAAAGCCTCCGCTTCACCCGCCTGGGTGTACGAGACGGCCTCAGTCAGGCCAGCGGGTACGCGCTGGTACAGGACAACGACGGCTTCCTCTGGGTGGGAACGCAGAACGGCGTCAACCGCTACGACGGGGTCTCGTTCCGGTCCTCCTGGACCACCAACGGCCAAGACGGCCCCGTGAGCTTCGCCGAAGTGCGTGCGCTCTTCGCTGACGCGGAGGGGCACGTGTGGGTGGGGGTCGATGGCATGGGGCTGTACCTGTACGACCGGATGCGCGAGGACTTCGACACGGTTGCGGTATCGGCCGCCGGTCCGGAGTCTCCGACGCTACCGAGGAAGTTCTTCGGCTTCACGGAGACGGCCGGTACGGTGCTGGTGGCTACGGACGTGGGGATCGGCTCGATAAGGTGGGATTCGGCCGGCGCCTCACTCCACCTCGGCGGCCACGTGCACGCCGACGGGTGCGGGCCCGCCGTCACCTCCCTGGGGCTCGTCGGCGACATCCTGTGGGCGGGTACCCTGGATGGCTGTGTTCTGACGGAGCTTGCGGGAACGGACGACCACGGCACCGTGGCGGCTCGACTCGACGTGAAGGTCAAGACCATCGCTCCGGGACCGGACGATGTCGTGTACGTAGGCACCGAAGGGAAGGGCCTCTTCGTCTTCGGTCGGGACGGTCGACTGCGCGGCACGGCGGGACCGTCCGGAATTACCTCCGGCACCAACAGGGTCACCTCGGTCCTGACCACCCCCGACGGCGACACCTGGATCGGTACCCTCGGTGGGCTGGGGCTGATCTCGTCCGGCCACGCCGACACCACGTGGTTCGAGATGGGTTCGGAGGCAGCGGGAGCGCTGCCCAATGGGAACGTCGAGAGCCTCTACAGGGATCGCTCCGGTGTCCTCTGGATCGGTACCTGGCGGGGGTTGGCACGCCTGAGCCCCTGGTATCGCGGCATCCACTACATTCCTGAGCGCATGGACCGCACGGGCGAGCCCGTGGGAGGTGTGGTCTCCATCCTTCCCGACGGACCCGGCGGCCTGCTCACGGGATCCCTGGGCGGCACCGTCACCCACGTGGCCCGGTCGAGCATGACACCCGGGGTGGTCGAGGAGGGCACGCCGGAGCTCGCCGACATCCACTCCATGGCCTGGGGGCGGAACGGCGATCTGTGGGTGGGGACGCAGGGCACCGGGTTGTACCGCCGGACCCGTTCCGGGTGGCGCTCATATCACATGGGCGACGGTGGCACTGCGTCCAGCGACTACGTGGGGGCGGTCTTCGTGGACCACGCAGGCGTGGTCTGGGCCGGCACCAACCACAGGGGCCTCCAGGTATACGATCCCGGGAGAGACCGCTTCAACGCATTCACGGTCAGGGGACCCTCCCATGGTCTCGATACCGCTTATGTGTGGCCCATCCGGGAGGACGGTGACGGCGCTCTCTGGTTCGGTGAGTACCAGTTGGGGGGAGGTGGCCTCTTCCGGCTCGGCGCGGATCGGCGCACGCTCGACTTCTTCGCCACCGGTAGCGGCGCAGGGGCGCACGCCAACGCCGGGCGTGTGCTCACGATCCTGCTGAGCGGGGACACGCTCGTGTGGTTCGGCACCCAGGGCGGCGGGCTCGGACGGTTGGATCCGCGCACGGGAGACCTCCGGTTCTACACCACCCGGGACGGCCTCTCCGATAACATCGTGGAGGGGATTCTGGAGGACCGGTCGGGGAAGCTCTGGATAAGCACGAACGCGGGATTGGCACGATTCGACCCGACCACCGGAGAGTTCTGGGTGCTCGGAGAGGAGTCGGGAATCCAGGCCGCTCGTTTCTTTGCGAACTCCGCTTACGCTGCCGACGACGGCCTGCTCTACTTCGGTGGACCGAACGGAATTACCGTCATCGATCCTTCGCGCATCACTCCGAGTCGAAAGCCGCCTCCCATCGCTCTCGTCGGCTTCCTCGTCCGCGGGGTGGAGCGAGCCGACGTCACCAACGCTTCGGCGCGTTCCGGGATCGAGCTGCGACCCGGCGAGAACTTCTTCACCATCGAGTTCGCGGGCCTCGACTTGGCAGAGACGGGACGGACCAGGCTCCAATACCGTCTCGACGGCCTGGAAGCGAGCTGGGTGGATGCCGGCGCCGGCCGCTCGGCTCGCTACACGGACGTTCGCCCCGGGCGATACAGGTTTCTGGTACGGGCCCGGAGCAGCGCGGGTGCCTGGGCCCGAGCCGGACTGACCATCCCCATCGTCGTGCGGCCCCCAGTCTACGAGACCCTCTGGTTTCAGGCGTCGTTGCTCGCCGTCCTCGCCGGCATCCTCACCGCGGGGTACCGGTACCGCCGCAAGCAGCTCGAGCGTGTGAGGGCCATGCGGCTCCAGATCGCCGGTGAGCTCCACGACGACATCGGCGCCAACCTCAGTGCCATCGCCCTGAAGAGCGACCTCGTACGCCGCGTTGGTCAGGAGGACACCCGGGGCAGCCCCGTCCTCACCGACATCCAGCGCCTTGCCCACGACACGATGCACAAGGTGCGGGAGATGATCTGGGTGGTGAAGGAGGAGCACGACACCGTTCAAGGCCTGGTCACTCGTATGGAGGACGCGGCAGGTACGCTCCTGGGTGGCGTGATCGATTTCTCCTTCACCATCGATCCCACGCTGCCGAATGCGCCCCTGGGAATGGCGGTGCGCCAGGACGTCTACCGGGTCTTCAAGGAAGCGCTCCAGAACGTGATGAAGCACGCCGGCCAGTGTCGGGTGGACATCCAGGTGCTGCACAGTCGATCCGAGCTGCTCATCCACGTTTCCGACGACGGATGCGGGTTCGAGGCGAACCGGGTAGAACCAGGCACGGGTCTGAAGCTCATGGGAATGCGCAACCGGGGACAGGGCGTGGGCGTGAAGGTAACGAGCTCACCGGGAAGCGGCACTCGCGTGGCGATCTCTACGAAGATCTGACCGGCGGCGGCTCCGTCACCGTCACGTCACCGCACCCGGGCCGAACCCGACGCCAGGACGATGGCCGAGCCCCTGGCCATCTCCCGGTAGTACCGTACGAACCGCCGCGTCTCGAAGGTGTCGTACGACGCGAGGTTCGTGGCCCATCTATAGGCGATGGGTTGGTACCAGAGCTCGGCCTCGACGGTGAAGGGACCGGCACCGGGGTCCACCGGAACGGCGTAGCGCACGCGATCTCCCCCCGGGGTGAAGTCCGCGTCCCGTGTCGCGGCACCGCGCACCAGGACCCGTGGGTCCGCGCGGGCCTCGTCGAAGCCGACGGGGAGCAGGCGATTCTCCTTCGCCCAGTGGTCCGCCATGAGCAGGCCGGTGGTGGGCAGGCCCGCGCCGTCCACCATGATGGCCTCGTAGACCTGGACCTGGTCGGGACTGGTGATCTCCGCGTAGTGGGGCTCGAAGCGGGTGCCGTCGGCGTCGTTGTCGTTGCCCGCCACGTGCCCGTCGGCCGAGAAGGCCCCCGACTCGAAGACCTTGCGCCCACTCGCGTCGGTGACCGTCACGTGCAGCCACGCCCTCCGGGAGGGATACGCCGTGGGGAACTTGTGGCCCGTCCGGTTGCGGACCTCCACCTCCGCCCTCAGGCGGTCACCGTCCAGGAGGGCTTCCGTCACCGTCAACGTGGCGGTGGCGTCCCGCAGGTGTGCCTCGGTCCGGTCGGCGGCGGCCGCCAGCTCCTGAGGCAGCGCCGCCACGCCCAGCTCCCGACCGTACCGGTTCAGGACCCGGAGGATGAAGAAGTTCCCGCCCCGAAAGGAGTGCTGTGACACGTTCGGCCGGGCTCGTCCGAGGACGGCCGTGACGGGCACCGGCTCCCCCACCTCGGGCATGTGGCACGCCTGGCACCCCTTGCCCCCGGTGGCGTACGAGCTCGCCTGCCACTCCAGATACGGGGCCTGCTCCGGAAACTGCGGACCCGAGGCTCCTCCCGGCAGAACGGAGTGGGTGAGGAGCGTATGACACGTCGCGCAGAGATCCGGCGACTGGACGTGGGTCCCTTCCGTGGGAACGAAGGAGGTGGCCGAGCGCATGATGGCGGCGCCGCCCGGGTCGGGTGCGAAGGGGCCGAACACCGGACGCCCCGTGACGGGAGCGGCCAGGGAGATCTGGAAGCCGCCGACGAAGCTCTCCTCGGTGCCCAGCCCGGCGTCGCTGATCTGGTGGCACGCCGCGCAGGCCACGCCGTCCCCGGCCAGCGCCGCTTCCGGGGCGACGCTGCTGCCCACGGGGAGGTTGGCGAACACCGCGCCCATCCCCCGCGCCACCCGCCCCACGACGCTTGCCATGGGCATGTGGCAGCGGCTGCACTCGTTCTGGATCTCCGCCGACGCCTCGGGATGGTCCGTGATCTCACGGCGCACCGCGGCTTGCCAGTACGGGTCGCGGCCGCCGTTCGCCATCATGGTGGGACGCCAGGCGTAGCCGATGGATACGTCCTCGCCCACCGACGTCCTCACACCCTTGTGACAGGCGAGACAGCGGTCCGATGTGAGGAAGATGTCCCCCGCGACGGCCGACACGGCGGGGTGTCCGTCACCGGGCACCGCGACGTTCCGAGGGGCGTGCGATCCCGATGCGACCAGCGCCGCGCCCAGGATCAACGAAGCCGAGGCTGCACGGTCGTACATGGGTCACCAACCTTCGAAGAAGCCGCCGTCGAACCAGTCGAGAAGCAGATATGCCATCAGCCGCACGGAGCGCCCGGAGGTCTCCGTAGCGGGGACGAGCAGGCCCACGTTGAACAACACGTGCTGGCGCGTGCTGAGGGACACCTGCATCTGGGGCACCACGTCGAGAGCGATGGGCACACTCCCCGCGATCTCGCGTTTGCCCTGGAGCTCCACCATCGGCGTCCACGTTCGCCCGAAGCCCCCCGAGGTGAACGTCCGTCCGAGCGCGATGCGGCCGAACCCCTCGTTCTCCCCTCCTGTGTAGAGGGGGAACTCCGCCCCCGCCTGCGCCTGGACGAACGCGCCAACGGGGAGGATCTGCCCGAAGGACATGAAGCCCTCGAGCTTCGTCCCGGCGGCCCCGATCCCCTTGGATTCATCTCCCGTAGGCAAGGCGACCTCGCCCCCGAGGGAGAAGATCCTGCCGGCCGAGAAGCTGTGGTGGACCGCATACTTGGCTCCGAGCACGACGTCCCCGAATCCACTCACCCACTTCGTCGCGTTCGGAGCGGCGGCCACGGGCACCTCCACCCAGCCGTACGGAATCACCACCTCGAGCTGGGCCCGGCGTCCGAAGCGCCGCTCGTACACGAAGGCGCCCGACACGGAACCGTCGCCCTCTATGGCTGCGTCACTCTCGACGACCCACTCGTCCTCGGGGAAAGCCTTCTCGGTGAGGAGCGGACGGGGGAGGTTCAGCTCCCCGCGGGGCCAGGCAGGCTCCGAACACAGGGAGTGGACGTAGGCGATCACCCGCTGGAGCTGCGACTTGGAGAGGGCCTCGCCGAAGGCCGGCATCATCCGGCTGAAGCCCCGGGCCGGACCTCCGCCGTGGGCCACCGCGACCCAGTCCGCGCTCCGCTCGCGGGCGGCGAAGTTGCAGTCGGTGAAGTCCGGAAGGGGTTCTTCGAAGCCCAGGAGCGCCCGGTCGAGGCCGCGGCCGTCGCTGCCGTGGCAGTTGGCGCAGGCGGCGTCGAAGAGAGCCGCGTCGGAGAGGGTGTCGACGTCGGCGGGAAGCTGACCCTTCAGGCTTCCCACGTTCGCGAACAAGAGCCAGAAGACGACTCCGGGCAGGAAGAGCGCCAGGGGAGCACGGGACCATCCCATGGGCACCTCCAATGAGCTCGGAAGGTCTTGAAAGCTCGCCACATTCCAGCGCTTGCACCAGAGGGTGCAAGCATGGGAGCACGGGGCCTCGGCCCGCCCTGTCAGATCTCCTCGGTGAGCTCCACGAAGCGCTTGTAGGGGATTGCGAGCCAGCTCTCCGACTGGAAGGCTCCGTTCGACAGGCTGATCATGGAAACCTTCGCGGCGCTCTCCTCGCTCGGGGCCTCGTAGATGTCCAGGAAGTCGTAGCGGCCGAGAAGGGCGTAGTGGGCGACGAACTTCACCTCGGGGCACTTCGCCTTGACCTGGGCCATCCATGCCCTGCCCAGCTTCTCCCGCTCTCCGACGGCTCTGGACACATCGGGCGCCAGCTTGGTCATGAGGATGTAGGTCTGCATGGTTCCCTCCGTTCCGGATGGCGGAATGCCCCTCGCGGAAATGCGGGCCTGAGCGCCTCCACCGGTAGGGCAGGGATGCCGATGCGTCCTCGCGAGGATGAGGCCACGGACAGGGATGGTCTCGGCACGAGCCTGGACGGGTCGCGCCGGGCGCGGCAGGTCAGCGAGGGTATGTCGTACTGGATGAACTGTAACACGTGAGCGGCCGGCACCGAGAGGGCCGCGGCTCCCCTCCGACGATCACCCGCGCGCCGCCAGCGCCGCCTTCATGCGCTCGTCCGTGAACGGCACCTGCCGGAGGCGCGCGCCGGTGGCGTCGAACACGGCGTTCCCCAGCGCGGCGGCCACTGCCGTGATGGCGGTCTCCCCGGCTCCGGTAGCGGCCAGGTCGGGTCGATTGAGCAGCACGCTCTCCACGGCCGGCATGTCGAACCCGAACGTCAGGCTGTGGTATGTCCGCCAGTCGATGGACGTGATGCGGTGGTCGTCCCAGGTGACTTCCTCGCCGAGCGCCCGGCTCATGCCCTGCAGCGCCCCGCCCTCGATCTGATTCCTCATGCCGTCCGGGTTGGAGATCGGCCCGCACTCCTGCGCCACGATGAAGCGCCTCGGCGCGATCCGGCCTGTGGCCTGGTCCACTTCGACCTCGGCGACCATGGCCACGTAGCCGTTGTGGCCCTCATAGGCGACGCAGCTCATGCCCCGGCCGGAGGCGACACCGGTTCGGGCGACACTCGGCCGCGGCGACGGCCGCGGGGTCCACTTCGCGGCTTTCGCCACCGCCTCGACGACGGCCTTCAGGCGCGGGTCGCGCAGGTGCCGGAGCCGGTACGCGACCGGGTCCGCCCGGACATGCGCGGCGACCTCGTCGAGCAGCGACTCGTGCGCGAACGTGTTCTGCAAACGCGATGGGGACCGCAGCGGGCCGGTGAAGAACGGCGAGTCGATCATGTGCGTCAGCACCCGCTCGCTCGACACCGTCCCGGCGCCGCCGTCACGTCCGCCGACGCGACCCCGGACGTAGGACGGCGCGGCGTTGCTGCCGTTCCGGAACGACCGGGGCGCCCTCGGCGGTCCGGCTCGGAACGGCCTCGGCGGAAACCCGAGGAGCGAGCCGGTAATGACGTTCCCCGGCGTGTCATAGCCGGGACGCGAGCCGTGGGAGGCGAACCAGGCCTGATAATCCCACGCGACGATGGTGCCGTCGGCGGCGACGCCGACCCGCTGATCGATCACGTAGGGGTAACCGAAGTTCTCCCACGCCATCTCGTCCTTGCGTGTGAGCTGCACTTTGACGGGCTTGCCCACGGCCTGCGAGAGCACGGCGGCATCGTAGGAGACCGTGTCGGCGCCGTTGAGGCCGTAGCATCCCGCGCCGCGCGTGAAGATGACGTGGATGTTCTCCACCGGCAGCCCCAGCAGCATGGCGATGCCGCTGCGGGTGGGATACACCGACTGGGTCGGCGACCAGATGGTCGCCTTGCCGGCCCGCACGTCGGCCACGGCGCACGATGCGCCGAGCGAGCCGTGCATCTGATACGGGTACCGATACGTCGCCTCGACGACGCCGGCGGCCCCGGCCAGCGTCGCGTCCACGTCGCCCGAGTTCACGACGTAGCCGTCGCGGGACGGCTGCTTGCGCAGAAACGCCTCCAGCTCGCGCTGCGGCGGCAGAACGGGACCCGGTGCCCAGTCGGCGCGCAGCTCCGCTGCGGCCTGCATCGCCTGCCAGGGCTTCTCCGCCACCACGCCGACGAACTCCTTCTTGACGACGACCTTGACGACGCCCGCCATGTCCGCCACCGAGCTGCCGTCGACGCGAACGAGCGTCGCCCCCACCGACGGGGGGCGCACCACCGCGCCATACAGCATGCCCGGCACGTGGACCGTGTGGACGTACTCGAAGCGGCCCGTCGCCATCTCCGTCATGTCGACGCGGGGTACGGGCTTGCCCAGCACGGTCCAGGCGCTGGCCGGCTTGCGCTTGGCCGCCGGATCCAGCGGAATGTCCATCGCCCGGCCGGTGACCAGCTCACCGTAGCCCACGCGCGTGGCCGAGCGGCCCGTGACGCTGATGATCCCGGCGGCCGCGGTGAGCTGCGTCACCGGCACGCCCAGCCGCGCCGAGGCGAGACGCAGCAGCGTCTCTCTCGCGGTCGCGCCGGCCAGCGCGAGGTTGCGATGGTTGAAGTTGGTCGGTGTCGACTGGCTGCCCGACGTCGTGCCCTGGTCCGGACACCGCTCCGTGTCGCACTGGATCATGGTCACGCGATCCATAGGCAGACACAGCTCCTCCGCGATGAGCTGGGTCTGCGCGGTCAGCATGCCTTGTCCCAGCTCCGCCTTCCCGGTATAGGCGGTCACCCGGCCGTCGCTGCCCACGGCGATCCACGACTCGAGCCGCCCGGGATCGATGTGCGACTCGTGCGTGTCGAATGGTCCCGGCCCCAGACCGGCCCGCTCCAGCGTCGTGGCCGCCCCAAAGGCGCCGAAGCCCACCACCAGCGCGCCGGACGCCTTCAAGAACGCTCGTCGGTCCAGCATCTCCTGGGTCGTCACGATAGCGTCGCCTGGTACTTCTTGATCGCCCGGAACATCCGCGCATGGGTGAAGCACCGGCACAGCACCGTCGATATCGCCCGGCGGATCTCGGCGTCCGTGGCACGCGGATGCTGATCGAGGAAGGCCTTGGCCGTCAGTATGACGCCGCTCAAGCAGAAGCCGCACTGCGCGGCCTCCTCGTCGACGAACGCCTGCTGGATCGGGTGCGGCCGTTCGGGCGTGCCGAGTCCTTCGAGGGTCGTGATCTCCGAGCCCGCCACGGAACTGACAGGGAGGACGCAGGACCGCACGGCACGACCGTCGACGAGCACCGTGCAGGCGCCGCACTGGCCGAGCCCGCACCCGAACTTCGGACCGCGCAGCGCGAGCTCTGCGTCGAGCACGTAAAGCAGCGGCGTCGCCGGATCGACGTCGACGGCGTGCGACTGGCCGTTGACCTTCAGGCCGATGGTGCTCATGGGCAGGATCTCCTCCGAAGATCGAGCGTAGAGCGGCCCCGTGGCGCTGTCAATCGCCGGCGTGGGTGCACGAGCTCGAGGTGTACCAGCGTCTACGGCGGGCCCGGCGTGTCCGGTCCGCCTTCTACGTCGTCTGTAACCCAGGACTACGTAGAGCTACGGAGAGAGGCCGCCCGCGTCTCCGGCAATCTTGCCGTCGGCCCCTCCGGGGCCTGACGAACCCCAACCGGAGACGCACCATGTTCAATCGCACATTCCTCCGAGCAGGCGCCGCCGTCGCGGCGCTCCTCCTCGCCGGTCTCGCCGGGTGCACCGACAGGACCCAGCCGCTCACCCCGACCCCGGACCAGGTCACGGCCGCGGACGCCCGCTCGGCGTTCGGGCTGGAGAAGGAGGCGTTCACCGTCTACCAGCAGAACGCCTATCTGGGCGGCAATACCGATCCCCTCTTCTCCATCGACCTGAGCGACATTCCCCTGCTCCTCGCCACCACCAACACGTTCTGGGGACAGGTGAAGGACAGCCACGTGCCCGAGCGCATGGCCGCTCTCGTCGACCAGATCGCGGACCGCCGGCCCGACTTCGTGACCCTCGAGGAGGTCTTCCAGATGGCGGTGGTGGACGCCACCACCGGCCAGGTCCTCGACGGCGCCGATCTCCTCGCTTCCATCATGGGCGAGATCCAGCGCCGCGGGCTGCCGTACGTGCTGGTGCAGGCGAAGCCCAACACCTCGGTGACCCTCCCCATGGCCGTGGACTTCACCACGGGCACGGTCACGAAGGTGCTGATGGCGACGGACCGCATCGCCGTGCTTCGTCGTACCGACATGGACGTGACCGCCGTCACCGAGGGCACCTACGCGGCGGATATCCCGCTGGCTCCTGGCGTTACCGTCACGCGGGGGTGGATCCGTGTCGACACCGACCGGAAAGGGGTGCCGTACCACCTGGTGGCGACTCACCTGGAAACGCAGACGACTCGGCAGGTGCAGGCGCTACAGACGGCCGAGCTGCTGAACAGCGTCACCGCCGGGCTGGATGGCGTGACCATCATCGCCGGCGACCTCAACTCCAACGCTGCCGGCGGTCCCGGCGACCCCTCGTGGACCCCGACGTACCAGACCCTCCTGGACGGGGGCTTCACCGACGCGTGGGTACAGGCCGGTGGCAACCCTCACGATGAGGGCCTGACCTGCTGTCACGCCGATGATCTCCGGGATCCCTGGCCCGCACAGTTCTACCAGCGGATCGACTTCGTGTTGGTTCGGGACGTGCAGAACCGTTCGATGAGCGGGAAGGTCAGCGGCTCCATGAGAGTCGAGGTCCTCGACACCCGACAGTCGGACCGTACGCCCGAAGGGCAGTGGCTCTCGGATCACGCCGGCGTCCTGGCCGGGCTCATGCTGCCGAAGCGGTGACGCACGACGCGTAGCCGCGAGGTGGGTCGGTACCCGTTGGCGGCACATGTCGGTGCCGCGATCCGTCTTCCACCCTTCCCGGAAGACCAGAACGCCCAGACTGCCCATGCGCCGTCTGACGCCGATCCGCCTCGCGGCTACGTCCACGAGAGGCGCCGATTCCAGAGCGCGATCCGACAGCTTGGCCGTCGGCGTGGCGCTCTCGCGCCTGCGGTCGTCGTTTCGGCGGGATCGATCTCGCACCTCGTGAAGGCGGACGTCGGCCGGGCTACGAGCCTGACGGCGGCGCCTTAAGCGCCACCTTGTCCAGCGCGAGGGTATCCGCGTAACTCGCCAGGTAGTTCCCCCAGATTCGGATGGCATCGACGCTGGCCAGAGAATTCCAGATGTCCGCCGAGTCGGCCGGAGTTCCATCCCAGCGGTACCACCGCCCCGGCACGCTTCCATCGCTCCCGTCCTGGATGCCGGCCTTGAGATTGATTACGAACAGTTTCGGGGGCGAATGGTCGAAGTTACCCGGCCGAAACACAAACACGGTATCCGGGACGAAATCCGAGGTGGGCGGCCTGTACACGAGGTTTCCGTTCTCGCTGACGATGTCGGCGAACTCCTCGAGGCTTGTCGAGAACGCCGGCAGGCCGGTGTGGAAGTCGTAGGGATCCGGTGAGAACCACAGATAGTACTCGAGCGTGCCGTTGGCATAGGCCGTCTTGTCGCCCGAGAACTTGCTGGGTGCCACGAAGCGGAGGCCCAAACTGAGATCCTCGGGTGTGACCGCCGCCCCCTGGTCGCCCACGATGTATCCGCCGAAGTAGCCGCCCTCGGTCATGAATTGCGGCGTATGCTCGGCGCCATAGTAGTCGTCGTATGTCCAGCCTTCGTCGCCGTCCGCGAAATTGCTGATGATGGGTCCCGCCGAGAGCAGGCTGATGCCGTGCGCCTCCGCGTACGTCTCGAACGCGGTCTTCAGCTGGGCCTGGCGGTTGGCGTCGGTAGCGAGCTCCCAGATGCCTACGAGGCCGTTGGACTCGAAGTCCATGAACACCGGGTTGTCGTTCACCGACTCGATCCAGCTCTCGTACTGTCCCTGATTCACGATGTACTGGCCGTACTCGCTCCGGCCACCGTACACCTCGAGGTGTGTGTTCTGCGTCGCCGAGAACTCGGACTGCGACGTCGCATCGATGACCTGCGTCTGGAGGGAGGCGGAGCCGAACAGCGACTTGAAGCTCGCGCTGGCATACACGTCGATGCCCCGCCCCGACTTGTCGAAGGACATGTTGGCCGACGTCATGTAGTCGAGACGGCCGCCCACGATGATGCCCCTCATCACGTACATCCCGAAGGTGTTGAACACGTCGAGAGGATCGACGTTGGGATCGTTGATGGCGGCCGCCGCGGCCGGCGTCAGATAATTGCGCAGCTGGTCCGGCGTCACCGAGAGCGCCACGCGTAGTCCGTATTTGCGAATGATGCTCTGCACGGTGGCGAACGAGTATTGGGCGCTTTCGTAGCGGCTCTGGCTGAACGCGGTCTTGAGGGATCCGGAGAACCCGAAGCCCCCTCCGCTGACGTTCACGCTGACCTGGAGGTTGTTCAGGTACTCGCGGCTGGTCTGGCCGCTCACGACGTCGTAGCTCGCCCGTTCGTACTGGACTCGCCGCAGGACGCCGTCTCGATCCAAGGCCGCCAGGTCCAGTACCGGCGCCCGCACGTCGGCCACGTCGGCGTAGTTGCCGCCGATGTCGTACCCGGAGCCCAGGACGTCCATACCCGCAGCGTCCAGCGACGGAGTCGCATCGCCGCACGTCACGTAGAATCCGGTGCGGGTCGTGTCGCCCGCCGTCGTCTGGACCTGCAGCGGGTTTTCACCGCTCACCGTGCAGGACGACCCCAGGCCCACCAGCGTCACCGTGTGGCTGCCCGGCTCGAGATCGGGGATGAGCACGGTGTCGCCCGCCACGAGGGGCACGGACGCAGCGCCGTCGACGCCGACGGCGAGGCTTGTATTGGATACGCTTCCGGTCAGGTCGAGCGCGACCGCGAGCATACTCGACGTCGACTTCGGGGCGGTCGAGTCGGCGCAGCCGGCGAGCACCGCGAACGCGGTGAGGACTGCAGCCACGAGGACTACTCGGCGGGACTCCATCTGACCCCTCCACGGTCCCGGTTCGTAGCCGGGCACGCAATGCAGCACCGACCGCCAGGACTGCTGCTTCGGCAACGCCAGCCGCATGCACCACCTTTAGGCCGGCGTGGAGGACGGTGTCGCTCGAGTTGTGAATCACGGAAGGGCAGGAAAGCCGACAACCCCCGTCAACTTCGGAAGGCATGGTAGAATGGAGGGTGTCGGGGGGCAAGCGAGGCGCGTTCTCGCGGAGACTTCCCGGTGGTGGCCACGGCTCGACATCCGGCCATCATGCGGAGAAAGACGTTTCCATTGAGGCGGTGATACGTGAGGTTCGGGGCGACCTCCTCTACTTCCGGAGCGCCCGGTCGGTCACAGAAGCAGCGCAGGGGTATGTCGCGATGGCGCGCGTGCCAGGCTGCGACGTCTTCTAGGTAGCCGTGGTTCAGCACGTACGCGAGGATGCAGTCGCCGGGGGTCGGAGCGAGTGAGAAGAGGCTCCCGCGGTCGGTCCCCCGCCGGAGTCAGAGCGAGCACGAGCTGCCACGACCCGTGGCTTACGAGATCCAGGAACCGACGCATCCTCCACCGCTCGACGGCGTGGCCGCGGAGCCTCCCGTAAGACGCGTCGCGCAGCAGGAACTGGTGGCCGACGGCGAGTACCGGCAGGTGCCGAGATGGCCGCACGCGCGGCTCACGGTTGCCGCCAGATCCACCGACCGAACGGCCGCGCATGGCGAAGGACGGGCTCGCGAGGATGGTGACAAGGGTGGGGAACGCCTCCGTGAAGCATGCCGGCAGCTCGCGTCCGCCCCGCGGGTCAAGGCCAACGACGACGCCCACGAGCTCGTGTCCCCACCGCGAAGGCGCTCATGCAGTGCCATGGCCTGCGTCAGGTGTCCGCGGCCTTCACCCTCAACCGCGAACAGGATTCGCATGGAAGCTCGGCGGAGGGCCCGGCCCTCCTCACGGAGGGACAGCCGACCCGCTCCACTCCCGCGCTCATCTCAGAAGGAGATGGGGAATCAGGAGCGTGGCCGCCGTGGTGATCACCGCGATGGACGTGAGGTTGAGAAGGAAGCCTGCCCTCGACATCTGTGGGATGGTGAGATACCCCGAGCTGAAGACGATGGCGTTGGGCGGCGTGGCCACCGGAAGCATGAACGCCATGGAAGCGGCGAGCCCCGCGGTGGTCATGAGCAGGAGCGGCTCCATGCCCAGGCCAACCGCCGCACCAGCCATGACGGGCATGGCCATGCTGGCGGTGGCGACGTTGGAGGTGAGCTCGGTGAGAAAGACGATGAGCGCCGCCACCGCAGCGATCAGAACGACGGCGTGGACGGAGCCCAGCCCGGAGACCGCGCCGCCGATCCACTTGGCCAGGCCGCTGCGGTCCATGGCCACCGCCAACGACAGGCCGCCACCGAAGAGCACCAGGACGCCCCAGGGGATGCGGCGGGCCGTCTTCCAGTCGAGGCAGAACTCGCCGCGTCGCCAGTCCACCGGGAGCAGGAAGAGCGCCACGGCCGCCGCCATGGCGATGGTGGAGTCCTGAAGCTGCGGGAACCAGGTCTGCAAGCCGGGGACGGTCACGCTGCCGAAGGTCTTCTCGGAGCGAAGCACCCACGCGAGGGCGGTGAGCACGAACACCGTGGCGGTCATCTTCTCGCCGCGGCTCATGGGTCCCAAGCCGGCGCGCTCCCGGGCGATGACTCCGGCGGCATCGCCGTGGAGCTCACCCGGACGGTGCAGGACACGCGTCAGAAGGAGCCATGTGATCGGGAGCATGACGGCGGCCACCGGCACCCCGACGCCCATCCACTGGACGAAGCCGATCTCCCGGTGGAGCATCTCGCTGGCGGCCCCGGCGAGCACGGCGTTGGGCGGTGTGCCGATGAGGGTGGAGACGCCACCGATGGAGGCGGCGTACGCGACGCCCAGCATGAGGGCGATGCCGAAGTGGTAGACCCCGTCCTGCTGATCCCTCGGTCGGAGCATCTCGCCCACGGCCAGCGCGATGGGGAGCATCATGGCGGTGGTGGCTGTGTTGGAGATCCACATGGAGATGAACGCCGTAGCGAGCATGAAGCCCAACACGAGTCGCGCCGGGCCGGTGCCCACCCAGCTCATGATGGCCAGGGCGATGCGCTTGTGCAGTCCCCACCGCTCCATGGTGACGGCCAGGAGGAAGCCGCCCATGAACAGGAAGATCAGCTCGTTGGCATAGGGTGAAGAGGCCGCCGGCGCCGGGAGGATTCCCAGAGCCGGGAAGAGAACCAGGGGGAGCAGCGCCGTCGCCGGGATGGGGAGCGCTTCGGTCATCCACCAGACCGCCATGAGCACGGAGACCGCGGCGGTGCGCCACGCGGCGATGGCCAGCCCGGAGGGGGCCGGGAGGAGGAGCATGACCAGGAAGGCGGCCGCGCCCAGGAAGAAGCCCAGGCGCTGAGCGGTGCGGAACCGGCGCTTCGACCCGTCGTCGTCCACGTGTGTCCTCGCGCGTGGGGTGGCGTCGACATCCCGGTCGCCAGTCTGGGACAAGGAACGCGGTGCCGCAACCGATGCGCCTGCGTCTACACGTGGGTCGAGAACTCCGCGTCTCTTGCGCTTTCCACTGTCGCGTCTCGCGTTGACGACGTCCGAGATCGATTCGGGGCCATCGGCATGGGGGCAACCTTCACCCTGGGCGACCGCTGTCTCACTCCATAGGCGGCCACGCGGCCGTCGGCAGAGGCCGGTATAGCCGCAGCGCCGCATTCACCGAGGAGGTGAAATGATGGAACACCGGATTGCCAATGCCAGGGCGCTGGGCTTCGCGTCCTTCGCCATCGGCGTATGGATGTACTGCATGGTGCTGGCCGGGTGGTTCCCCCAGAGCGTGCTCGTTTCCCCCACCATGGGGAACGTCGCGACTGCGGTTACGCTCGGTCTCCTCATCGCTGCCCTCGCATCCTTCCTGCGTACCGACCACTGGGCTGCCTTCTTCTTCATGTTCTGGGCGGCCGTCTGGTGGGGTGTCCGTGCCGGAAACGGGCCGGACCAGGCGCACATGGCCTATGCCGGATGGTTCTTTGCGGCCATCGCGGTGGTCAGCGTGATCCTCTTCTTCGCGGCCCTGCGCGACCTGGAGACGCTGCCCGTCAGGCTGGTCAGCGTCGGGATGGCCCTGGTCTTCATCAGCTGGGCCCTGGGAGCCTGGGGCCTGGGGTTCTTCACGGGCCTGGCGGGTTACATCGGGCTGGTGACCGCCGTATCCGCTTTCTGGGCTGCCGCGGCGGAGGCGCTGGGCGGCGAGGTGGGCAAGGGGGGCGCCAGGAGCACCTCCACAACGACGGCGACCGGCGCCTAGCGGCTCCGAGCCGAACGAAGGGTGGCGGCCCGGCCAAGTGCCGGGCCGCCGTGTTCGGGAAGGGGCAGCAGAACGTCCGAGGCCCTTCCCGCCTTGCCCCCGACCTCCATAGCCGGGACATTGCCGACGCCGCCGGGCCGCGTGGCCGGCGGGCGTCTCCAGAGATGACCATCGCACCCTCACGGAACCTGCCATGAAAGCCACCGCGCTGCTGACTGCCCTCCTGCTCGCGGCCCCCATCACACCGGCCGCGGCCCGCGTCGCTCCCGTCGGAGCCGGGTCCACCGCTCATCCCGCCCCCGGGACCGTGCAGCCGGTCCGGACGACGTCGCACGCCGACGCGGCCCGCGACACGGCCGCGCCCTCACCGTTTCGCGGGCTGGAGTGGCGGCTGGTGGGCCCCTTCCGCGGCGGCCGCGTGGACGCCGTGACGGGCGACCCGAAGCACGCGAACACGTTCTACTTCGGCGGCGTGGACGGGGGCGTGTGGAAGACGACGGATGCGGGCCGGAGCTGGGAGAACGTCAGCGACAAGGCAGGCATCGGCGGCGTGGGCGCCATCGCGGTGGCGCCGTCGGACCCCAACGTCGTGTACGTGGGCGGCGGTGAGTCCGACCCGCGCGAGGACATCACGTACGGCCAGGGCATGTTCCGGTCGACGGACGCCGGGCGGACGTGGACTCACGTCGGCCTCGGGGACACGCGCCACATCGCCGACATCGTCGTGGATCCGAACGACCCGAACCGCGTCTACGTCGCGGCCCTCGGCCATGCGTTCGGCCCCAACGCCGAGCGTGGCGTGTTCCGCTCGACGGACGGCGGAGCGACCTGGAGGAAGGTGCTGTTCCTGAACGACAGCACGGGCGCCATCGACCTGGCCATGGACCCCTCCAACTCGCGCGTCATCTATGCGGCCATGTGGAAGTTCGAGCGCATGCCCTGGGGCTTCAGCGCGGGCGGCGGTCGCAGCGGGCTGTGGAAGACCACCGACGGCGGCGACCACTGGACGGACCTGAGCAACACGGAGGGCTTCCCGCCCGGCCCCATCGGCCGCATCGGCGTGTCCGTCTCGGGCGCGGACCCGCAGCGTGTCTACGCCAGCATCGAGGCGCCGGACTCCACGGGGGGCATCTTCCGCTCAGACGACGGCGGCCGGTCCTGGCACAGGGTGAACCCGGAGCAGCAGTTCATGGTCCGGCCGTGGTACTTCTCGGGCGTGACCGCGGACCCGGTGGATGCGGACGGCGTCTGGGTGCTCAACCTCGGCACCTACCATTCCATCGACGGCGGCCACGGCTTCGCACGCGTGAGGGCGCCGCACGGGGACGACCACATCCTGTGGATCGACCCGAAGAACCCGGGCCGCATGATCGAGGGCAACGACGGCGGCGCCACGATCAGCATGGACGGCGGCCACACGTGGAGCACGCAGGACAACCAGCCCACGGCACAGTTCTACCACGTCACCACGGACAACCAATATCCGTATCGCATCTACGGCGCCCAGCAGGACAACTCGACGGTCTCCATCGTGAGCCGGAGCGACAACGGCGCCATCACCACGGCGGACTGGTACTCGGTGGGCGGTGGCGAGGCGGGGTACATCGCGCCCAAGCCGGGCTCGCCCGACACGGTGTTCGCCGGCAACTACATGGGCACGCTCACGCGCTGGGTGAAGGAGACGGGCCAGAGCCGCGACGTCTCCGTATGGCTCAACAACTGGGACGGCTACGCCGCCGCGGACGTGCCGTACCGGTTCCAGTGGACGTTCCCGATCCTGTTCTCGCCCGAGGACCCCAACACGCTCTACACCACGGCGCAGTATGTCTTCAAGAGCACCGACGAGGGGCAGACCTGGCAGAAGATCAGCCCGGACCTGACGCGCCACGAGCCGAAGACCATGGGTCCGGTGGGCGGCGAGATCACCCGCGACATGACCGGCACGGAATGGTACGCCACGATCTTCGCGTTCGCCGAGTCGCCGGTGAAGGCCGGCGTGCTCTGGGCGGGCTCAGACGACGGCCTCGTTCACGTCTCGAAGGACGACGGTGCGACGTGGACGAACGTCACCCCCAAGGGGCTTCCCGAGTTCGCCCGCATCAGCATCATCGAGCCGTCGCACTACGACGCCGGCACGGCCTACCTCGCGGCCAACCACTACCAGCAGGACGACCTGCGTCCGTACCTCTACCGCACCACGGACTACGGCCGGAGCTGGACGCGTATCGACGCGGGCATCCCGGTAGGCGCCTACACGCGCACCATCCGCGAGGACCCGGTGACGCGGGGGCTGCTATTCGCCGGCACGGAGACCGGCGTCTACGTATCCATGGATAACGGCGCGCACTGGCGCTCCCTGCAGCTCAACCTGCCGACGGTCTCCGTGCGCGACCTGACCATCCACGACGGCGACCTCATCGCAGCCACGCACGGTCGCGCCTTCTGGGCGCTGGACGACATCCGGCCCCTGCGCCGGTGGACCTCGGCGCAGGGCAAGCCGGTCACGCTCTTCCCGCCGCGCACGGCCGTCCGCTTCGCCGGCTTCGGCGGCGGCTTCTTCCGGCCGGCGGCCGCCGGCCAGAACCCACCCGACGGGGTCGTCGTGGACTACGCGCTGGCGTCACGGCCGACGGGAGACGTCAAGCTCGAGTTCCTGGACTCCACCGGCACCGTGATCCGCAGCTTCACGAGCAAGGAGCGGCAACCCGCCCGGCCGAAGTTCCGCAGCGCGGCCGCCACCGCCGCGCGCGACTCGGTGCTGGATGAGCGTGCGCGTGCCCGCATCGAGGGCCTCGCCGACAGCGCGTCGTTCACGCCCGCCGATTCCATCGTGCCCAAGCGTGCGGGGTTGAACCGATTCGTCTGGAACCTACGCTATCCCGATGCGCGCCGGATCCACGGCATTCTCAACGACGAGGGCACGTACGACGGTCCGCTGGCGCTGCCGGGGACGTACACCGTGCGTCTCACGGTCGACGGCACGAGCTACTCGCAGCAGTTCACCGTGAAGGAGGATCCGCGGGTGCACGTCACGCCCGAGGCGCTGCACGCGCAGTTCGCGCTCACCGTGCGCGTGCGTCAGGCCGTGGACACCATCGCCGCCACCGTCGCGCACATCGACGCCCTGGAGGGTCGCATCGCGGAGTGGAAGCGCACGGCCGCCCACGAGTCCTACGCGGCCCAGGTGGACTCGGCGGTCGCCGTCGCCCATGACTCCCTCGAGGCCGTGCGCGCGTCGCTGGTCTGCATCCACTGCCACGCCGGCGAGTCGTCGCTGAACTACCCGATCCAGATCTACAACATGCTGCTCACCATGAACTACATGGTGCAGGGCGCGCATGCGGGGCCGACGGAAGCCGACCAGAAGTCGTTCGAGATGCTGTCCGGGCGGCTGGACACGCAGCTGGAGCGCATGCGTGGGGCAGAGCAGGGCCCCGTGGCGCGGCTCGAAGCGCTGGTGCGCCAGGTCGGGATGATGCCGTGAGGAACTGAGCAGGGGCGGTCGCCCCATGACCGTCCTCCTCCACGTCGTCGTGCCGGTCTTCGGCATCGCCGGGGTAGGCTTTCTCGCCGCCCGCATGGGCGTCATGAAGCCCGCCGGAGTGGAGGGGATGGTGGGCTTCGTGTTCAACTTCGCCATCCCTGTGCTCCTCCTCCGGAGCATGGCGGGGCTGAAGATACCCGCGGACATCCCCTGGTCGTTCCTGGCGGCGTTCTACACGGGTGCCATCACCGCGTGGGCCCTGGGGATCGCCGTGGCCCGCCTGGCCTTCGACCGGCCCCTGGACCAGGGCGCCATCTTCGGAATGGGCGCCGGGTTCTCCAACACGGTCATGGTGGGCATCCCGGTGATCCTCACCGCCTTCGGGTCGGCCGCCACGCTGCCGCTCTTCCTCATCATCTCCGTCCACTCGGCCCTGTTCATGCCGCTCACCGTTGGCCTCATCCAGTGGAGCAGGGGGCGGGGGGTGGCGTGGAAGGAGCAGATACGGGAGCTGGTCCGCGCGCTGGCTCAGAACCCCATCGTCCTGGGGTTGGCGGCGGGGACGGTGCTGAACGTCGCCGGCATCTCGTTGCCTTCACCGGTGGATCGGACGTTACAGCTGCTGGGCGCTGCGGCGGTGCCGTGCGCCCTCTTCGCCATGGGGGCGGCGCTGGCGGGTTATCCCCTCACCGGCGACCTGCACCCCGCCGCTGCGCTGGCCGGGCTCAAGCTCGTGGTCCAACCCCTCGTGGTCTGGGCGGTGGGGTATTGGCTGCTCCACCTGGGCGGCCTCTGGCTCTCGGTCGCGGTGGTGGTGGCGGCCATGCCCAGCGGCATCAACGTCTACCTCTTCGGGGCGCGCTACGAGGCTGCCGAGGGCGTGGCGGCCCGCACGGTGCTCCTCACTTCGCTCTTCTCCGTGGCTACGCTGTCGACGCTGCTGGTGCTCCTGGGAGCGTAGCCCCAGGGCCACGTCGGCGCTTCCGTGGCGCGTCGCCCAAGGCATCGGTAACCTCAGGGCAAAGGTGTAACCCGCTCACGTCACGGAGGGAAGGTCCAGATGGATCCGCGGAAGGCGGTCCGAACCGTCCGCTCCACCTGCTACATGTGCACGGAGGACTGCCCCATCACGGTGGTGACGGAGGGAGCGGAGATCCTCGCGATTGAGCACCCCGAGTGCCCCCGGGCCGAGGGTATGCTGGAGCAGCGGGAGAGCCCGTCCCGCTGGACTCGGGCGCGGGCTCGCTCCCACTCCGGGGAGCCCTGGCGGGAGGTGACTCGGGGAGAGGCCGTGGCGTTGGCGGCCGGGAAGCTGCTGGAGGCGAGGGAGCGATTCGGCCCGGGGTCGGCAGCCTTCGTGTCGGGCTTCACCAAGGAGGCGCGGCCGTACCTCCAGCGCCTGGCCCACGCCTTCGGATCCCCGCACTACCTCACCGAGTCGAGCTGCTGCTTCGCCTCGAGCTTCCTGGCCGCGGCGGTGACCCTGGGCCGGGAGTACGACTACTTCCTGGGTCCCTCCCGCACCCGCTACGCCTCCACGAGGTGCCGCCTGGTGTGGTCCACCAACCCGACCCAGAGCCGGCTTCCCTACGAGCGGCATCACCTCCTCACCGACGCGCCGGACGTCCCCACCATCGTCGTGGATCCCAGGCGCACCACCCTGGCCGAAGCGGCCCGGCTGCACCTCCAACCCCGCCCCGGAACCGATGGAGCGCTGGCCCTGGGTCTCGCCCACGTGATCCTGGCCGAAGGGCTCGAGGACCGGGAGTTTCTCCTGCGCCACGCCCACGGACTGGACGAGTACCGCGCGTACGTCGCGGCCTTCTCTCCCGAGGAGACCGCCCGACTCACGGGAGTCCCCGCGGAGGCCGTCGTGGCGGCGGCCCGACTCTACGCCACCTCCCGTCCGGCGCAGATCACCATCTCCGCCTGCTCCACCACGCACCACTCCAACGGGTTCCAGAACCACCGGGCCATCCTTCTCCTGGCGGCCCTCTGTGGGAACCTGGACGTGGAGGGAGGGAACCGTCCCTGGGGGCATCGCACCCGGGAGAGCAGCGTCGATCTTCCCCCGGAGGAGGTGGCGGCGCTGGGGCCACCCCTGGGCGCGGCGGAGCATCCCGTCTTCGTGGAGGGCTACGAGGAGGGGCAGGCCATGCGCCTGACCGATGCCATCGAGGAGGGGAAGATCCGCGCCGTGTTCTCCCTGGGGATGAACGTGATGATGTGGCCCAACTCGGGTCGACTCGGGAAGGCGCTCCGCTCCCTGGACTTCTTCTCGGCGTGCGACTTCTTCCCGACCCCCACCACCGACCTGGCGACGGTCTTCTTCCCCGCCGCGACCCACCTGGAGAGGGAAGCCCTCGTCGTGACTCCCCGTGGGAGGATCCGGCTGCGCCCGGCCGCCGTTCCTCCCCTGGGGGAAGCCCGGGGGGACACGGAGCTGGTCTTCGAGATGGCGGAGGCGCTGGGGCTGGGCAGCCGGTTCTGGGACGGGGACCTCCGGGCGAGCTACGACGCCCGCCTGGCGGGGTTGGGCCCCACGGTCTCCGACCTGCCGGAGAACGGGGAGCCTCTGGACGTGAAGGCCGAGGAGCCGGGGGAGCGGGCCTGGCTCCGGAGGGGGTTCGGCACGCCGACGGGGAAGGTGGAGTTCGTCTCCACTGCCCTGGAGAAGCTCGGCCACCCCGGCCTGCCCGAGTACCGGGAGCCCTTCTGGAGCCCGCGGTCCACGCCGGAGGTGGCCCGGGACTTCCCCCTCGTCCTCACGTCGGGAGCCCGGAGCGTCGCCTACACGCATTCACAGGGACGCCGGCTTCCCACCCTTCGGCGTCGGGATCCGGAGCCGCGCGTCCAGATGAATCCGATGGACGCGGCGACCCGGGGGATCCGGGAGGGTGACCCGGTGCGCCTCTCCTCACCCCTGGGGTCCATCACCATGAAGGCCCGGGTGACCGACACCCTTCCGCCCGGCGTGGTGTGCGCGCCCCACGGGTGGGCCGAGGCCGATGTGAACCTCCTGGTCCCCGACGAAGGGCTGGACCCCATCTCCGGATTTCCCCCCTTCCGGTCCAGCCTCTGCCAGGTGGAGGGTCTGG
>JAJDNC010000109.1 GCA_022340865.1 Gemmatimonadota bacterium
GGATGCGCTGCTGGTTCTCCGGGAATCGCAGGCGAAGGTCCCGCCGGGACGGCAGCCCCACCGCGCCATCCTGGTACGCGGCCGGGAGGGACGGATCGTCGGCAAGCTCCACTACTTCGCCTTCCTGCGGGCGCTCCTCCCCGAGCGGAAGGCACGGGCGGCGCGGGACCTGGCGGACGACCCTGCCCCGGGAGACGACTTCCGGGACACCTCCAAGCGGATGCTCGACCTTCTCACCGGTGAGGTCCTCGACGTCCGTGAGCGTGCTCGGAGCGTCACGGTGGGAGACGTCTGCACTCCCGTCACGGTGAGCATCCACGAGCGAGCTCCCCTCTCCGACGCCATCCCCATGTTCCTCGCGCACCGCACGCTCTCGCTGCTGGTGACCCGCGACGAAGAGACCGTCGGGCTCCTCAGGTTGAGCGACTTCTGCGACGAGCTCGCCCGTGAGATCACGGAGGAGACCCCCTGATCCGAGCCCCATGACACCCAGGCAAGCGGTACCGACGCCCTCGGCGCTCACGAAGGGAGGGGCGAAGCCCGAAGTGACGGACGTTCCCGACCGCACGGTGATCTCCCTCCAGGGTGCGGGAAGTCCCACGGATCCCGGTTTCGCGGCCTCCGTCGGAGCGCTCTACGGTGTCGCCTATGCGCTTCGCTTCTCCCGTAAGGGAGCCGGGCGGCCCGTGTTCAAGGTGGGCCCCCTGGAGGGGGAGTGGCGCGCAGCCGGCGGCTCCCGTCGAGCGGGACGGCTCCCCGCCTCTGACCAGTGGCGCTGGACCCTCCGCATCGGCGTTCCGGAGGACGTGACGGAAGACGAGGTGGCGGCGGTGATCGAGGCGGTCACCACCAAGCGGAAGGGAAGGCTGGAGGGAAGCCCCCATGCGCGCCGGATCGAGCTGACGCGGGTGGACGGCGCCCGCTTCGCCCGCGTCCTGCACGTGGGGCCCTACGCCACGGAGCCCGCCAGCTTCGAGAAGATCGAGGGGCTCCTGGCCGACGAGGGCCTCCGGCGGGAGCCCTGGCACATCGAGGTCTACCTCTCGGACCCGGGGCGGACCGCACCGGAGAAGCTGAAGACGGTGCTGTTGGCGAAGGTGCGCTCCGGCGCCGCTCTCAACCGGTGAGCTGCTCGAGGATCGCCCGGAACTGGGCCAGGGGCAGCGCACCTTCCACCATCCTTCCGTTCACGAAGAACGTGGGCGTGGAGTGCACCCCGCTGCGATCCGCGAGGGCATCCGCCGCGGTCTCGCGGTCTTGCGCCCGGGTGCTCGCGTAGCACGCGGCGAATTTCTTCGCGTCGGCACCGGACGCCACGGCGTAGCGCTGGAAGATGGGTTCCGGGGACCGTGCGGACTTCCACTCGTCCTGATGCGCGAAGAGTTGATCGTGCATCTTCCAGAAGTCCGCCTCACCCTGCTCCGCGACGCACGTCGCCGACCTCATGGCCTCCGAGCCGTTCGGGAAGATCCCGAGCACGAAGGGCACGAAGCGCCAGCGTACCTTGCCGGTCTCCACGAACTCCTTGCGGAGCACGGGGAACTCGTCGCGCTCGAAGCGCCCGCAGTACGGACAGCCGAAGTCGCTGAACTCCACGACGGTAACCTTCGCCCCCTTGGGCGCGATCTCGTGGTAGAGCTGATCCAGGGGCACGTCCGGCACGGGCTGGTTGGGGACGTTCAGCACGGGGGCCGGAGCGTTCTGCCCGGCGTTGACGGCGGGTGTCCTGGGCGAGCCCACCAGGACGATGAAGAGACCGGCTGGTACCAGAAGCCGGACGATCTGCTGCGCGTTCACGATCCCTCCAGGTGCACGAGCTGACCGAACCCCGCGAAGAAGCGGGACAGCGCGGCGAAGCGGCCCGTGATCATGAGGATGCCCACCAGAACGAGGAACCCGCCGGTGGCGCGCTCCAGCGCGCCCAGCCAGCGGCGCAGCCCGCGGGTGGAGGAGAGAAACCAGTTCAGGGTCACGGCCGCCACGAAGAAGGGGAGGCCGAGCCCCAGGGCGTAGACCGCCAGGAGCAGCGTGCCCCGGACGACGGTGGCCTCCAGGCCCGCGTAGAGCAGGATGGTGGCCAGCACAGGACCGATGCACGGCGTCCAGCCGGCGCCGAAGGCCGCCCCCGCCACCACCGAGCCGATCTTGCCGGCCGGCTTGGAGGCGAGATGGACCCTGCGCTCTTCCATGAGCGACGGGATCCGCAGGAGACCGAGCATGTAGACGCCGAAGAGGATCACCACCACGCCGCCCACCTGCTGGAGGACCGGCAGGTAGTGCACCAGCACTCCGCCCATGGCCGTGGCGGTGGCGCCCAACACCACGAAGAGCCCGCTGAAGCCCAGGATGAAGAGGGCGGAGTGCACGGCGGCCTGACGGCGCGCGGCGCGGCCGTCGCCCTCCTGGAGCTCCTCCAGGGTGAGGCCGGTGACGAACGACACGTAGCTCGGCACGATGGGAAGCACGCACGGCGACAGGAAGGAGACGACCCCGGCGGCGAAGGCGACTCCCAGGGAGACCGTGCCGGCGTCGCCGTTCATCGTGAGGCCTTCCCCGTCGACATCGCTACTTCTCGCCCTCGGCGAGGAGATGGTCCACGTCCTGGCGCAGTATGCTCTCGTTGAACATGCCCTCCACCCGCTTCCGGACGCGGCCGCTCTCGTCCAGGAGGAACGACTCGGGCAGAGCGTCCACCCCGCCGTAGAGCCGGCGCATCTCGTCGGTGGCCATCCCCACCGGGTACGTGATCCCGTTCTGCCGAATGAAGGCGTTCACCACGCCCGGGCCCTGCTCGTCGGTGGACAGGCCCACCACGGTGAAGCCCTTGTCCTTGTAGTCCTGATAGACGCGCTGGAAGCCGGGGATCTCCAGGCGGCACGGCGGGCACCAGGTCGCCCAGAAGTTCACCAACACCACGTGGCCCCGCAGGTCGGAGAGCGAGAGCTTGCCCCCGTTCAGCGTCTTCACGGTGAAGTCGGGAGCCGTGCCGTTCTCGGCAACGGGATGAGCGGCGGCGGCGGGCACGAAACGGTAGGCGACGGCACCGATTACCAACACCCACAGGGTGACCTCCACCGCACGGAACCACCGGCCGCTCCGCCCGGCTTCCTTCCCGCCGGCCCGGCCATTCCCGCCGTTCCTGCCCTTTCCGTTCTTCGTCGTTCCCGGCTTTCTCGCGCTGTTGCTCATGTGTCCGTCCAAGGCACGGGCCGTGCCACGCTGGTGGAACGGCGGCCGATCCCCGGCGGGAGAATCCGCCGGGTGGTGGTGACGTCCAGGCAGCCGAGGCGGCCCGGAGGCAATACATATGAATATAGCTAGGTCTTGATGTCAGGCCATACCGGTTCCCCGGCCCGGCCGTGGGGAGGATCCCCCGGCCGCGGGCCGGGGAATCCCCCTCGGGGGCGGACCTTCCGCACGTTCGCCGGCACGCCCCCTCGGGCACGTCCGCAAGCCCGTCGGCTCCGCCGGCGCGCACCTGTTGCCGACGTTGTAGCTTGGCCTCCATGACCACGTCCGGCACCGGCCGCGGGGCGACGTTCCGCACCGAGCTCCCCCGCAAGCTCGTCCACGCCGCGGTGGGCCTGTGCGCCCTCTCCCTGCGTTGGATGCCCGCCTGGCTCGCGTGGGCCGGGGCGGGAGCCGCGGTCGTCTTCAACGCCTTCTTCGTCCACCGCGTGACCCACGGCGCCTTCCTCCGCGACCACGAGCGGGGGCGTGGCTTCTCCACCGGCGTGCTGCTGTATCCCGTGGCGGTGCTCGCACTGTTCCTGGTCTTCGCCCGCCGGCTGGAGCTGGCGGCGGCGGCGTTCGGGCTCCTCGCCTTCGGGGATGCCGCCGCCACCCTCGGGGGTCTGGCGCTGGGAGGGCCGGCCCTGCCCTGGAACCCTCGCAAGCGATGGACGGGTCTGGCGGCCTTCACGGCGGTGGGCACGGTGGCGGCGGCGCTCCTCCTCCGCTGGACCCAGCTCGGCCTCCCGAGTCCCTGGGTGGGACGATCGTTCCTGGTGGGTGAGCCCACCTTCTTCGGCCCGGGCTCCCTGGTGTTGTGGGCCGTCTGCCTCGAGGCCGCAGCCGGTGCGGCCGTGGTGGAGTCCCTGGACACCGGATGGGACGACAATCTCTCCGTTGCCGTCGCGGGCGGGGGTCTTCTCTGGCTCGCGACCCTCGTCGACCCCCGAATCGTCCCGACCATGGCTCCGGCCCTGGCGGAGGGCATGCTCCTGGGCATGCTCATCACCGCGCTCCCCGCCCTGGCGGCCCGGGCGGTGGGCGCGGTGACCTGGGCCGGAGCCGTCGCCGGGTGGCTCCTCACCGCGCTCCTCTACGCTGCCGCCGGGTGGCGCGGGCTCGTGGTGTTCGGTGCCTTCTTCGTGGTGGCCGCCGGCGCGACGCGTGTGGGATGGAAGCGCAAGGCGTCCCTCGGCGTCGCGCACCCACGGGGAGGAAGCCGCGGAGCGGGGAACGCCGTGGCCAACACCCTGGTGGGGATCATGGGCGCATATCTTGCGGTCTCCACCGCCCAGGGAGCCCTCTTCCGCGTGGTCATGTGTGCCGCCTTCGCCACGGCCGCCTTCGATACCGTGGCGTCGGAGATCGGGCAGGCATTCGGACGGCGGCACGTTCTCGCGACCACGCTCCGACGGGTCGCGGCGGGTACCGAGGGAGCCGTCTCCCTCGAGGGGACGGCGGCGGGCATGGCGGCGGCGGTCGTCGTGGCGCTGGTGTCGATTTCCATCGCCGCGGTCACACCGGCGGGCGCCGCCGCCGCCGTGACAGGGGCGCTCATGGGATCCATGGGCGAATCGCTCGTCGGGGCCGCCCTGCCCGGTGACGGGGCCCAGCGCAACGACGTGCTCAACTTCGTGAACACCGCGCTGGGTGCGGCGGTGGCGTGCGGCCTGGCAGCGACTCTGGGCGCTTGAGCGGCGGGTGTCGGGAGATGTGCCGACCCGGTGGGGGATTACCCTACGGCCGAGGAGGGGCAGTCCCGCTCCCCACGGCGCACGGGCGTAGTTAGCCTTGTTGAATCCCTCCGACCTCAACAGGAAGCAAGCAGATGCGTCGTATGTGGAGGCGCCTCCCCGAGGCTGCCATGATTCTGACCCTGGGTGCCGTCGCCTGCTCGGGAAAGAGCGGCAGCGCCGCCAAGGCCCAGCAGGCCGGGGGCGCTCTTCCCCCCGGGCACCCCCCCATCTCCTCGGCGCAGGCTGCGCAGTCTCAACCCGCGGTCGTTGCCGAGACCATGGACGCGGGCGGCTACACGTACGCGCGTCTGACGGGACCGGACGGCAAGGACGTCTGGTCCGCGGGCCCCCTGACGAAGCTCTCGGTGGGCGACACGGTGGTCATGGTGAATGCCATCACCATGACGGACTTCACCAGCAAGACCCTGAAGCGCACCTTCGACAAGATCTACTTCACCACCGCGTTCAGGACGCCCGGCGAAGCGGCCGCGGCGGCGGCCTCTCCGCCCCCCGCGTCACCCTCGGCGGAGCCCGTCGTTTCCTCCGGCGTCGTCCAGCAGACGATGGATGCAGGAAGCTACACGTACCTGCAGGTGAAGGCCGGCGATTCGCTGCTCTGGCTGGCGGCTCCGCAGACGAGCGTCGAGAAGGGCGCCACCGTCTCGTGGAACGGAGCCATGCCCATGAAGAACTTCCCCAGCAAGACGCTCAACCGCACATTCGACAAGATCCTCTTCGTCGAGGGTGTCAAGGTCGCGAAGGGCCCTTGAGAAGGTAGGCTCCGTGCCCGCGGTGTGGGGCGAGGACCGATGATTCGCGCGCTCGTGGCTGCGCTTCTGCTGGCCAGTCCCCTGGCCGGCGCCCCGCCTCGGCAGGGCGTCGTCCACGCCGTGCTCTTCTTCTCGCCCGCGTGTCCGCACTGCCACAAGGTCATCACCGAGGATCTCCCTCCCCTGCAGGCCAAGTACGGCGCGTCGCTGGTCATGGCTGGCGTGGATGTGACCACGCCGCACGGACAGAGGCTCTACCAGGCAGTCGTTGGCCACTTCGGGCTGACGGAGGCACGCAGAGGGGTGCCCACGCTGGTGGTGGGATCGGAGGTCCTGATGGGCGACGTCGAGATCCCCACGCGCTTCCCCGTCCTCATCGAACAGGGTCTCGCTGCGGGCGGCATCGACTGGCCTCCGGTGGCGGCCGTGCGCCAGGCGCTGGCCGCCCAGGGCATGCTCACCGACCGTCCAGCCCAGGGGGAGACGGGAAGAGCGGCGGCGGACACCGCAGCCGCCACGGACACGACGGCCGCCGGGGCACGCGTCAACACCCGGGACACCGTGGCCGCCGCGGCCCAGGCGCCCACCGAGGCACAGCCGTCGACCCGGGCGGCCGCACCCACTCCCGCCAAGCAACCCGCAGCGGCCGCGGACACCACCGCCTCCAGGCCGGCGGGGGAGACCGCCGGGACCTCCCCCCATCCGCGAACCGGTGCGGAGACCGAGCCCACCGTCGCCGCGGGGGCAGAGGCGGCACCGCCGGCATCCGACACCACGGCACCGTCGCGGTCCGCGGCCGAGGGTGTCGCCACGGGTGCGGACCCCACAGAGGCTTCCCCGTCCACCCAGTCGCCGTCCTCCCGGGCCACCGGGATAGGCACCCTTCCCGGGGAGGCGGTCCCCCCGGGTGTCTGGGGCCGGTTCCAGCTGGACCCGACGGCCAACGCCATCGCGGTCCTGGTCCTCCTGGGAATGCTGGTGGCCATGGGCGCCTCGCTGCGCTCGGTGGCCGGCAACGCACCCCCGGCGCTCGTTCTTCCCTCCTGGACGATGCCCGTGCTCGCCGCAGTGGGCATGGCGGTGGCGTCGTACCTGGCCATGGTGGAAGTGACGGGCGCAATGGCGGTCTGTGGTCCCGTCGGCGACTGCAACACGGTGCAGCAGAGCTCCTACGCCGTGCTCCTCGGCGTGCCGGTGGGGATGCTGGGACAGGCGGGCTACCTGGCCATGTTCGTCGCGTGGGCGCTGGGAATGCTGGGGCCCCGCCGCTGGCGGGGCTCGGCGTGGCTGGCACTCTGGGCCATGGCCCTGGGCGGCGTCGCGTTCTCGGCGTACCTGACCTTCCTGGAGCCGTTCGTCATCGGCGCCACGTGCGTCTGGTGCCTCACGTCCGCGGTGGTGATGACGCTCATCCTTCTGGGCGCCACGCCCTCGGTGGCGTCCCAGCGGACGTAGGTGCGGAGGGATTTCTTGCGTCGCGGACCATGTCCGACGTACTTCTAGCGGCGTAGGCGATCCTCCCGCCTCGCTTCCCCCCACGATGAGGCGGCCTGGCATGAGCGTTCCGCTGGCACTGGCGCGTCGCGCCGCGGCGAACTACCTGCTGCACCGCGCGTACTGCGCTTCCTTCGAGCTCACGTACAACTGCAATGCCCGTTGCCAGCACTGCCATCGGGGGAAGGCGATCCCCCGCGAGCAGTTGGCCACCCCTCAGCGGCTGCTCGAGGTCTGCAGGTCGATTCGGCCCATCGTGGCGATCATGTCCGGCGGGGAGCCCCTCATCCGCAAGGAGCTCGAGGAGATCGTACGCCTGTTCCGCGAAGGGATTCCCGCGCTCCGGATCTTCGTGAACACCAACGGGGCGCTGCTCACGCCACGGCGCTTCCAGCGGCTGAAGGAAGCCGGCGTGCACGAGTTCCTCATCTCCTTCGACTTCCCGGACGAGCGCCACGACGAATGGCGCGCCATCCCGGGGCTCTTCGGCAAGATCGAGAGCTTCGTGGGCGAGCTGAGCCCCGACGACCGCCGCCGCGTCGTGCTCACCGCCGTGGTCACCAGCAGGAACTACCGCGAGCTGCCCAGGATGGCCGACGTCGCGCTGGGGTGGGGGGTGAACATCAACTTCAGCACCTACACGTGGATGCGCACCGACGACATGAGCCTCCTGGTGCCCGAGGAGGAGATCGACGAGCTCAGGGCGGTGATTCGCCGTCTGCTCGAGATGAAGGCCGCCCACGGTCACGTGCTCACGTCGGACTGGGTCCTCGACGGCATGGTCCGCTTCTTCCGCCGAGAGGACCAGGGCGTCTGCCGCGCCGGGGAGCGCTCGCTGGTGGTCAACCCCGACGGCACGCTGTCGCCGTGTGGTCTGGTGATCCGGGATTTCCCTACGCGCAAGGCGATGCTCCGGGAGTTCACGGCACACAACACGTGCACCGCGTGTTACACCAGCACGCGGGCGAACTCGGAGCGGCCCGCGAGACACCTGTTCCTGGATCACATACCCTACCTGCTCCATCGGAGCACAGCCTGAAGTCCGGAAAAGACCCTGGTTCCGAACCGCCCTCCGGGCGGACGGCGCTCTCCCGCTCCGCGACTCGACCCGACACGGTGGCGCGCCGACGCACGCTCATCGTGGCGGTGGAGGGCATGTTGGTCCTCGGGCTCCTCGCCACCTGGCTGATCTTCAAGGAAGTCAGGGACAGCAAGAGCCTGCTCATGCTGTTCTTCTACGCCTTCCCCTCCGAGTTCCTGGTGGGGCTCCTGCCCCACGAGCCCGTGCTCATCTACTTCGGGAGCTTCTACACCGCCTGGGTGGTCACCCTCGTGTCCATTGTGGGCACCCTCGGGGCCGAGGCGATCAACTACTCGTTCTGCTCGTACTTCTACGAGAAGCCCGCCCTGCAGGCAGTGTCCGAGAAGCGACTCGTGCGCAAGACCATCGAGCTCTTCGAGCGCGCGCCCTTCGCGGCCATCCTCTTCGCCGGCTTCACGCCGGCACCGTTCTTCCCGATTCGCTTCCTCGTCGTGATGGCGCCCTACCCGCGGTGGAAGTACCTCCTCGGAGTCTTCATCTCACGGGCACCGCGATTCTTCCTGCTGGCGATGTTCGGCGCCTACTTCCACATCCCCGGGACCCTCCTCACGGCCCTCTTCGTGGGGATGCTCCTCTCGGTGAACGTGCCGGCCCTGGTTCGGCTCTTCTCCCGCTCGGGGAAGCCACAGCGGCCCCCGGACTCGTCCCACTCCGGTGAAGCGTCCGCCCGGGACCGCGGACGGACGGACGAAAGCGAGGCGGAGAGGGGCTAGAACCTCACCTGGGCGGACAGCCTGAACGTCCGCGGGGGCATGCGCTGCAAGGCGTACCCGAAGTAGGCATTGTTGGCAATGTTCGCCGAGCTGTAGCCCCAGGGATTGATGCCGTAGTTGAGCGCGCTCTGGATGTCGGTGGGCGCCCCGCGGTTGAGGAGGTTGAACACGTCCATCGACACCAGGAGATGCCTCCCCCCTACCGAGAACGGACGCTCCAGGTGGGCGTCCACGTTCGCCCGCGCCGGCATCTTGTAGCGGCCCCGCTCCAGGATGAACATGTCCTGGCCCTCGAGGGGCGCGAAAAGGCGGTAGTCGAGACGCTCGGCGACGGGCTGCGGATTCCATCGCCCCTCCAGGCGGATGACGTCGTAGCTGTAGATGCCGAGGCTGGTGAGGCGGAAGGTCGAGGAGTAGTAGTCGCCGGTGCGGAACGTCCAGAAGAGGCCGCCCTGCATCTGCAGGGGGAGGTTGCCCCACACGGAGACCTTCGCCTCCAGGTTGGCGTAGTTGGGGAGGTTGCCGTAGTCGTTGGTGGCCTCGTTGAGGTTCACGTACGGCCCGGCGTCGAAGGTGGAGGGGTCCGTGTAGCCGGTGACGTTGTCCAGGTTGCCCTTCAGGCTCGTCCATACCGCCGAGAAGGACCCGCCCCATGTGGGCTTCGACACGTTCAGGACCATCTGGAACTGGTCGAAGGAGCGGCGGGCGTCCGGCGCGTTGGTCACGGTGTAGTTCGGGTTCCAGGTGAGGCTCGCCGTGTCGGCGTACGTCAGCCCCGGGATGTCGACGAGGTTGGGGCACGTCCCCTCGCCCCGGCACCGCAGCCGCTGCAGGAGCTCGTTGTTGGGGAGCCAGACACCGCCCAGATAGAAGCCGTTCGTCCCTGGGTAGTGTCCGTTGGCATCACCGGGGGTGATGGGCTGCGGCACGCCGTTTCCGTACCCTCCCGCTCGAACCAGCGGAAAGTACGTGTAGTTGGTGGCGATGTTCCTGTCGATGAGGGCCACCATGTCGTGGTTGGTGCGGCGGGTGTACACGAACGACAGCTTCGCCGTGTGCCCGAACTGCTTCTCGATGCCCAGCAGCCACTCGTTGGTGTAGGGCTGGTGATAGTTCTCCACCGGCCCGGTCTGGTTCAGCGGCTGCACGGTCTCCTGGGTGAAGAGTCCCAGCGCCGCCAGCGAGTCCCGCTGGGCGACGGTGAACGTCGTCGCGGGGTCGCTCACCGGTGGGCCCCGGTAGTACCAGATCTCCTGGTTGGTGAACACGTCCGAGCCCGCCGCCCGGTCGAACATCTGCGTCATCATGTCCTGGTGGTAGCGGCCCCAGTGCGCCTTCGCCGTCCAGGTCCCGTCGGGCACCAGGTTCACCGTGAGCCCCACCCGCGGGTCGAACGCGTCATCGTGCACCGCCTCGAAGCGGCTCCCGCTGGTCGGGTCGATCCACCCCTGCCAGCGGCCCCAACGCACCCCCGGCGACAGCACCACCCGTGAGCCCAGCGAGATGGACGACTGCGCGTAGGCCGCCGTGTTCGCCACGTCCGCGTTCAGGTGTACCTCGCCGCCCCACTCCGTTGCCGTCCACCCGCCGGTGGGGTCCGCCCAGGTCGACGGATCGCTCGGGTCGAAGCCCTCCACCGCCGCCGGGAGCCACGTCATGCCCCCGTTGCGGATGCGCTGGTTCAGGAAGCTCCCGTAGGTGTACTGCACTCCCACCTGCAGGAGGTGCGTCAGCGAGCCCGTCTTCACCCGGAACGACGCCGACACGTCCGCCGACGTGCTCGACGGCGCGCT
>JAJDNC010000124.1 GCA_022340865.1 Gemmatimonadota bacterium
AGACCGCCCCCCCCAGTCGTTCGTCCCTCGCCGGAGCGAGGGTCATCCGCGGCTCAGGTCAGATCAACCACTCTCGCCGGGATAGTTGTAACTGCTGACAGGCGCCGACATGGTGCCGCCCGATCCGCCGAAGGAGTAGCACGGCAGGATCTGCAGCGTCTGAAGCTCCTTACATGGGACCGGGAACTCCAGCGGGGTGTCCTTGAACAGGTCGCCCCATCCGCGGGAGTCGAACCACCAGGGCGCGCCGTAAAGACCCATGTACTGGATCTCCATGCGCTTCTCCCACTTGAGCATCTCCCAGAGGTTCCCGCACGAGCCGTCGGGCAGCTTGGGCACGCAACTCGTGTTGGTGCCCGATGCGTCGGTGGCGTTGAGTCCCGCCTTCGTGCGCGTCTGGTTGATGATCGCCGCGGCTCCGGCCATGTCGCCCTGGTCGTACAGGCCCTCGGCCTTGAGCAGGTTCATCGACGCGATCGGGATCTCGGGCTCGTTCTCGGCCTCGGTGTTGTTGTATGCCTCGAAGCGGTAGTTGTTGTAGTACGACCAGCGCCAGGTACCGCGCTCGGGGTGAGCCCACACGCTTCCGATCCAGGTGGGTGCCTGGAAGTAGCGGCCGACATTGATCTGGGTTCCGTCCGCCGCCGTGTCTCGCTGGATGGCGATGGTGTTCCCCTGCGGGAACCTGTTGTCCGGGGTGACGATGACGATGTCACCGTCGGACGGGTTCGGGCTCTTGCTGATGATGGGCTGAGCCAGCCAGCGCTGGTAGTTCCCCGCTTGGTCGGCCATGCCGTAGATCCAGTACGGGATCTCCTCCCACCCCTTGTAGGTGCCGTAGTCCAACTCGTCGTCGTACCAGCCGTTGTTGGCATCCATGTAGATGTCGAACGAGCTGGTGACGCCGGCGTCGATGTTGCTGATGACCGCGTTCCAGTCGACGGCCTTGCGCTCGGTCGGTGTACGTGCCACCGCCGCCATGAAGCGCGCCATCTCCGAGTGCGCGATCTGTGCCAGCATCGTGTTGTCCACGGTCACGGCGCTCGGGGTGGACATCCAGCTGGTCGGGATGTCGAAGCTGCCCTGCCCACACAGCTTGATGGCCTTGTTGAAGTAGCCTTCGGCCGCGGTCATCACGTCATTGTACGGCACGGCCGTCTGGGGTTTGGTTATGTCCGTCGTCTGGTCGATGACGAACGCCTGGTCGTACAGGATGGCCAGCGATGCGTGGGCCATCCCCAGCACGAAGTTCCCGAATGCCTGGTCCCGGAGCACGTTGTTGGCTCCCAGGGCGTTGGCGATGTTCGGATCCTGCAACGAGTTCAGGCCGTTGGACACGGCCGAGATGGCCCGGTACATGTAGTACCAGGGCCGCGTGAAGTTGCCGTAGAACTGGTCGGCGGCGTCGTTCACGATGCCCTTGCGGGGAATCGCGCCGTAGTAGTTCATTCCGGCGTTGGCCCAGGGGGCCGCGTGCTGGAACGACTGGTTGCTCATGAAGAGACCCGGCCCGTAATACGAGTAATACCCGTTGAACCAGGTGTTGAAGGCACCTGATATGAGCGACTCGATGTCGCCCGGCGTCTTCAGAGCGCGGGCCGCGTCGGCCTGGTTCTGGTTCACCACGTCCAGGTTGGCGCACGCCCCCGCTCCGAGGAGCAGCGTCGCACCAACCACGAGGTACTTGATTGTGTGTCTCATGGCTCCGCTCCTCACAGAATCAGGCTGACGGTCGCCGAGAGCGTGCGGAACAGCGGGTACTGATACCCTTCCACACGCGCGACCACGGCGGACCCGGTGCTGCCACCGCCCAACCCGATCTGGGGGTCGAAGCCGCGGTAGTGCGTCCACGTGTACAGGTTCTGCGCATCCAGCGTCACGCCGATCCCGTTGAAGTGCTCGAGCCCCGGAATCCCCGCGAGCTGAGCCGCGTTGAACCGGTAGCTCGCCGACACCTCGCTGATCTTCGTGTACGTTCCGTTCTCCACGAAGATGTCGCTCGGCTGCAGCCCGCCCAGCCCGCTGTACTCGGCCTGGAAGTAGCCGATGGGCTTCTGCTGTGCCGGCGGAATGCCCGCCTGGTCGAAGATCCCGGCCGTGCTGGCGAACACCGCCCACTGCAGCGGCTGGTTGTAGATCGAGAAGTTCGAGCTGTGCGTCACCAGCGCGTAGAAGTTGATCCCCTTCCAGCGCAGGTTCGTCTGGAAGTTCAGGTCGTAGTTCGGCGTGCTGTTGCCCACCGGGCAGTACAGCGTCCGCTGGCCCGTCGACTGGTCCGTGCACTCACCTGCGAACACGGTGCCCCACGGCACGCTGGAGCCGCGGATCTTCACGTCCGACATCGTGCCCCACTTGTTGTCGGAAAGGCTGCCGCCCTGTCCGACCCACACCAGGAACCCGTCCTTGTTCACCACGAACTCGTTGCAGTTGGCCTGCACGTCCGTGGGCAGGTCCGCGCAGCTGCGCGCGGCCTTCTCACCGTAGAACGTCCCGTACTTCTCGTTCGGACGGGCGTAGAAGATCGTCCCCAGGCCCTGGCCGCTCACCCCGTATGTAAACGGGGGCACGTTCAGCGCCGTGATCGTCGAGACGTTCTTGCTGAACAGCGCCTTCACCGACCAGTCCAGGTTGGACCGCTGGATCAGGTTCACGTTCAGCGTCCCCTCGTACGACTTGGTCGCCAGCGTTCCGGCGTTCCGGACCTGCGTTTGGAAGCCCGTGTACGCCGGGAGGGGCACCGGCAGAATCTGGTTCGTCGTGTTCGTGTAGGCGTACGTCAGGTTCAGCGTCACGCGGTTGTTCCACATGGCCGCGTCGATGCCCGCCTCCTGCTGCGTCGAGAACTCGGGCTTCAGGTTCTTGTTGCCCAGGTTCACCGGCGTCACACGCCCGCCGCTCACGCTGTACGTCTCGTACTGCGCGCTGAAGGCGGGACGGTTGCCCGCCGTGCCCAGCGCGTAGTGCAGCTTCAACTCGTTCAGGCCGTTGATGTGGAACCACGGCTCCTGCGTCAGCCGCCACGCGCCGGCGATGCGGTAGTACCACTGCCGCCGCTGCGCGGACCCGAACAGCGAGCTCCCGTCGTTACGGATCAGACCGTCGAGCTCGTACCTGCTGTTGATGTCGACCATCTCGTCCAGGAAGTACCCGTCCGCCTTGATCGACGTCTGGCTCGAGCCCGCCCGCACGTTCGTCTGGTCCGTGTTCGTCAGCGTCGGCACGCCCGCAACCGCGAAGTCGTAGCTGTTGGCGTTGTAGCCGATGTTCTCGTCGTCCTCGTAGAGGTACCGCAGCGTCGTCGTCGTGTGGACGTTGTTCATCACGGTCCGGCGCATCGTCGCCGTCAGGCTGGCGTTCGACGCCTCGGTCCGGCCCCGCGACTTCGCGATGTAGCCGTTGTTGTAGGTCGCGTTGGGCCTCGTGGTCCGGTACCCCTTCGGGTACAGGGTGAGGGCGTCCTGGTCGAGCCGGTCGTAGCTCCCGTTGGCGTCGATGTCGAGCCACGTCGTCGGCGAGTACCGGATGTTCGTGCTTCCCAGGAACCGCCCACGGGTCCTCGTGTGCGTCTGGTGCGTCGCCGCGTAGATCGGGTTCGCGGCCTCCGAGTTGTTCGGGTCGGCCTGGATCACGATGGTCGACGAGTCGAACGGGTCCGGCGCCAGCAGGTTTACGCCCGCCGGCATACGCGTCAGCCCGAACAGCGGGCCGTTCGAGTTGGGCGCCACCGAACGGCTATAGAAGCCGCTCGCCTGCACCTCCACCTTCTCCGCCACCGCCTGGTCCACGTTCACCCGCAGGTTCGTGCGGTTGAACGCGACATCCCCGGGCATCACCGCCCCGTCCTGCAGGTTCGAGACCGACACGTCGAAGTTCGTCGAGCCCGAACGGCCTTCGGCCGACACGTAGTTCTGCAGGTACTGACCCGTCTTGAAGAAGCGCTTCACCTGGTTGTACGTCTTGCCCGGCCATGGCTGGTCCTGCACGGTGTTCCACACCGTTCCCGTAGCACCTGGCGCCGCCCACTCCGCGTTCCCCGCCAGCGCCAAAGCGTTCTGGCACAGCAGGTACACGCAGTGGTTGCCCTGTTGGTCGATGAACTCCCCATTCGAGTCCGTCGCGTACGGCTGGTACTCGCCCAGCAGCGACTTCGGATCCTTCGGCAGACGGTTCTGGCCGTACTCGCTGCGCAGCGTGTAGTGCACAACACCGTCCGTCATCGACGTGCCGCGCTTCGTCGTGATCTGGATCACGCCGGCCGCCGCGCGCGACCCGTACAGCGACGCCGCCGCGGCACCCTTCACGATCTCGATGCTCTTGATGTCCAGCGCGTCCAGGTCCACCAGGCCCGAGCCCAGGATCACTCCGTCCACCACGTAGAGCGGGCCCTGGCTCCGACCGGCGGCGTCGATGCTCGTGGGACCCCGGAGCAGGATGCTCGGCGCCTGGCCCGGGAGGCCCGAACCGCCCACCACCGCCACGCCGGCCACCTTGCCCGCTATCGCCGTCGATATCGTCGGCGTCGGTACCGGGATGTCCGTCGCGCGTACCTGGGACACGTCGAAGGGGAGCTTGGCGCGCTGTGTCGCCGCCGCCACCCCCGTCACCACGATCTCCGACAGCGACACCGCCTGCGGCTTCATCTTCAGGTCCGCCACGGCGGATTGACCGTTCGCGACCGTCACCTGCACCGACGTGTTCGCGTATCCGATGAGGATCGCTTGAACGGTGTACGTTCCGGTCGGGACCTTCAGGATCAGGAACTTACCGTTCGGCTGTGTCAACGCGCCGAGGCCGGTTCCCTCGACGCTCACCTGTGCCGCGGAAAGCGGCTCGCCCGTCTTGCTGTTCACGACCGTGCCGGTGATGGCTCCGGTCTGCGCCGCCACCGACGTGGGCCCGATGAGCCCCGCGGCCGCAGCGGTGAGCAGCCCTGTGAGGACCCAGCGCCATCTGGCGGTGCCGGGTCCCGAGCGGACAACCGATCCACCCATAAACCCTCCTTGAAAAAAAAGCGACTCCCCACCACCCCTCCACCCCGATCATGCCCGGCCTCGCTCTTCAACGCGTCACCAACCGACGATGAATGACGGACCTGCACGACAGAAACCAATAACTAGCGCGTGATATCGTCCCAAGATCCGGTTTGTCGCCATTGTCAGAGTCCACTTTTCCGCACTACGTATGTCAAAGTCCGACTTTCCCACTCTACAATTGTCAAAGTCCACTTCCCGGCTATACGATTGTCAGAGTCCACTTGCCGGATATACGGCGGAAAGAACCGATCCGGCGCCCTCCCGGCCGGGAGCTACCCAAAGGCGCGTGCCAGCCTTCGAACGGAAGCGCCGAGCCGCGGCACCGGGCTGCCACCGAAGCCCAGCACGAGGCCGCCCCGATCGGCGCACTGATGACGGAACTGTGAGATCGGAAGCGCGAACACGCCTTCGCCCGCGGCCCGCGCCGATACCTCCTGGTCGTCGACTCCCCTGGGAAGCCAGGCTACCAGGTGTGTGCCGGCGGTTGCCGGGGCGACCTCGAGGAGCGTCGGCAGGGTCTCGTGGAGAGCGTCGCGCAACGCCGCCTCCCGCACCTCGTAGACCTGGCGCATGCGCCGGATGTGGCGCATCAGATGGCCTTCCTCCATGAACTTGGCGAGGGCCAGCTGCGGTACGGGGGGCGGTGGGTAATCCCGGAGCGCCCGGGCGGTCTTGAAAGGCTCCACCAGCGCATCCGGGAGAATGACGAAGCCCAGAGAAAGCGCCGGAAAGAGGATCTTGGTGAAGGCGTTCACGTAGACCGTGCACACGTCGGCACCCTCCAGGCTACGAATCGCCGGGTACGGGGCACCGTGAAAGCGATACTCACAGTCGTAGTCGTCTTCGATGATCCAGGACCCCGCGGCCCGCGCCCATTCCACGAGGCCGATGCGCCTCCGCATGTTGAGGAGGGCGCCCATGGGGAACTGGTTCGACGGGGTTACACACGCGAGGCGAGCATCGGGATGCAGCGAGATTCCCGCGTCCACGTCCATCCCGTCCGCATCCACGCGCACGGGTACCACCTCCGCTCCGAAGGCCTCGAACGCGCTGGCCCCCCCGCGATGTCCCGGCTCCTCGATGAGCACGCTGTCGCCCGGGTCGAACAGGAGCTCGGCCAGGATCGAGAATGCCTCCTGGGCACCCGTGGTGATGACCACCTGGTCCACGTCGCAACGGATGGCCCGGGTTACGGCAACGTGTTCGACGATGGCCCGTCGCAAGCGCAGGTGGCCCGCGGCGTCCCCCGGCCCGAGCTCGCTCGTGGGAACGTGGACTTCGTGTTCGATGCGGCGCCACATCTTGTAGGGGAACTTGTCCAGGGCGGGAACGGCGGGGAGAAGAGGCATCACGCCGTGCCGGTGCTCGATGTCGGGGAAGCGGTCCACCATCCTGCGACCGCGGTCGGAGAGGCTCCGCTCGTGGTCCGGATGGCCGTTGCTGGACGGGGCCGGGACGGCAACCGAGACGATCCTGTCCGGCAGCTCGTCCGTCACGTACGTGCCCGATCCCACCGCGGAGACCACATACCCTTCGAGCTCGAGCTGGCGATACGCCTGGATGGCCGTAGTCCGCGACACGTCCATGTCTCGCGCAAGCCCTCGCGTGGAGGGGAGGCGGGTGCCGCCGCAGATGTAGCCGGACACGATGGCCTGCCTCAGTCCCTCCGAGAGCTGGAGGTACAGTGGCGCGCCCGCGTCCGGCTGCAGCGCGATGGGTGGGATGGCTCCGTCTGCTCGACGCATATCGTATTCCGGACGTTCCGACACCAGACACTCGTAGTAGGTGCCCGAGGGGTCCCAGTGCGCGGAATGAGTGATCCGACGGGGCCGGGAGGCTATCTTCGCCCACATGTCACGTTTCGCCGTTCGCACTGGCCTGGACCGGCTGATCTCGGGTGAAGCCGGCGCACACCTGAAGGACGCCGCGGCCGGCTTGATCCTACACCCGGCGTCGGTGACCGCAGGGCTGGATGCGGCCGCCGATGCCCTCCTGGGTGCCGGCTTCAGGCTGCGGAGCCTGTTCGGTCCGCAGCACGGCGCGCGCGGTGAGAAGCAGGACAACATGGTGGAGAGCGCCTATTACGCGGATCCGGGCACGGGGCTGCCCGTTCACTCGCTCTACTCCGACGTGCGCCAGCCCACGGCGGAGATGCTCACGGGGATCGAGACGCTGCTCTTCGACCTCCAGGACGTGGGCGTGCGCGTCTACACCTTCGTCTGGACCATGGCACTCGCCATGGAGGCATGCGCCCGCGCCGGCCTGCGCTTCGTGGTTCTCGACCGCCCCAACCCGGTGGGCGGGACCGTGCTGGAGGGACCGGTTCTGCGTGCCGGCTTCGAGTCCTTCGTGGGGCTGCACCCCGTTCCCCTGCGTCATGGCCTCACGGTCGGGGAGCTCGCGCGCTGGCTGAACGTCGAGCGCGGTATAGGCTGCGATCTCGACGTCGTCCCCATGGAGGGATGGCGCCGCGACATGTCGTGGTCGGAGACCGGGCTTCCGTGGGTGCTTCCCAGTCCGAACCTGCCGACGCCCGCCTCGTGCGCCGTCTACCCGGGGATGGTCCTGGTGGAAGGGACGAACCTCTCGGAGGGACGGGGAACGACCAAGCCGTTCGAGCTGGTGGGGGCTCCCTGGATCGACGGTCGTGCGCTGGCGCTGCGGATGCGAGCGGAGGAGCTGCCCGGCGTCTCGTTTCGGGCATGCTCGTTCGAGCCCACCTTCCAGAAGCACGCCGGGCACCGGTGTGGCGGCGTGCAGATCCACGTCACCGATGCGGCCGCGTTCCGACCGGTGCGCACGGCAATAGCGCTGCTGCGGGCGGCTCGGGATCTGGCTCCCGCGGACTTCGCCTGGCGGATGCCGCCCTACGAGTACGAGGAGCGGCTCATGCCCATCGACATCCTCTGGGGACACGACGGCCTGCGCCGTGGCCTGGACGCGGAGGCATCCGTGGACGAGATCCTCGGGGGAGTGGACCGGGAATGCGCGACCTTCGCGGCGTCGACCGAAGCGTACCGTCTATACGCGTGAGATCAGCGACATCCCCGCATCTGGCCGAAGTCCGCGGTGATCTGCAGCTCCAGGTCGTCTCCGGGGTCCACGGTGAGGGCGTCCGTGCGACAGCTCATGTTGCCCGTCATCAGGTCGATCTCGAGCTGGAGGATCCGGGGCACGGTCCACGCCATGGTGAAGTCCGCGTTCTGTTTGCCCGTCACGACGCCGAGCTTCTGCTGGCGCGCGCCGTTCACCACGGCCCAGATGGTGGCGTCGTAGAAGTTGTCGTTCTGGACCTTGATGTGGATCCGACTCGCACCCGACGCCGCCGCGAAGGGGTTCGCGCTTCCGGTGGCCGATGCGCACCCGGCGGGCAGGAGCAGCAGCAAGAGGATCGGAAGGGAAGAGGGGCGCGCGCGCACGGCCATGGGTCCACCTCCATTCTCGCTGGCAGCCCGACACCCGTCGGGCTTTCTCGTCGGATGGTACACGTCTCGCCGGGAGGGGGTTCTCTCGTGCCGCCTCCGGGGCAGGCTCCCGCACGTTGCCGACGGGCCCGAGAAGCCCGATGATGCTGCTCCTGGACACCGCACGAGGTTCCCGCTCCGTCCGCTCCACTGGAGGATCCATGCGCCGTCTTCTCGTCCCTTCGACCCTCATCGCCGTCGCCGGCCTCTCGCTGCTGGCGTTCACCCCGGTCCAGACCGCCGACGAGACACCCCTGTGGGGGTTCACGCAGGCCGGCAGTCGCGCCCAGCGGGAGCTCGAGGCGCGCCTCGACGCGCAGCTTCAGCCCGACAGCCTGCGCGTGTGGCTGAAGTACCTGTCGCGCCACCCCAACCAGCTCGGCTCTCCCGGAGACTCGGCGAACGCCGAGTGGATCGCCGCGCACTACCGGGCCTGGGGCTTCCAGACGCGCATCGACACCTATCAGGTGCTCTTCCCCACGCCCAGGGAGCGGCTCCTGGAGTTGGTGGCGCCGACGCGTCGACGCATGAACCTGGCGGAGCCGGTGCTGAAGGAGGACGCCACGTCGGCCATCGTGAAGGGACGCCTGCCGCCCTACAACGCGTACTCCGCCGACGGGGACGTGGAAGCGGAGGTGGTCTACGTCAACTACGGGGTCCCCCAGGACTACGAGGAGCTCGCTCGCAGGGGCATCGACGTGAGGGGCAAGATCGTCCTGGCCCGCTACGGCGGGTCGTGGCGGGGAATCAAGCCGAAAGTGGCGGCGGAGAAGGGGGCCATCGGATGCCTCATCTACTCCGATCCCAGGGACGACGGCTACTACAACGGTGACGTGTACCCGAAGGGGGCATGGCGGCGGGAAGACGGGTTCCAGCGGGGCTCGGTGGAGGACATGCCCCAGTATCCGGGTGATCCCCTCACGCCGGGGGTGGGAGCGACCAGGGACGCCAAGCGCATGGATCGCAAGGACTCGCCGGTGATCATGAAGATCCCCGTGCTGCCCATCTCCTACCAGGACGCCGAGCCGATCCTCGCGGCCATGTCGGGGCCCATGGCTCCCCCGTCGTGGCGGGGCGCGTTGCCGCTCCCGTACCACCTGGGCCCCGGTCCGGCCAAGGTGCACCTGAAGCTCGCGTTCAACTGGGACCTGGTGCCGGCCCACGACGTGGTGGCCATGCTGCCCGGCTCCCGGTATCCCGACCAGTGGGTTCTCCGCGGCAACCACATGGACGGCTGGGTGTTCGGCGCCGGAGATCCCCTGAGCGGCCAGGTGGCGCTCCTGGAGGAGGCGCGGGCGGTGGGCATCCTCGCCAGGAGCGGGTGGCGCCCGCAGCGCACCATCGTCTACACGTCCTGGGATGGGGAGGAGCCCGGCCTGCTGGGCTCCACGGAGTTCGCGGAGGACCATGCCGCCGAGCTCGAGAGGAAGGCCGTGGCCTACATCAACTCCGACAGCAACGGGAGGGGGTTCCTGGGCGTGGGCGGCTCACACCAGCTCGAGCGCTTCGTCACGCAGATCGCCGGAGACGTGAAGGATCCCGAGACGGGAGCGACGGCGTTGGCGCGGCTGCGGGCCAGGCTCGAGGTGGCTGGAAACGACGGCGCCGCACGGGGTGATCTGGAGATCTCGCCCCTGGGATCGGGGTCGGACTACACGCCGTTCCTGCAGCACCTGGGGATCCCCTCGCTGAACATCGGCTACGGCGGTGAGGGGGGCGGTGGCTCGTACCACTCCGTATTCGACTCCTTCGACTACTATCGGCGCTTCGGCGATCCCACCTTCGAGTACGGTGTCGCGCTGGCGAAGACCGGCGGGCGTGCCACGCTGCGCCTCGCCGACGCCGACGTGCTCCCGTTCAGGTACAGCAGCCTCGCCAACCGTATCCACACGTACCTGGGACAGGTGGAGAAGCTCGCCGGCGACATGCGGACGAGCACCCAGCGCCTCGATCACCTGGTGGACATCAAGGCGTATGCCCTGGCGGACGATCCAACGGAGACGTGGGTGGTGCCACAGAAGAAGGACTCGGTGCCGTACCTAAACTTCGCTCCTCTCGAGAACTCGGTGGCTCGCCTGCGCAAGGCGGCAACGGCGTACGACGCCGCGTTGGCCGGGAAGATGGCGGCGGGAGGTCCCTCCGAGCAGGAGGCGCGCAACCTCAACGGGCTGCTCCAGGGCCTGGAGGAGCGCCTGCTGAGTCCCGACGGGCTTCCCCGGCGGCCGTGGTTCCGGCACATGATCTACGCGCCGGGCTTCTGGACCGGGTACGGCGTGAAGACGCTGCCCGGGGTGCGCGAGGGCGTGGAGCAGCGCGAGTGGGACAACGTGTCGAAGTACGTGACCGAGATCTCCGACGCGCTGGACCGCCTGAGCTCGGGGTTGGAGCAGGCGACGGGGATGCTCGACAGCTAGCGGGGTGCTCCCCTTTTTCAGCACCCTGCTAACGCCCGCCGCGCGGGAAGGGCACGCACCCGTGCACCGGTACGTCGGCCCACCCTCTTCAGGGTGGGCCGACGCATTCCGGCCGTATGGCGGTCGGCGGTCAGGGTGCCGTCATCTGCACGTCCTTTTCCGTCAGCACGGGGGTGAAGAGGATCGCGCCCACCTGTCCGGTCTGCTGGTCCGTCTGGACGACGAAGTTCGCATCGACGTTGAAGTCCACGGTGACCGTGATGTCCTGGCCGTCGTCGACCACCAGGACATGGCTCAGCTTCACCTCGATGCCGCTGGTGTCCGCGCTCGGCGTCATCAGGACCGCGCTGGTGGTCCCGTCCCCGAAGGTGTAGCCCTTTTCGAGGGTCACCCGGGCGCTGTCCACGACGAAGCGGAGAGCCTGATAGGTACCGGCGTTCACGGGGACGAGGCCGGTGACGTCCGCCTCCAGGCTGTCACGTAAGGTGAGGAGGTCGTACTCCCTGGGGCTCGCCGGATCATTGAAGAGATCCACGCGGTCGGCGGTGACGGTATGCGCGGTGGCGGTGTCGGCGGCGGCGGTGGTGTCGGGTTGGCTTCCCCCGCCACCCTGGAGGTACACGCGGGAGATCCACACCTGGGCGCTGTCGAGCACGTCCGAAGGTGCGTCGGTGAGGAGCACCTCCACCTTCGGCGTCCGTGGCCCGGTAGCGCTGGAGCCACACCCGGCCAGGGCCGCGACGCAGACGACGGCGACGAGCCGTACGTTCCTGCCTCCACCTGGTAAGCGGTGCCACGTCATGGAACATGCTCCATCTGTCGTTCTGTCGTTCGAGGAACCTGGAAACCGGCCGGCGTACCACCATCTTCGAGGCCGGGTCCCGCTCGAGGTCGGACGGCAGGCCGACGAGCAGGGCCAGTGCCGCATCCACCCACGGAGGACACGGTAGCGAGGACGACATGCGTATTGGAATCCTGGGAACGGGCCGCATGGCCACGACCCTGGCGCGCCTGTGGGCGAACGCCGAGCACGACGTGCTCCTCGGCTCTCGCGACCCCGGGCGCGGACGCACGGTGGCGGCGGACCTGGACGCGGGCATCCAGGGCGGCGCCAACGACGACGCCATCGCGCACGGCGACGCGGTGCTTCTCACGTTCCCCGGCGGGGAGGCTGTGCGCGGTGTCTCCGGCCTCCGGTTTCGCGAGGGTCAGATCCTGGTGGACCTCACGAACCGCGCGGGCCTCGACCTGCCCGCGGGCGATTCGCTGGCGCTGCGCATCCAGGCGGCGGCACCGCGGACCCGTGTGGTCAAGGCCTTCAACACCATCCACTTCCGAAGCCTCGCCGATCCCGTCCACGCAACGGTGCGCGCGGCCGGGCCATACTGCGGGGACGACGCGGAGGCGCGGCGCATCGTGGGGGGCCTGGTGGCGGACGCGGGGCTGGATCCCATCGATGCCGGGCCGCTGGCGCAGGCATACCTCCTCGAGCACCTGGCTCTGCTCTGGATCGATCTGGCCTTCACGCGCGGCGTCGGGGCCGATACCGCGTTCGCCCTGCTGCGGCGGGAGAGCACCTGACGCGCTGCCCGCGTCAGGTGCCCTCGCCGCTCCCGGTGGCCTGAGGCATCGGGCCGCAGTCGCCGGCCGTCCCCTGCGACTTCCGGCTCGCGGGGCGAGTCGCGACCTTCCAGCCATGGCTGCCCCAGACGCCCCACGCCCGGTTGCCGACTGGCCCCTCCTCGTCCACCGGGTCCTCATGGACTCGGGTGTCACGCAGGTCGCCTATGTCCCCGACGCGGGGCATAAGCGCCTCATCGAGCTCTGCCATGCCGAGCCGCGCATGCGCGCCGTGCCCCTCACGTCCGAGGAGGAGGGTGTGGGCCTGACGGCCGGAGCATGGCTCGGGGGCGTGAAGAGCGTCGTGCTCATGCAGTCCAGCGGTGTGGGCAACGTGGTGAATGCCCTGGCCATGGCGCGGGAGTGCCGCTTTCCCCTGGTGATGCTGGTGACCATGCGCGGCGAGGACGGCGAGACCAACCCCTGGCAGCTTCCCATGGGGGGCGCCGCCGCCGCGGTGCTGGAGGCCATGGGTGCGGAGGTGCACAGGGCCGACAAGCCGGAGGACGTGGCGCCGACGGTGAGGACGGCCATTGTCCGCGCGTACGATGCGCACGCCGGAGAGACGGCGGTGGCCGTGCTCGTCGCCCAGCTGGTCATCGGGGTGAAGCGCTTCGTGGAGGTATCCGGGTGAGCGCGTCCCTCCACCGCCGCGAGGTCGTGGCGGCGCTCCTGGCGGAGCGTGGGGACCTCCTGGTGGTCGCCGGTCTGGGGGCCTCGGCGTGGGACTGCGCCGCGGCCGGAGACCACCCGCTGACGTTCTCGCTGTGGGGTGGCATGGGCCAGGCCACCATGATGGGTCTCGGCCTCGCGTGCGCCCGTCCCCGCCGCCGGGTCCTGGTCGTCACCGGGGACGGCGAGATGCTCATGGGGCTGGGCGCCCTGGCCACCGTGGGCGTGCAGGGGCCCGCGAACCTCGCCGTCGTCGTCCTGGACAACGAGCGCTACGGCGAGACGGGCATGCAGCCCACGCACACGGCCCACGGCGTGGACCTCGCCGCGGTAGCGAAGGCGTGCCGGTTCGTGCGCACGTCCACGGTGACGCGGGAGGACGAGGTCCCCGGGCTGCGGTGGGCGATCCACGAGGCCCCGGGACCGCTCCTGGCCGTGGTGAAGGTCCTGGCGGAGTCACCGCCGCTGGTCCTTCCGCCCCGGGACGGCGCGCTCCTCAAGGAGCGCTTTCGGGGGGCGCTTCTGCAGCAGCCTGCGCCGTCATCCTGACGGGCCGTCGTCCCGCGGAGCGAACAGGGCCGTCACCTCCGACTTCGTCACCTTGCCCATGGCGTTCCGCGGCAGCGCATCCACGATGAGGATGTCCTTGGGCACCTTGAACGGAGCCAGACGCTCCGCGACGAAGGCGCGCAGCTCCTCCACGTCCTCGAGCTCGTCCGCCGCCACCACCGCGGCGCACACGCGCTGGCCCCAGTCGGCGTCCGCGACGCCCACCACCGCGCAGTCGGCCACCGCGGGGTGCGTGCGCATCACGTCCTCGATTTCCAGCGCGGACACCTTCTCGCCGCCGGTCTTGAGGATGTCCACCGACTCCCGACCCAGGATCCGGTAGCTGCCGTCGTCCAGCACCGCGCGGTCGCCGGTCCGGAACCAACCGTCGGGCGCGAAGGCGTCGGCGGTGGCCTCCGGCCTTTCCCAGTACTCCAGGAAGACGCCGGGTCCGCGCACCTGGATCTGGCCGGGGACTCCCGGCCCGACGACCCGACCGTCGTCGTCCATGAGGCGGATCTCGACGCCCGGGAGGGGCTGGCCCACGTACCCGGGACGGCGCTCCCCCACGAGGGGGTTGGAGAGCCCCATGCCGATCTCCGTCATCCCGTATCGCTCCAGGAGGCGGTGACCGGTGATCTCCTCCCAGCGCTCGAGAACGGGGACGGGGAGCGGCGCCGATCCGGAGACCGTGAGGCGCAGGTACGCTGCGGCCCGGCTCCACCGCGCCTGCGTGTCCGCGTCCGTGCGTTCCCAGGCCTGGATGAGCCTCTGGTACAGCGTCGGCACAGCCATGTACAGCGTGATGTCCTCCCTCGCCCAACGGGTCCACACCTCGTCGGCGTCGAAGGTCGGGAGGATCTGGCATACCGCCCCCGACCAGAGGGAGCACGTGAGCACGTTGACGATCCCGTGCACGTGGTGCAGAGGGAGCGTCAGCAGGATGTGGTCGTCCTCCGACCAACTCCACG
>JAJDNC010000077.1 GCA_022340865.1 Gemmatimonadota bacterium
AGTTCGAGAGCGGCGTGACCGCGCGTATCTTCGGACCCGTCGCGGCGGCCATCATCGGCGGCGTGGCGTCGCTGGGCGTCACCGGGATCTGGGCGAGGATGTTCCCGGCGCTCAGGCACGTGGACCGGCTGCAGTGAGGAGGGCACGGCCCGCCTCGGACCACAGGGCCGACACCGGGCTCACGGGATCCGCGCATCGGGCGCCGCCGCCGGACCCGACTTCCTCAGCGGTTGAACCAGTACGCGACCTTGATGAGGAACGTGTTGTCCGGGTGTAGGTCGAACAGACCGGCGAAGTCGTCCTGCCACGGCTGGCGCGTCTGCGCCGAGTCCTGGCGCCCGTGCGCCCACACGACGAAGAGCGTCGACCCGGGCAGGTACTCCCAACGCAGAACGGTGTTCGTGCGCAGCTGCCGGTAGGTGAGCGTCCTCGCGGATCCCGTCGGGAACGCATACGGCGTGAACCGGTCCGCGTAGCGGGCCGCATCGGGCGTCGCGCTCACCTCGCGCAGGTCCGAGTACGCGACGCTGCTGGTGAAGGGCTCCCCGTACAGCTCGAAGGTGAGATCGGGCGTGGCCGCGTAGCTCACGCGCAGGCTCATGGACACCGTGCGCTGGTCCAGGTGCGCGAACGTGTAGTGCGTGGTGCCGTCCGCGTCGGTGAAGTTGCCGAACCACTGGGTGTTGTCGGCCGCGTCGTAGATGTCGGCCCCGAGCGTGGCTTGGATGCCCGTTCCCAGCCGCATCTGGAGATAGGGGCTCAGGGACGCGGATCTGGTGCGCCCCTCGTCGGTGCGGGAGAGGTTCGTCCAGATGCCGGCGGACAGGGTGCGGCGGCTGTCCGTATTGAAGCCGAACCAGGGATAGAACGCCCGGGACCGGCGCAGGGTGGGTCCGCCGCGGGTACAGCGATCACAGAAGACGCGGCCGAGGTGGCCCAGGGTCCCCCCGAGGTGGACGTCCCAGTTGTTGTGGAAGCCCATGTGGAAGTTGAAGTTGACGGCGCTCTCCAGGCGCGTCCCCGAAGTGTTCCACTGGTGCCACACGTTCCCGTTCACCTGGGCCCAGCGATAGAGCTTCGTCGGGGACTGGAAGGTGAGGGCGGCCCAGGTGCTCCAGTCCTGGAGGTCCACGCGGCGCAGGTAGCCCAGGTCGTTGACCTCGAAGCCTCCCGATTGCCGCTCGACGCTGCTCTCGAAGCGCGTGATGCCTCCGCCGTACTTGCCCACCTTGATCTGTGTGGCGTATCCGCTGAGCGAGGTCCGCGTCGAGTCGACCCAGAGCCGGTCACCCGGTTGCTGGTAGTAGTGTGCCGAGCTCCGCTGGGTGAGGAGGATCGCCTGTGGGCTCCCCGCCACACGTGACGCCGCGAAGGAGCCTGCCACCTCGTACTTCTTCTCGTCGAAGCGACTCCGGAAGCTGACGCCCGTCACGTAGGCGCTCTCGTGCATGTAGGGCGCCGTCCACGGGTCCAGCGACCGGTTCACGGCGGTGCCGATCCAGCTCACGCCCGCATCGCCGTCGCGCAGGTCCTGGCGGGCGCGCAGCACCGCGTAGTTCGTGCCGGGCTCCACGGTGCGCCCCTGGGTGCCTTCCACCGCGGGGGTGTAGGCCTCGAGCACGCCGAAGGAGAGACCTCCGGATCTACGCCCCGTGAGCTTGGCCGCCGCCGCGATGGGTGTGGCCTCGGGCGTACGGGCGTCTCCGTAGAGGCTCGAGAGAGACGGGCTGCGTCCGATGCGGCGCGAATAGAAGAGACCCTCGTTGGTGCTGCAGTCCACGACGATGTAGCAGTTCAGGGCGAACTTGTAGAGCCCCGTCCCCTCCACGAAGAAGGGTCGACGCTCGCTGAAGAACGTCTCGAACGCCGTGAGGTTGAGCACCGCGGGATCGGCCTCCACCTGCCCGAAGTCGGGGTTGATGGTCGCGTTGAGCGTGACTCCGGGTGTGAGGCCGAGCTTCAGGTCCCCGCCCACCGACACCTCCTGGGGATGCTCGAACCCCCCCTGGCTGCGCGCCCGGCTGACGTTCTTCGTGACGAGGTAGGGGGTGAGCTCCAGCCGACGGGCGGAGGCGAGCCCCTCCAGGCCGTCCAGGTGCCCGAGCTGGGACATGATGCCGGTCACGGTTCGGCTGTAGAGCGGCCAGCTGTCCACCTCGTTGTGCCGCTCGATGACCCGTCGGACACCGAAGCCGAACATGATGTGGTCCTTGACCGCGTAACGGAGCTGAGAGAACGGAATGCGGAACTCCGCCGTCCACCCCAGGGAGTCCGTCCGCGTGGCCACGTCCCACACGCCGTTCCAGGAGTCGTCCTGGTCGGAGTCGTCGTAGACCGCGAAGTCGCGCTTCACGCCGTCGGGATTCACCCAGAAGACGAAGCCCGTCCTCCGGTCGTTGTACGAGTCGATGTAGATGCCGATCTGGTCGGATGCCTCCTGCACGTCCCGACGGCTCAGCGCGTGCATGATGCTGTCGGGGTGGGTGTCGTAGGCCCGCACGAACACGTAGAGGTTGTCGCTGTCGTACGAGACCTGGAAGACCGTGCGTTGCGACGGATCGGCGTCCTGCTCGGGCTCGTACTGGCGGAAGCCGTCGATCCTGGGGGCCGAGCGCCACACCGGATCGGTGCCGAGGGCGTCCACCTTGACCTTCTGTAGAGCGCGCTGGGCCTGAGCGATGTCGGCTGCTCCGCCGCCGTCCTGCACCGTCGGAGGTCCCCGATGCGCAGGCGCGGCCAGCGCCAGGGTGAGAGCGGCGCCCGCCGCGACGATCTCTGGATACAACACCCCCCACCTCCCGTTCGACGCCCGTAGTCCTTTCGGGAGGTTGGACGGAGCGGGAGGTCCGTTGGTTGCGAGCGGGCCCCTACGGCCCCGCGTTGCCCTGCCAGGAGCCGTACACGGGGTTGGGCAGCACGAAGAAGGTGCGCCCGAACGCGCGGAAGGCCGACGGGTCGTGGCGCACTGCCTGGGTGAGCCCCGGGAAATCCTGGATGTTGTCGCCGATCCACTCCACGATCCTCAGCGCGGGAAGATCGGTCGACGCCGTGCCACGCTCGACGGCGCGGAAGCGTGGGTTCTTGTCGGGCTGCCCCGGGGGCTGACACAGCACCAGGTCGGCGGGCACCCCCACGCGCCGCAGGTTGGCCCTCGTGGGGCCGCAGAGCGCGTCGGCACGGTTCGTGACGACGATCACGCGCCCCCCCAGGCGACGCACGCGCCGCGTGAACGCCACCGCGCCCGGGACCGCCGGGGCCGCCACCTCCTTCACCCACTCGGCCCAGCTCGCCTCCGTGTAGGCGCTGTCCAGGACCGCACGGCGCCTCTGGTACTCACTGTTGTCCAGGAGGGTCTCGTCGGCGTCGAGGATGACGCCCCAGGCGACGCCCGTGAGCGTCGGCACGGTGTCGTCGAGACGGGCTGCCGCCACAGCGTAGGTCTGCCGGGTGAGGGCGCGGTATTCCGCGGATCGGCGCATCCACCTCAACGCCAGGGGGAGCGCGGGGGTCCTCGCGGCGGGTGTGGTGCGGGCGGTCGGTGCCGGCACCGGAACCGTGTGGGAGGGAGCCGCGCAGGCCACCGGGACCAGGAGCGCTCCGAGGCAGGAGAGCAGGCGGAGCCGGCGGCCCATGCGGACGGCGTGAACGCGGGTCGCGACCGTGTTCATGGAGAGAGCGGGGAACCGGGAGGTCATGGGATGTTCGTTCGGAGGATGAGCGTGCGGAGGCGCCCGGGAGGCACGGATACGGAAGATCGCCCCGGATCCCGGGGATGACGAGGCCGCTTCGGCGCCAGGATCGGAGGAAGCGGTGTCACTCGGGCCCCGGCGCCGTGAGGCTGTCCACCAAAGACATCAAGGACGTCCACCGTGAAGGACACGGGCGCGAGATATGAGTCCCTTTTGGTGCCCCGTGAGAAGGCACGGTATCTGCACTGACCCCGGTGGCATCTATGCCGCCGGGCGAGAACAAGAATGGATCTCGGCGGCTAGGGCACCCGTGCCGAAGGCCGTCACCTCAGCCTGAGCAGCATGCCGACAGGCGGGCGAACGGTGAGGCCATGAAGAGGGGGGTTCCACGAGGTGCAGATTGCGGATTGAGAGCAGGAAACGTCGTCCCGCGGTTGGGATCTTCGCAGCTTGGCCACTGCTCGTGGCGCTCCTGAATCCCGTCGCCACTCATGCCCAGGCCACGCCCGGGGTCGTGAGGCAGGCCATCGCCAACGCGTGCGCACACCCTCCCGACCCTGCTTCCGAGGCTGTCGTGGCCGGCGTCGTCATCGACTCGATCTCCGGGGTCAGGCTCCCCAAGGTGCAGATGACGCTCACCTGGCGAGCGGGGGCGGACACGGTGCCGACGCGTCAGGCGGAGACGACGCGCTCCAACGGCTTTTTCGTCTTCTGCCACGTCCCCGCAGGCGTGAGCGCGAATCTGGTGGCAAGCGAACGGGTGACCCGCGGTCCCTTCACATGGAAGATCCAACCCGGTCAGCTGTACGTGCAGAACATCCTGCTCCCGCTGTCCACGACAGAGTCCAAGGGAGTCCTCATCGGTCAGGTGATCGATGCGGACACACAGCAGCCCGTGGTCGATGCCACGGTTCGCCTGGTGGAACGCAAGCAGGCGACGGAAACGAACAAACACGGCTTCTTCACCTTCGGCACACAGCCCTTCGGTGTCTACACTCTCGAGGTGAGCAGGCTGGGCTATGCCGACTACGCCGCACCGGTGCGCGTGGCTGGAGATCTCCAACAGGGCGTGGAGGTCCGGATCTCCAAGCAGGCTCTGGCGATCGAGGGCCTGAAGGTGACGGTGCGGGCCCCGCGGCGGGGGATGGACATGAATGGGATGGTCCAGCGTATGAACCTCGGTCTCGGGACCTTCATCACCGCGGATGAGCTCGACACGCGACCCATGGCTCGGCTCCCGGAGCTCCTTCGGGGGATGACGGGGCTCTGGGTGGACGTCAACCAACGCGAGCACACCTTCAGCCTCGAGGTGGATGGGCGTCCCTGTTCCCCCAACGTGTTCATCGACGGCATCCGGTACAGAGGTCCGCTGGATGGGTTCGACTTCCCCCCTGCCGAGGACCTGGAAGCGGTGGAAGTCTACAAGGGCGCCGAGATCCCCGGAGTCTTCATGAGCGCAGGGTTACGGGAGTGCGCCGCCATCGCCATATGGACCCGCATGCGTTTCGGCACCGGTGGGAAAGAGTAGATCCGGGATGACCGGCTTTGCCCAGCGTCGAGAGGCTCGGTTCCCCGTGAGGCGTGAGGCGCTGCTCCGCGCCTCCGCCACCCTTCTGGCCACGGCGTGCGCTCTGGCCGTCCTCGCCGGCGCGCCGTCTTCAGCGCGCGCCCAGGGCATCCTGTTCGTGCGGGTGAGCGGCAAGCAGGGGCCCATCGCCCACGCCACCGTGGAGGTGGTGCAGCGCGACACGGTGTGGCGGCGGGCGGACACCGACGAACACGGCGCGGCGCGCTTCGCCGCCGTGCTTCCGGGCATCTATCAGGTGCGGGTGCAGGCGTACGGCTACCGTCCCTATCGCGAGGAGCACGTGAGCGTGTCGGGGAGCTCCTCGACGGTGCTGGACGTGCAGATGGAGGCGGCGCCGGTACCGCTGGAGGGCCTCACGGTGACGTCGGAGCGCGTGGAGATCCAGCACGACAACACGGAGTTCAACACGCA
>JAJDNC010000078.1 GCA_022340865.1 Gemmatimonadota bacterium
AGTCTCCCGGTCCGCCAACGTGGCTCTCACGCCGGCGCGCCTGAGGTCGGCCACGAGCGCCGCCGCGCTCTCCGTCCACTGCTCCGAGACGGGAAGGATGCGCGCCTGCTCCGGCGCCAGCCATGTCGGGAACGCGCCGGCGAAGTGCTCGATGAGGATCGCGATGAAGCGCTCGAACGACCCGCACACCGCGCGGTGGATGACCACCGGTCGGTGCGGCGTGTTGTCCTGGCCGACGTACGTCAGGTCGAAGCGCTCGGGGGCGTTGTAGTCGAGCTGGATGGTCCCCAGCTGCCAGCTGCGGCCGATGGAGTCCGTGACGTGGAAGTCGATCTTCGGACCGTAGAATGCCCCGTCACCCGGCTCGACCTCGTACTCCCGTCCCGTGGACTCCAGCGCCTCCTGGAGGCCGGCTTCCGCACGGTCCCACAGCTCGTCGCTCCCGATGCGCTGCTCCGGGCGCGTCGCGTACACCACCCGGGACGTGAGCCCGAACGCCTCGTAGTGGCCGAGGATGAAGTCCATGAGGAACGTCACCTCCTCGGCGATCTGGTCCTCGCGCAGAAAGACGTGACAGTCGTCCTGCGCGAACTGCCGGACCCGCGTCAGGCCCGAAAGCGTGCCCGACAGCTCGTTGCGGTGCAGCACGTCCAGCGTCACGTAGCGGATCGGCAGCTCCCGGTACGAGTGCTGCTGCGACGCATAGTAGACATAGTGCGACGGGCAGTTCATGGGCTTGAGCGACATGTCGTGCTCGTCCGTCTCCTTGTCGAGGACGAGGAACATGTTCTCGCGGTACTTCCCCCAGTGCCCGGACCGCTCCCACAGCTCCTTGGTGTAGAGGAGCGGCGTCTTCACCTCCAGGAAGTCGTCCCGCTGCCGCTCGCGCACGAACCGCTCGATGGTGTTGTAGAGCACCGTTCCCCGCGGTGTCCAGAAGGCGGCACCCGGAGAGACGGGGTGGAACTGGAAGAGGTCGAGCTCACGACCCAGCTTCCTATGGTCGCGCTTCCTCGCCTCCTCCAGGCGCGTCAGGTGCGCCTCCAGCTCGTCCTTCTTGAGGAAGGCGGTGCCGTAGATGCGCTGCAGCATCTGACGCTTCTCGTCGCCACGCCAGTACGCGCCGGCGCCGGAGAGCAGCTTGAAGTGCTTGAGCCGGCCCGTGCTGGGCACGTGGGGGCCCCGGCACAGGTCCAGGAACGGCCCGTTCCGATAGACGGTGATGACCTCGTCTTCGCCGAGCTCCTCGAGGCGCTCCAGCTTGAGCGGATCGTCTGCGAAAAGCTCCCGGGCGTCCTCCTTCGTCACCTGACGGCGCTCGAAGGGGAGATCGGCGGCCGCCACCTCCTTCATCTTCGCCTCGAAGACCTCCAGGTCCTCGGGCGTGAAGGGGTGCTCGACGTCGAAGTCGTAGTAGAAGCCGTCGTCGATGGCGGGACCGAAGCCGATCCCGGCCCCGGGGCGCAGCTCGCGCACGGCGGTGGCCAGCACGTGGGCCGCCGAGTGGCGCAGCACCTCCACCGATTCGGGGTCCCGGTCCGTTAGGATGCGGATCCCCGCGTCGGCCTGGATGGGCGTCATGAGGTCCACAACCCGGTCATCCACCACCGCGGCCAACGCGGCCTTCGCGAGGCCGGGACCGATGGTGCGCGCGACGTCTCCCGCCGTGGAGCCGCGGGGAAGCTCGAGGACGTCGCCATTGGGGAGGGTGATGCGGATCTGGTCGCTGGACATGGCTCGGCGCTTCTTCCGGGTGCTGGGTCGCCCGATACGAGGGGGCGGACCCGAGTCTAGGAAGAAGGGCCCCGGGACCGGGGCGGTCAATGGGGACCGCGCCACTGCTGGCCTCGCCCGGGACCATCGCCTATTCTGATCCGCGTGTGCGCGGCCGCCCGCCCCTCCTCCGGTCCTGCACCCACGCATCGATCAGGTCCAGTCGACCGTCCTCCCGCAAGCTCGACCCCTGATTCCCGACCACTCCTCGGGGGAGTCATGTCCAGAGTCCTTCCGGCGGCCGCCCTCCTTGCCGCCCTGTCGCTCCATCCCGCCCACGCCAGCGCCCTCACCACCCGCGGCGACCCAGTGGATACCACGGCGTACGGCCGCTGGTACCAGGCCCTGCGGCATGCCGCACCCGATGCCTCGCACGGAGCCCAGGTCGCGGACCTCACCCTGAAGCGCGACGCGGCCACCCTGCACTTCACCAAGGGGACGCTCAACCTGCTACCGCCCACGGAGGGCCGCGTCTGGGGTGCGGTGTTCATCGGTGAGGGGACGTTCTCCGTGTCGGCGCCCATCGCCGTGGAGCAGGCGCAGCTCAAGAAGACCTTCGGCACCAAGGACGTGGTGAAGCCCTTCCGCACGGCGGTCCTCTTCTTCACCGACACCACCGCGACGGAGCTGAGCCACGCGCTGCATCTGGGCCAACTGGCTGCGCCCTCCGGAGCCCACCGGGAGGTCGAAGAAGCGCTCAAGTACCTGACCGACGACAAGGGATGGGTGAGCCGTGACCTCATGGTCCCCCTCCTCGACGCGACGCCGGGCTTCTTCTACGCGCACATCGCCGAGGACCGCGGGGACCCCGTGATGTTCATGGTGGACCCCTACGACGCCGAGCAGATCTCGGTGGACCGGAAGGCCGGCGGTAGGGTCCACGGGGATGTGCGGGAGGTCGTGTCCGAGTTCCGCAGTCGGAAGGAGATCGCGGCGGGCTCCAGCGTTCGGCAGGAGGACCTGGACCTGATACGCGTCGACCACTATGACATCGAGAGCACCATCGAGGACAACCTCGACTACACCGGCAGGGCCGTCGAGCACGTCCGGCGCGTCGACGAGTCCCACCCGTGGGTCCCCTTCACGTTGTATCCCGACCTGAAGGTCGACTCCGTACGCTGGGTGGGGGGCCCCACCGCGGCGTTCGTGCAACCCGAGAAGTCCGGTGCCCTCTGGGTCGATGTGTCGGCGGCCCCCGCCGATCCCTCCGACCTCGTCTTCTACTACCACGGGGACATCCTGGACCGTCCCCGGGGCCTGTGGGTGGTGATGAAGACCTTCACCAGCTGGTATCCGATGCACGAGTACGGCCGCCCCGCGACGTACCGGCTCACGTTCCGTACGCCCCGGAAGTACCAGGTCGCCACCGTGGGAAGGCTCGTCTCCGAAAAGGACGGCGAAAAGACGGTGACGCGGGTCTGGGAGACGCCCACGGTGCGCCAGATCAGCTTCGACATGGGCACCTTCGTGTCCAGGATCGTGCGGGCGGCGGCGCCCCGCGTCACCGTGGAGTACTCTGAGGAAGCGCATAAGAACCTCGGCGCCATGGCTGCCGAGGCCCAGGTGAACTTGCCGGAACAGCGGGACATGCTGGGCGCCGTGGGGGCCGACCTGTCCCAGGCGTTCTCGTTCTTCAGCCAGGCCTTCGGCCCCACCCCCGTGAACGACTTCACCGCCAGCGAGATCTACGCTGACGAGGGCGAGGCCTTCCCCGGCCTGGTGCTGCTGTCGTGGACGACCTTCCAGACCACGGACAGGAAGGGATTCGACGAGCTGTTCCGCGCCCACGAGGTGTCCCACCAGTGGTGGGGCATCGGCGTGCGCCCGGCCACGTACCACGACTGGTGGCTGGCCGAGGGCTTCAGCGAGTTCGCGGGCATCTGGTACATGGCCCGCGTGCGTGGATCCGTGGACCTCTACGAGAAGCAGCTGGAGGAGAGCGAAAAGACCATTCTGAAGCGTCGTGACGATGCGGCTCCCATCTGGCTGGGTCTGCGCGCGGCCACGTCACGCCACCCCGAGGACTATCAGACGGTGGTGTACGACAAAGGCGCGTGGGTGCTCAACATGCTCCGCTCCCTCCTCACCAACTACAACGGAGCCGGCGAGGACGCCTTCGACGGGCTCATGCACGACTTCTACTCCAGCCACCTGGGAAAGTCGGTGACCACCGCGGATTTCCAGCAGGCGGTGGCCCAGCGCCTGGGGGCCGACGAGGCCGACTGGTTCTTCAAGGAGTGGGTCTACGGCTCGGCGATCCCGAAGTACACCTTTTCCTACAAGGTCGACGCCCAACCCGACGGCAGGTACAAGGTCCGCGTCCGCGTGCGCCAGGAGAAGGTGCCCGACGACTTCAAGATGCTGGTGCCCATCCTCCTGGACTTCGGTGCGAAAGGCACGCGGGTGGACCGCATCATGGTGTCGGGACCCCTGACGGAGACGGAGCTACCGCCCGTGGCCACGAAGCCCGAGCACGTCAAGTTCGACCCCTTCGACGCCGTGCTCGCGGAGACCAAGACCGAAGGGTGGAAAGGGCGCTGAGGCCGCGGCGCACGCCCTTCAGCGCCGACGGTGAGATCACGCCTAATCCACCGTCAGCGGTCGGCGTCGCTCCAGGGGGGCCTGTCCAGGCCAGCTGACGCGCAGGACCAGGGTGTAGTCACCCGAGTCGATCCCCCGGAGGTCCAGGGCGACGGCCCGGGAGTCGGTCCCGGCGTTCCCGGGCTCCGACCACGTCAGGCGGCCCGGGGCCTCCTGCGAGCGTCCCGATAGCAGCCTGCCCAGGTGCGCCACCAGGCCTCCGGAGGGGCGCTCCAGCGACAGGTCGAACTGGAGCGTGGCGCCGGCGGGCACGCCGTAGGTCTCCCAGAAGACCCCCACGTGCGCCCCTTTCTGTAGCGTCGTGGATCCGAGCATCGCGTCGGAGGCCGCCTTCACCGTGGACGGCTCCGGCGCACCCGGGTCGTAGAGCAGGAGGTCCGACAGCGCCGGTGCCGTATCCGGCAGAGGAGACAGCAGCTGACGATGCCATCCGACCCCCTTGGAGGTGATGAGCTCCACGCTGACCACGTAGTCGCGCGGCGCGGCGCGAGCGAGGAAGACCGGAGTCTCCTTCCGCGTTCGGTCGCCGGCCACCACGGCAGGGAAGCTCCCGGGCCTGTCGCTGAGCACCAGCCGGGGCTCATGATCCAGGGCACCGACGATGGGCGACCCGGCAAGGGTGCCGGCGGCCGCCACCTCCATGGAATCACCCACCAGGAAGCGTGCCAGCTGCACGGGTACGGAGACGAAGGGCCCCTCGTCCGGCGTGTACCCCTCGTCCTTGATGCTCGCGTCCAGATGCCAGACCGGGTCCTGCAGATGGTCGACGTCGACGTCGGGCATGAAGTGATAGCGGGCCTTGGGCACGCTGGTCCACACCAGCGTGCCTATCCCGTATCCCCGTAGGCTCCGCAGGTGCTCCCAGGAGTCCCAGGGCCCTCTGCGCACACGTCGAGCCCACATGTACGCGGTATACCCGCGCGGTGCGGGCTGTCGTGGCGACGCGGCACGGATCTCAGCGGCGAAGCGCGCCGACATCGAGCGCACCACGTGCTCCGCCCAGCGCTCGTTGCCGGGCACGCTGTACAGGGGATCGGCCCACCACCAGAGGATCTTCGAGGCGGCCTCCCGCTGCTTGCACGTCCAGTCCTTCGTCTTCCGATACTGGTCCGGCGGCACCAGCGAGGCGTTGCGCTCATCCCACTCCCCCACGAGCCAGGTGGCGTCGGTGTAGGCGCATCGTATGGAGTCGGGGGCCGCCGCCATGGCCACCTTCAGGTGGGGCTCCGCCTCCCGCGTGTGTCCATCGGAGTCGAGGACGTATCCCTTCAGAGCCTCGCACCACCAGCGCGCCGCCCGGCAGCCGTCCGCCACCTGCATGGCCTCCACGTTGCGCGCGAACTTGATGAGGGCGTACACGGCCTGACCGGTCAGGAACCCCGACTCCGGGTACTCCTTGGCCGATCGCTTGAGGACGTCGATCATGTGCCCCTCGGGCAAGTGGCAGTTGACGTCCAGGTTGCAGAATCCCGCGTCCGGATCGCCCCCGTGACAGATGAACCCCCTACCTCCGTCGCAGTACAGGTCCAGCCCGCTGCGGCCCTGGTTGACCAGCGGTCGGTAGAGGGACAGCCCCCCGTCCCGGTACCGTGTGTGGAGGAGGAGGCGCACGTGGTTGATGGCGTCCGTCGAGTCCCGGAAGCTGGAAGAGGCCCCCCAAGAGGCGGCGGCACCGGCGAAGGCGACCTCCCGGGCCGCGGCGCCGGCGCCCGCAGGAAACAGGGCAGCGGTGCCGAGACAGGCCGCCAGTATCCGTGTCCACGTCGCTGCGCGCATCCTGCCTCCTATCGGTTCGCGTGACGAGCCAGGAGCTCCTGCCACACCAGCCCCGGAGCTTCGAGCTTGAGCTTCACGATGGGACCGTCGATGTCCCCTCCGTTCACGGCGGCCATCTCCACATCGGTGTCCAGCGGCACGCCGCAGAAGAGGTACCGGCCGTGGGCATCCGTGGTATCCGTGTGCGCCACGCGCTTGGCCATGGAGGATACGGCCTTCCCCTCGTTCCACCACGCCATGCGGACCTCGACGCCGGGCACGGGCTCACCGCTGCGCACGTCGTCCACGAAGCCCACGACCCCGCCGGTGGTGCTGAAAGCGGGGCATGCGGCGTCACGGGGCACGGCCAGGGTCACCGACGTGTAGCGGTTCGGATCCACCAAGACGGTCCGCGGCGACACGGCCAGGCCCAGGGCGTCCGCACGCGAATGCGTGAACGCGATCTGGTGCCTTCCCGCGGGGAGATCGTTGAACCGGAAGTGTCCGACGAAGTCCGTCGTGGTGGCGCGGTTGATGTCGGTGAGGAAGACGTTGGCCCGTGCGAGGGGAACCGAGCGTGTGCTGTCGTAGACGATTCCGCTGAGCTCGGAGCGCCCCTCCGCTCCCGACGTTCCCGCCGCGCCGATGAACCGGATCTCACCGCCCTGCTCACGGATCCGGAACTGGACGTGCCGCTCCACCGGCCCCACGCTCACCACCACCGACTGCGGCATGCGCAGCCACCAATGCTGAACCACCCAATCGCCGTTGCCCAGGCGGCGGAAGTCCATCCGCCCGCCGAAGGGTCTGGTGGGCAGGTCGCGCGCCATGGGGATCTTGTCGTACTTGAACTCCAGATACCGCAGCTCCGCGGTCTTCTGGTCCACCCAGAGGGTTCCGACGATGTCCGGCGGCCCGTTCCGGTGAATGGGCTCGAAGCCGAGGCCTACGAGGCCCTCTTGATCCCGGCCCGCCTTCTCCACCCGGAAGCAGTGGGTTGCGAGAAAGTCGTCCGAAAGCAGCGTCTTGGCGTCCAGCCCATAGAACATGTAGCCGCCGTCGGCCAGCTTCCGGATGAACCCGTTCGCTCCCAGGCTCCGGGCGGACTCGCTGGTGAACGGCGTGCGCCCGTACCCGGAGGTCAGGCGCACGGTATCGGTGGACACCGTAAGGGACCGGAGGTCACGCTCCCTGGCCCAGAGCATCGTCTGGTACGGGACTCCTCGCTCCCGGTCGCCCCAGACCGCGATGCTGAGCGCCTTCCGCACCTCGTCCCAGAGGACGCTGGTCTCGGCGCCCACCTCCCGGGACATCCGGCACCTTCCCTTCCCGGTGATCTTCAGTCCCTCCAGGTCGACGGCCTTGACGGTGATCCCGAAGCGGTACGTCACCGTCCGACCCTGAGCGACCCGCAGGGGCTCGGACAGCATGTCCGCGTATCCGATGCGCTCGGCCCGGAGTCGGTAGCGACCCGCCTCGGGGACGTGCAGGATGAACGTCCCGCCTTCGCCGCTCAGGACGGCACCCCGCTGTGTTTCCGCCGAGTCCAGCAGCACGATGAAGGCGCCGGGTATCGGGGCCTGGGTGGCTCCGTCGACGACCTGACCCCGGATTATCTGCGCGCTGACGGGCCCCGTACCGGCAACGGCGAGGGCCAGCGCCGCGACGGCCATCGAGCGAACCCATTTGAGGACATGCACGCGAGTCTCCCGGAGGGGGCCTGCGGCACCGCGTCGGGACGGGGCCACGTGACAATGTACGCAGAGTGCCGGAAAGGGTTGCGGATGCGCCGGAAACCGCTGGGAAGCCCGACCTCGACGCAGGCCACGCGAAGGGAGTCGGCAGCCACATGCCAGGCTTGACCACTGCCGGTCGGTCACCACAGCGTTGTGGGTCCGCCGGCCCCCTTCGGACCATCCTCCGCCGGCGGGGGGCGCGGGCCCCGGTCGCGAGGCCCGCCATCCACGGCACGCGGGAGAAGGCGGATGCTCGCATCGTTGCTCTCGGATCTGCGCTCCGCGCTGCGGATGTTGCGGAAGACCCCGGGCCTCTCCGCTGCGGCGATCCTGACCATCGGTCTGGGCGTGGGTCTCGTGACCCAGACCTTCAGCTCCGTGTACGGCACGGTGTTGCGCGGTCCGTCGGTGCCGAACCGCCACCGCCTCGTCCACGTCAACGAGCGCGTCCCGAGCCTGGACCGCACCGACAACGAGATGCCCCTCCTGGTCTACCTGGACCTGCGCAGGCAGCAGACGGTGTTCGACGACCTGGGCGCCGGGTACGAGGCCAGCTTCAACCTGGCCGGCGAGGGCGCGCCGCCGGAGCGCGTGCGGGGGGATGTCGAGAGCGCCAATGCCCTCGCGCTGCTGGGCGTGCCCCCACTGCTGGGCCGGGTCTTTCGCCAGGGCGAGGACGCGCCCGACGCGGCGCCCCGCATCGTCATCTCGTATCGGCTCTGGCAGACGCGCTTCGCCGGCGATCCCTCCGTTGTCGGTCGGACCATCCGGGTGAACGGTGAGGCTACCGAGATCATCGGCGTCATGCCGAAGGGCTTCCGCTTCCCCTTCGACGAGGACGCCTGGATGACCCTGCGCCTCGACCCGTCGAAGATGGGGCGGGCGGACTGGCGCGTGAACGTCTTCGGGCGAACCCGTGCGGGGGTTCCTCCCCAGGCCGTCGCCGCCGACATGGACCGCATCGCCCGTTGGATATCCGCTACATATCCGTCCGATGTGCAACCGGCGACGTTCCCGGTGGAGCCGTATACGGAGCGGTACCTGCCCCGGCAGATCGCCGAGGTGCTCTTCCTCGAGCTCGTGGCGACCTTCGGCGTGCTCCTGGTCGCGTGCGCCAACGTGGCCAACCTGCTCCTGGCACGCTCTGCCGTCCGCTACCGGGAAGTGGCCATCCGCACCGCCCTGGGAGCGAAGCGCGGCCGTCTCGTGAGCCAGCTCTTCGCCGAGGCGTTGGTGCTTGCGCTCCTCGGCGGCGCGCTGGGCACGGCGCTCGCATGGGCGGGAGCGTTGGCCATGGACCACGCCATCGTGAACATCCAGAAGCCGTACTGGATCATGGTGCGCATGGACGGCAGGGCGCTGGCCTTCGCCCTGGGTATGACGCTCCTGGCCAGCCTCGCGGCGGGCGTCGTGCCGGCGCTGCGCGCGTCGGGCACCGCCGTGGGTGAGGTCCTCAAGGACGAGGGCCGCGGCTCCTCGTCGCTGCGTGTGAGCAGGCTGTCCGCGGCGCTGGTCATCGGGCAGATCACCGTGTCCGGAGGGATCCTCCTGGCCGCGGGCCTCATGGTCAAGAGCCTCGTCAACCTCCGCAACGTGCATCTCGGGTTCGAGCCCACGGGAGTGCTCGTCGGCACGGTGACCCTCCCCGCCGCGGACTATCCCACCGCCGGAGACCGGCTGCGTTTCTTCCAGGACCTGCAGGAGCGCATCCGTGCCGAGCCCGGCGCCGAGTCCGTCGCCCTCGCCTCCGGCCTCCCCTCCCTGGGAGCCGAGCAGTGGGCCGTCGCCGTGGAAGGCACGAGCTACCCGGAGGACCGCGACTACCCCGTCACCAACGGGAGCGTGGTCACCGACGGGTTCTTCAGGACGATGGAGGTGCGCATGCTCCGGGGTCGGGCCTTCCAGCCCAGCGAGGTGTGGGACGCCTCCGATCCCGTGGCCATCGTCAACCAGAGCTTCGCCCGCAAGATGCTCGGCCCCCGCGACCCCCTGGGACAGCGCATACGCCTCGGCCGCGGCGCCTCCAGCGCGCCGTGGGTGCGCATCGTGGGCGTCGTGCCCGACCTCCACATCGGTGGCGGCGTGGGGGGCATCGGCGACGACCGTGTGCCACCGGAGGAGCTGTACCTGCCGCCGGCCACCCTGGCCTACCGCACGCTGAGCGTCGCCGTGCGCACCCGGGGCGCCCCCGCGGCCTTCGCGCCCCGCCTGCGGGCGGTGGTCTCCGGGCTGGACCCGAACCTCCCGGTCTACGACGTCGCCCCCATGCCCCGGGCCATCCAGACCGCCACCTGGTTCTTCGGCCTCTTCGGCTCGGTCTTCGTCATCTTCGGAGTGACGGCGCTGATCATGGCCTCGGTGGGCCTCTACGGCATCATGGCCTTCTCGGTCACCCAGCGCCGTCAGGAGATGGGGGTGCGCATGGCCATGGGCGCCGGCCCCCGGCAGATCATGACCATCGTGCTGAGGAGGGGCGCTGCGCAGGTGGGGGTGGGCCTCGTCCTGGGCCTGGGGCTCGGCTTCCTCATGGCCCGGCCCCTCTCGGTGGTGACCTTCGGCGTGAGCCTCACCGACCCCGTCGTATACCTGGCCATCGTCGGCACGCTGCTCCTCGTGGGCCTGCTGGCGTGTGTGGTGCCGGCACGCAGCGCCATGAGGACGGATCCCGTGGAGACGCTGCGGGCGTAGGCGCGGAAGCGCGCCCCGCCTCAGCGTCCCTTGTGGATGGCGAACTCCCGCACGACGAACACGTCCATGGGGCCTCTCTCGGCCACGAGGATGTAGTCGTCGCCGATCTCCAGGGGCGCCTGCCGGAGGTAGCACGGTCCCGTCCCCCCACGGGCACACCACGAGAGAGCAGGCACCGGCACGGAGACATCCGCGATGTGCGCTCCCGCCTCCGAGTAGACCTCCCAGTGTTGCGAGCCTTCCTTCCACGGGACCTCGTACTCCTGCACCCAGAGGTTCCCGTCTCGGTCGACCTCCAGACGGCCGAATCGGGGCATCACATCCGGGAAGTCCATGGACCTCGCGTAGCGCGCCCAGCGCTTCCCCCTGTCCCCGGAGAAGTGCGAGAACAGGTCGCGAAGGCGGCTCCGGTCCTCGCGCGTGACGCGAACCCGTGGGAAGCCGACGTGGACCGTGCGGACCGGGCCCCTCACGCCGGGGCGGTAGGCGACGATGGAGTCGGCGGCGGAGTCCCCCATCCAGAGCAGGCCTCCCCCTCCCGCGATGAAGCCCTCCGGCGCGAAGGGAGACTGGTAGATCCAGACGCCCCGCCCAGCGCGCTGGAAGAACGCGGTGCGGTCCGGCAGGGTGCCCACCCTTTCCGCCTCGCCCGTGTCCAGATTCAAGAACAGGACGTCCGCGCTGCCGCGGACCATCCCGGATGGGATCCCGGGCTTCCCGTTCGAGCGCAGCACCGCGAGGTGGTGGTCGTCCACGCGCACCGTCACCCCGACGGGCTGAAGCGCCTGGACGTCGAGGCGGCCCTCACGCACGGGCTCGCCGCGCGGGCCGAAAACCGCGAAGCGCCCGCCGTTGTCCAGGACCAGAAGGGAGTCGGGGCCCAGGCGGTGCGCCCACGTTCTCGCGTGGAACTCGTACGGCCCCTCACCCCAGCGGCTCACCGTCCGCAGGTACTTGCCGCGGGCGTCGTAGTAGCGGATCTCGAAGACGCCGCGAAAGCTGTTCTGGATGACGATGGTGCCATGGGCGAGCACGGTGACTTCCCTCGGGCTGTCCAGGAGGTACTCCGGCGGACCCTGCGCCTCACCGATGCTCACCGTCGGCGTGGGGTCGACCGTCCACCGGGCTGGCGGTGCCTGCGCGGCGAGGATGGACGGGCGCGTGACGAAGACCGCGGTGGCAGTCAGCCACGTCGCGACGGAAACGTGCCAGCGGCAAACGGTGGAACCCACGCTCAACCCTCCGGCAGCACGTCCGCGTATACGAACCCGCTCCGCTCGACGACCTCGCCGATGCGCACGTCGAGGCGCCTCCGGAACATGGGCCCCGCCGCCACGACGGTGTGGAACTCCCCCCGCTCGCCGCAAGGATCCACGTCCCGTGGAAGCGCGTCCAGGAAGGCGTGATCGTAGCGCACCCCGGCCAGCCTCGCGTCCAGGGAGGCGGGGTCGACGCACGTCAGATACGCCTCGATCCCGGCGTCCACGATCTCCCGGGCGAGGCGCGCCGTGTCGCGCCCCCAGATGGGAAAGAGGGGCTCGATCCCGGACCCGTCCAGGAGCTCCTCCCGATACGAGCGTACGTCTTCCAGGAAGAGATCCCCGAAGGCCATGAAGTCCACCCCGTGGTCGCGCGCTTCCCGGAGCACGGGCTCCACCGCCGCCTCGTACTCGGCGTTCGAGCACGGGAAAGGGAGATCGATACGCAGAAGCGGAATCTCGAGCCCGGCGCTCTGTGCCTCCAGGACCGAGGCCCGTGTTCCGTGGATGGCCACCCGGTCGAAGCGGCGGGTGACCGTGGTGACGAGCCTCTCGACGACGACGTCGGGCTCCCGCCGGAGAACGTGCAGCGACCAGGCGCTGTCCTTGCCCGAGCTCCACCACAGCCAGACTCGCTTCACGTCGTGGTTCCCCCGGCGTCTCTCATGCTCCGCGTGCTCCCGCGCGACCCAGATCCCGAAGATCCAGCTCGATGGCGTGAACGGGGATCTCCGACCCCTCGCGGAGCCTCTCCTCGGGCGGACCGACGGCGAAGCCCGCACGTCGGTAGAACTCGACGGCCCCGCGGTTCGACGCGGTGACTCTCGCCCTCATGCGCCTCACCCCCAGCGGCCGGAGGAACGCCACCGCCTCGCGGAGCAGCGCGGCGCCCACTCCCTGCCTCCGCGCCGAAGGAGACACGAACATCCCCCAGAGATATCCGTCCCGGGGATCCAGGTGGTACAGGCCGCACCCACACATCCCCACCGGCACACCGTCACGCTCCTTCACGAGGATGACCGCGTCCCGGGCACCTACGTGCCGAGTGAACCAATCGCGCAGCTCCTCCTCCGTGCGGCCCGCGAACGCCTCGAGGGTCTCGCCGAAGGCGTCGGGCTCGGTGGCGAGGGCTTCGGTGCGGATGGCGCGATAGAGGTGGAGGTCGTGTTGCTGCAGGCGACGGATCACGACCGACGACGAGCTCCCTGGCATCCATGGACCCACGAAGAATCTCCGGACTTCTCTCGTACTTCGGCCGTGCCGGAAGCGATGGAGAGGTCTCGGTGCCGGCAAACGTAGCGGGGCGCCCGTATCGAGGGCCATATCCGCGAGGAAACAGGGCAACGGAGCGCGTGCAGGCCCATGGGGCGCGCCCCTTGACCTCCGGAAACTCAAGGGCCAAATAACCACAGCTGTCGTCACCGCCATCCAGACCCTGGTGGACGATCCGGGATCCGTGCTTGGGAGGTTGGGATGATGTCCTCGTTGCTTCAGGAGCTCCGGGTGGCGCTGCGTGTGCTCGCCAAGGAGCGCGCGTTCACCATCGTGACGGTGCTCACGCTCGCCGTGGCCATCGGTGCGAACACGGCCATCTTCTCGGTGGTGAACGGGGTCCTAATCCGGCCCCTTCCCTACCCCCACGCCGACAGGCTCGTCAGCGTAGAGGCGGGCGTGCGCCCCGGCCCGGGGCGGCCTCCGTGGATCCCCTTCTCGGACCGGGGCTACTGGCACTTCGTCAACAACAACCGCGCGTTCCAGGAGTTCGGCGGGTACGAGGGGGGCAACATCCAGTGGCCCCTCACCGGCGACGGCCCACCCGTCCAGGTCAACGTGGCGGCCATGAGCCGGAGCGCCTTCGAGCTCCTCGGCACGCAACCCGTCATCGGTCGCCTTCCCGCAGCTGAAGAGGACGTCCCCAACGGCCCCCGGGTCGCGCTCCTCAGCCAGGGGCTGTGGAGGGACCGGTACGGCTCGGACCCCAAGGTCGTGGGGCAGAACATCGAGCTGAACGGGGTGAAGTTCGAGGTCATCGGGGTCATGCCGCAGGGCTACGACTTCCCCACGCCGGAAACGGACGTCTGGTTCGCCCGCCAGCTCGACCCGGCCAGCGAGAACTTCGGAGGCCATCACCTCGAGGGCATCGCCCGCCTGAAGCCCGGCGTGACCATCGCGCAGGCCGTCTCCGACGCCGAGAGCCTCATCGCCCGTTTCCCCGAAGCCGGGTACGGTCCGGTGTGGATGACCGGAGTCTTCAGCGGGAAGGCCCGGGTCAGGACGCTGCGCGACGGTCTGGTGGGTGAGGCCAGGACGCCCCTCCTCATCCTCCTGGGGACCGTGGCGTTCGTGCTCCTCATCGCGTGCGGCAACGTCACCAACCTGCTGCTGGTCCGTGCGGAGTCCCGCACCAAAGAGAACGCCGTGCGTCTGGCTCTCGGCTCGGGACGCGGGCGGCTCATGCGGTACGTCCTGGTGGAGAGCGGGGTGCTGGCCTTCGCCGGCGGCGTCATCGGTGTGGGGTTGGCCTATGCGGGAACGCGCGCGCTGGTGGCCGCCGCGCCGGCGAGCGTGCCTCGCCTGGACGCCATCGGCATCGACAGGACCGTGCTCCTCTATACGCTGGGCATCTCCGTGGTGGCGGCTCTTCTCCTCGCCTTCCTCCCCGCCGTCAGGGTGAGCGCGAACAAGGTGCTGCTCACCCTGAACGACGCGGGCCGGGGCTCCACCGTGGGCAAGCAGCGCCTCCACGTGCGCAGCGTCCTGGTGGTGCTCCAGGTGGCGCTGGCCCTGGTTCTGCTGGTGGGCTCGGGGCTGATGGTCCGCAGCTACGCCGCGCTCCGGTCGGTGGACCCGGGGTTCAACCCGAAGGGCGTGATGACCTTCCGTCTCTCCCCCACGCCGGCCAAGTACGCGCCCGGAGAGCCCATCGCCCAGTTCTACACCCAGCTCCAGCAGAAGCTGGAGGCCATCCCCGGCGTCACGTCGGCGTCCGGGATCGACGCCCTCCCCCTCACCGGCGGGGGCGCCTACATCACCGCCGCCATCGACGAGTTTCCGACTGCCCAGGGTGAGTTCCCCCACGCGTTCCACTTCCGGCGGGTGCTGCCGGGATACTTCAAGACCATGGGGATCCCCATCGTGGAGGGGCGCGGGTTCACGGACGACGACAACAATGCGCGCACGGGCACGCTCGTCATCAGCGAGTCGTTCAAGAAGGAGTTCTGGCCCGACGTCAGCGCGCTGAACAAGCGCATCACCATCGGAGGTGCACCGGCCCACACCGTGGGCGTGGCGGCGAACGTGCACGATCGCGGGTTGCAGATGCCCGTGGAGCAGATCGCCTACAAGCCCATGCTGGACTCCGTGGGCGGCAGCGTGCGCGCGATCATGATGGCGGTGCGCACCGACAGGGATCCAACCGCCCTGGTCCCGGCGATCCGCAAGGCCGTCGAGTCGATGGACCCCGACATCCCCATCACCAACGTCCGGACGCTCCAGAACATCGTCGACGACTCCATGAGCCGCACGACGTTCACCATGTCCCTCCTCCTCCTGGCTGCGCTCATCGCTCTGTTCCTGGGGTCCGTGGGCATCTACGGCGTCCTCTCGTACGTGGCGACGCAGCGCACCGCCGAGATGGGCGTGCGCTTCGCCCTGGGGGCGGACGCCGGCGTGGTACGGAAGATCTTCCTGTCGCACGGCATGGTGCTGGCTGCGACCGGGGTGGTGGTGGGGCTCGCCGCGGCCGTCGCGCTGTCGGGTCTCCTCCGCTCCCTGCTCTTCGGCGTGAAGCCGCTGGATCCCCTCACCCTGGTGGGCGTATCGGCGGTCTTCCTGGCGGTGGCGGGCCTGGCCAGCATCATCCCGGCGGAGCGAGCGGCGAGGACACCGCCGGCGGTGGCGCTACGCGGGGAGTAGAAGAGGGCGGCCGCAGGACGCGAGCTCCCTCGGGGACCGAGCGCACCGGCACGAGGCGTGGGGTCCGCTGGACCGGGCCATTTCCCCACAAGCGGAGCAGGAACACCCCTACGCCTGAGTCGCGCTCCGTCACGTAGTCTTGAATCGGCCTTCCTTGCATTCACTGGGAGGGCTGCAGCCATGCCACACTCGTCCCGCCCCTCCCGGGCGGGATGTTCGTCTCCCGATGGTCCCCGCGCCTGCGCTGGCAGGCATCTCCCGGGATCACCGCCCTCCCGTCACCCGACGCCGCTGATTCGCCTGCGGCGGTGGCCGGTGCACCCGGCACCAGCAGCCGGAACCGTCACACCGCGCAGGGCCGACTCGTATGTCGACGGTAGCCGTGGAGCCGGAAGCGGAGGACTCCGCCGTCATCCGAGCTTCTGGAGGACCCAGGAATGAACGCTCACGCGCGGTCGGGCCGTTGCTTCGGGCTCATCGTGGCCCTGACCCTTCTGTACCCCGCCATCGGCGGCGGCCTCTCCGCCCAGGGCATCCTGTTCGTGCGGGTGAGCGGCAAGCAGGGGCCCATCGCCCACGCCACCGTGGAGGTCGTGCAGCGCGACACGGTGTGGCGACGCATGGACACGGACCAGCGCGGTGCGGCCCGCTTCGCCGCGGTGCTCCCGGGCACGTACCAGGTGCGGGTGCAGGCGTACGGATACCGTCCGTACCTCGAGGAGCACGTGAGCGTGTCGGGGAGCTCCTCGACGGTGCTGGACGTGCAGATGGAGGCGGCGCCGGTACCGCTGGAGGGCCTCACGGTGACGTCGGAGCGCGTGGAGATCCAGCACGACAACACGGAGTTCAACACGCA